>DATNPT010000001.1:0-8879 GCA_036703075.1 Chroococcales cyanobacterium
AACTCGTCTAGGGCGGGTTCACTCAATAACTCCCAGACAAAACCCGCCCTCACTGGTGATTTTCAGCGAAGGCGGGTGTGTGATTATTTCGTTATCTATCAATTTCTACAATTCCTTGGCTCAACCCACCAAAAATACAGGGAAGAGCCAAGATTCGGGTCTAGAAGCCCCTACAATCCTACTGAACGATTGCGGCTTGGGGCAGAACTAACTTCGGTGCTGGGGCGGTCTTACGACCATTAGGCGGTGCTTCCTGAGGCGTCTCCTTGAGCAACGTCTCCCGAATCATCCGCACCAGGACTCGCTGCGCCAAACCACCAGCAATTTGTTGCCCCATCTGCTGAGTTTCCGGCTTGACCAGGAGTTGGGGAATGACTGGAACTAGTTGTATCGGATCGAAACCAGGAGTATCTTTCAAAATCTCCCAAATCCGCTTAATATGCTCAGCCGTCTGAGCATTTTCCACGGTTGCCACGGGTGCACTCTTGTTATCTGCCAAGCCAATCCGCTTGCGGAGAGAAAAGGTGACGTTATCAAACGTCCGACGCCCGTAAGCATCGATCGCTTTAATAATCTCATCCGTTAACTGTTCGCGGATAAACTCACCTCGCTCTGAGAAGAGGAAATCCAGCGTCTGATTCAATATCTTGTTGAGGTCATAATCTTGGCTTTGCGCCGCATTACGCAACAAGTTTTCCAGACGGTTCCAGCGGAAATTCCCATCCTTAAACAACAAATCCTTCAACGATGCCCGTAACTGCGGTGAAGGGTCAGTTAAAAGACGCTTCGAGATGTAAGGATAGGCTTTCGAGAGTACCTTGAAGTTCGGATCGACATTAATCGCAATCCCTTCCAACGTCACCAAAGAACGAATAATCAGCGCGTAGTAGGCAGGTACCCGGAAGGGATACTCGTACATCAACGCCGATAACTGGTCGGTAATTTTCTTGAAATTGAGTTCCGCCACACTGGCACCCAAGGCATCGTTAAAGACACTCGCCAAGGCGGGAATAATCGGCGTCAAATCGGTATCCGGCGTCAGGAACTCCAGGTTCACATAATCACGAGCCAAACCTGCAAAGTCCCGGTTGACCAAATGGACAACCGCCTCAATCAGACCATAGCGCTGATATGGCTTGACTTCGCTCATCATGCCAAAGTCCAGGTAAGCCAGCTTCCCATCAGGCGTTGCCAACAAGTTACCAGGGTGAGGGTCAGCATGGAAGAAACCATGTTCCAGCAGCTGCCGCAACGAACACTGAACCCCAACATTGATGAGATGCCTTGCGTCAATGCCTTGAGCCTTAATGGCTTCCATATTGGTCAGCTTTGTACCCGTAATCCACTCCATCGTCAGGACTCGGCGTCCGGTGTATTCCCAGTAAATTTTGGGAACATAAACATCCTGAAGGTGACCGTAAAGCTGAGCAAAACGCTCCGCATTGTGCCCCTCGTGGGCGTAATCCATCTCCTCAAAGATGCGGCTGCCAAATTCATCCATAATGGCAACTAAGTCGCTCCGCACCTGCTTGATATTCTTTTGCGCCCATTGAGCAAGGCGTCGCAGAATATAAACATCGATCGCAATCCGCCCCGCTAGTCCGGGTCGTTGCACCTTCACCGCTACCGTTTCGCCTGTCTTGAGCTTGCCCTTATAGACTTGTCCTAGAGACGCGGCGGCGACAGGTTGTTCCGTCAGTTCGGCGTAAATCTCCTCGGGGCGATCGCCTAATTCTTCTTCAATAAATCGATAAGCGACTTCGTTGGGAAACGGTGGCAATTGGTCTTGCAGCAGCGCCAACTCCTCCAAGAAAATCGGCGGCACCAAATCCGGTCGCGTCGAGAGAGCTTGGCCTACCTTAATGTATGCCGGTCCTAATCCCGTCAAGAGTTTCCGCAGTTGAATCGCTCGACGCCTCTCATTAATGACGCGGCGACCCCGCACGCGATCCGACCACAATCCCAATGCAAAGGAGAGAGAGGGCAGAGCAATATTCAGTAACCGCCCGAAAACTTGTAGCGGTGCCTTATCATACTGAGCTTGAATTGCTACCGGGTCGTAGCGCAGCGCTTCTGTGGTCAGAACCACTGAACGTTCGGCTAACGCTTCAGACGCCACGGGGGTCGGGCTTAGTTCATACTCAACGGTTACAGATTCGGTTGGTACTGGCACGACTGGCTGTTCCACTATGGGTGGTGAGTCTTGTTCGGACGGGGCTGAGGAAACTGTTTTAAGATTCATATCAATAATTGGAACCGACAGGAGCGACTCTGTAAAGTATTGTAACAATAACGGTTGTAGGAACTAGTTAACCTAGTTGCGCTAGACTAGGCCTCGCTTCACTACCTGCGATCGCCCTGAGTCGGACAAATTCGCTCTCGCGTTGAATTGGATACTAAAGTTATGCTCTCGTTTTGGTAGAAACCATCAGCAGGCTGAGTTCAGGTCCCCCTTGTATCTGCTGTTATTATCTGTTGTCTTAATCAGTATCAACACTCATCAAGAGAGATGCCCTCTTCCCTCTAGGTGAATTTTGTTCCATCTGTACCAATTTTGGAGCTGGGATTTTAGATTGGAGTTTTAGATCAAATCGTTATTCGTTAAAGCCTAATCATTGGTTAGCCCTCAGGTCGCCCTTCCCTGGAAGTCTTAAATTGCTATGCTGCTTTCTCTGCGGATTCAAAATTTTGCTTTAATTGACGAACTAGAACTTGAATTTGGTACTGGTCTTAATGTCCTGACTGGTGAAACCGGAGCTGGCAAGTCGATCGTGTTGGATGCGATTGATGTGGCGTTGGGTGGAAAAGTCAGCAATCGGATGATTCGCACCGGGGCGGAACGCGCTCTAGTTGAAGCAACGTTTCGGCCGGATGCGGCGTTAGTGACCTGGTTGAGCGAGCAGGAGATCGACTTACTGGACGAGGCCGATTTGGTCTGTAGTCGCGAGATTGCTGTAAATCAGGGAACGTTGCGAACGCGAACGCGGGTGAATGGTGTTTTGGTCAATCGGCACCTGATTGAGCGGCTGCGCGATCGCCTCGTCGAAATCACCGCTCAAGGCCAAACCGTACAACTCATGGCACCGGCGCTTCAACGAGGGTTACTCGACCTTTACGGCGGTTCCCTGTTAATCCAGCAGCGCGATCGCGTTGCTTGTGCCTATATAGCGTGCCAGGAGGCGTTAAAAGCGCTGGAGAAGCGGCGGCAATCGGAACAGCAACGCTTGCAACGGCTCGACTGGCTAGAGTACCAAACACAGGAACTGAGTGCTGCTAACCTCACAGAGGCTGATGAACTCGAACAGCTCGAACAAGAACGCCAGCGTCTAAGCCATGTCGTGGATCTACAACAGCAGAGCTACCTGGTCTATCAAGCACTTTACCAGAATGATGGCGGTATGGCTTGTGCTGACTTGTTGGGAGACGCGGAAGCTACCTTAAGCGATATGGTGCGCTACGACGTTCAACTGCAACCGCTGCTCGATTTAGTCAGTGCCGCATTGGCGCAGGTGGTAGAAGCATCTCATCAGATTAATGCTTATGGTGATGGACTAGAGACCGATCCCGAACGGTTACAAGCGGTAGAAGATCGGATTCAGGCACTCAAGCAAATCTGCCGCAAATACGGTCCAACCCTTGCCGATGCGATCGCGCACTACCAAAAACTTCAGGCAGAACTTGCGGAACTGAGCGGGGAGGGACAATCTCTGGAAGAATTGGAAAACAACCATGCTGTTTGTCATGAATCCTTGACAAATACCTGCGCTCAACTAACCCAAATGCGTCGCACAGCGGCCGAGGAATTGGAAAAACGCCTAGTGGCGCAACTGAAGCCTCTGGCGATGGAAAAGGTACAGTTTCAAGTGGGGATCGCATCAATTGCCCCGACTGCTGCGGGTGCCGACCAAGTGACTTTTTACTTCTCTCCCAACCCCGGAGAACCGCTGCAACCTTTGAGTGCGACGGCTTCAGGTGGGGAGATGAGCCGCTTTTTACTGGCACTGAAAGCGTGTTTCTCTAATAGCAATGATGCCTGGGGAACGTTAGTGTTTGATGAGATCGATGTGGGAGTATCGGGTCGGGTTGCCCAAGCGATCGCGGAAAAACTCCATCAACTCAGCCAGGAACACCAAGTTCTCTGCGTCACCCACCAGCCTTTAATCGCAGCTATGGCAGATCGACACTTCCGGGTAACCAAGCAAGTGATTGGTCAACCGCTGACACTCCAATCAAATAAGCGATCGTCAACGAAGCGAAACGGCAAAACATCACCCGAACTGGACAACGATCCCCTCCAGGCAGAGCTTCTCGACCTACGCACAGTTGTCCGTGTTAGTCTTCTCGACAACCACGATTGTCGCCGCGAAGAAATTGCTCAGTTGGCTGGCGGCCATTCCGCTCAAGAGGCGATATCCTTTGCGGAATCTCTTTTGGTCAAAGCGGCTCACTGGCGTCAAAACTAGTCACAGATGAACCTCACTCGAAAAAGGCTGGGTATTAGAGGTAATCAGTCATGGGTAAGATGCTCCTATTCCCTATGACTCATTACCTCAAAACCGCTGACATCTGACCCGCCCATTAAGCGGGATGGGGATTCCTGCCATTTTTCTAGTGAATTGCTCGATAGAATAGAGATATTCTTCTTTGAGATTGTCCCAGAGCAGTTTATCCCCGTGGTTCCTCATCCTTGTGATTGTTGGAGTTGTGATTAATCAATAATTCAGCTAATATATTTGATTTTCCAGTTACTTAATTTTCTCTAGCATTTACGAATGACCTTGACTACCCCCTCTCCTACACGGTTCGAGAGGAATAATCTACAATTGGCTCACTCGACACAGTAAATTTAAACAGTAAATTTATAGAATACAATCGTGTCGTAGGCCAGAAACTTTCTCTGACCCCAACAAGAGATTATGTCTGCATCTTCCCATCCCCTCGAGCAGGAAACGATTACCATTGTTCCTGATGATGTATTTGTTGATGCTGCTCCTACCCAAGAGCAGAGCGTACAAGAACGACATCATCCATCAGCTAGCGCGTTAGCAACCACAAAGGGAACTTTTTCCGAATTTCTTGCTCCCCTTACGCAGGATACTTTTAGACAAGTCGTTACAGAAGTAGAAGGCAGATTAGGGGTTGTTAATCAAACCCTGTCCATGCTCGATAGTCTGCTGGACAGCCAAGGGTTTGATGCCATTCTCGATGAAATGCTGCGTTCGATTACAGCTAAAACGGGAGAACTTCTAGGGGCCGATCGCTCGACCATTTTTGTAAAAGATGAAGACAGAAATCAACTCTGGTCGATTGTGGCTAAAGACGAGGGGGGTGGCTCACTAGAAATTCGTATTCCCGCCGACCACGGCAGCATAGCGGCTGATGTGGCGACCTCTAAGCAAGTTATTAATATCCCTTACGATTTTTTCGACGATCCGCGATCGGGTGCAGCTAAAGAGCAATTTAAGAAAACTGGCTATCGCACCTATACGATGCTGGCTTTACCCTTGTTGAACGAACAAGGCGATTTAGTCGCTGTCGTTCAACTCCTGAATAAATTAAAATTCCCCCACGACCTCAATAAGCCTTTAGAGGAAAAGATTGTCAAACCGGGCTTTAGTCGGGAAGATGAGCGGGTGTTTGAGGAATTTGCTCCGTCCATTCGCTTGATTCTTGAGTCATCGCGATCGCTACGACGCGCGACGCAAAAACAGCAAGCGGCTCAAGCCTTAATTTCCGCCACCAATTCCTTGAGCAAAAGTAGCTTGGATTTGGAAGAAACCTTGAAAAAGGTGATGGACGAAGCCCAGAAATTGATGAATGCGGATCGCTCTTCGCTGTGGCTCGTCGATCGCGATCGTAACGATCTGTGGACAAAAATTCCCGTTGGCGGGACGTTAAAAGAAATCCGTATTCCGCTGACAATGAACTCGTTTGCGGGTCAAGTTGCCCTTACAGGTCAGCCGCTCAATATTGGCTTTGACTTGTACGATCGCCCCGACTCAGAAACCTCGAAAAGATCTGACCAGGAAACGGGTTATCGCACCTGTAGCTTATTGTGCATGCCCGTGTTTAACGCCGATAAAGAGTTAATCGGTGTTACCCAATTACTGAATAAAAAGAAACAAGGCGAATTTCCTCCCTATAACCCCACTCAGTGGCCGGAAGCTCCTGAGTGCTGGAAAGCGAGTTTTAATCGCACCGACCAAGAGTTTATGGAGGCGTTTAATATCCAAGCGGGCGTCGCGCTGCAAAACGCTAAATTGTTCGATACGGTCAAGCAGCAGGAGAAAATGCAGCGCGATATCCTGCGAAGTCTGTCTGATGGCGTAATTTCAACCGATAAAGAAGGTCGGATTATTGCAGTCAACGAGAGTGCAAGGGACTTACTGGGTATCAACTCAACAGTGCGGCTAGAGGGAGAGCCGATTACTGAAGTCCTTCAAATCGAGGATAAAGATAAAAACAACAGCAATCGCTTTGTCCAATGGTTCAATAAAGCTGTAGAAGGAATAGACCCAAGAGGGCGTCAGCAATACTATCCCGACCAAACGTTATTATCCAGGGGAACCGAGCAACAACGGAGTGTAAATTTATCGATTAACTCGATTGCTGATGCCACCAACTATCAAAAAATCCGTGGCGCACTCGTAGTCATGGAAGACATTAGCGATGAAAAACGGCTCAAGAGTACGATGTACCGCTACATGACTCAAGAGTTGGCTGAAGAATTGCTCAAGTTAGATGATGCTAAGTTAGGAGGCGATCGCAAGGAAGTTTCGATATTGTTCTCCGATATTCGCGGCTATACCGCTTTGACGGAAACTTTAGCGGCCGAAGAAGTCGTTGGCATGCTCAATGAATACTTTGAGTCAATGGTTGAGGCAATCTTTAAGTACAAAGGCACCCTCGACAAATACATTGGCGATGCGATCATGGCTGTCTTTGGTTCGCCGCTGCCTTTAGCCGACCATGCCTGGAGAGCCGTGCAAACATCGGTAGAAATGCGCCGTCGCTTGGCAGAATTTAATGCTCATCGCCTCGCCGCTAACAAAGACCCGATTCGGATTGGGATTGGGATCAACTCTGACAGCGTGATTAGTGGCAACATTGGCTCTAGCAAGCGGATGGAGTTTACCGCGATTGGAGACGGCGTTAACTTAGGTTCTCGGCTAGAAGGAACGAGTAAGCAATACGGCTGCGATATTATCATTAGCGAATATACCTTCCGACCCTGCGCGGATCTGATCTGGCATCGGGAAATCGATTGTATTCGCGTCAAAGGTAAGAATAAACCCGTGAGAATTTATGAAGTCGTAGGGTTACGCTCCGATCCAATTGATAGCAAAAAGCAGCAGGTGATCGAGCTTTACCATAAAGGTCGCGAATATTATTTGGCACGCCAGTTTCGTAAGGCCTGGAACGAGTTTGCCACTATCGTGGAAGACATTGATTCGGATGATAAGGCGGCTCAGTTGCAAATGGAGCGAAGCCAGCACTATGTCAGCAACCCTCCCCCTGAAGAGTGGGATGGTGTCTGGACGTTAACCGAGAAATAAGACAAGTACTTGGACTTGTAGAGATTCAGTTCAAAGTTAGCTTCGGCCAACTTTGAACTTTTTTATATCAGGAAACGCTAACTCCCCTTATGCTATAGTCAATGGCTTATCCTCTCTAGATGGAAGAAGGTCGCAAGTGCTGTCGTTGCTCTGTCGCGGATGACCGACTTCTATTAGTACAGTGGGTGCGTAAATCAGCGATCGGGGAGAATTGATAGTCAAGAAGGCTAGCGACTTGGTTTGTGACGTTGTTAAAGACACAAACTTGAGTAGACGCAATACTAGGGGTTTCTGCCATGCCGGAGGCGATTACCGTCACTCGCCCTTAACCTTGGAGCAATTGCCCTGAGCAACAGCAGCGATCGAGGAAAAAGACTCTAGGGTGGGCGAAGTCGGGATTTGAGGAAGGTGATCAAAATAAAAAGCTACCTCAGCGACACCCGTGTGATGGCGGTCGTTGTAGTTTTTACTTATTGGGTTGTGAATGGTCAGAAAGGTGAAAGTAAAGCGTGAAGAGTTAGCTCAAAACTCAAAACAGGCTACGTCCAACAGCGCTAACGAAATTCAAGGTTCTCGTCAGAGCATAGTGCCAGAAAAAGCCTCTATAATGTTGTCCCGCCTCAAGCGCGTGGGTTGGGCAGTGTTGAGACGCCCCGCGTTGGTTGCCAGTCTGGCTGTCACAGGTTTGCTGCTCGGAGGTCGGCAGCTCAATCTGTTGGAACCTCTGGAACTGAGCGCTTACGACCGCCTGATGCAGTTGCGACCGGCTCAACCACCAGATCCGCGCTTGTTATTCGTGAAGGTGACGGAGGCAGATATCCAGTCCCATCCGCCCTATCCCCTCAGCGACCAATTGATGAATCAGCTTCTACAGAAGCTAGAGCAATACCAACCTGCCGTCATTGGATTGGATATCTATCGAGATATTCCCCAACCCCCCGGACACGAGCAGTTTGTAGCGAATCTGCAAAAAAGCGATCGCATTATTCCGATGTGCCAACGGAGGAATCTAGAGAATCGAGATGTTGCTCCCCCTAAAGGCATTGCTGCCGAGCAAGTTGGCTTCAATGACATTCCCATCGATCCGCCCAATGGCATCATTCGGCGGGCGCTGTTGTTTATCACGCTGCCTCCAACTGCAACCTCTCGCTGCACGACCCCATACTCCTTTAGCTTTCAGTTAGCCCGACGTTATCTCGAACAAAAGGGAATTCAGCCTGACTTGGTTCAGCAAGGTCAGCAAGAATATTTAAAGTTGGGTAACGTTGTCTTCAAATCGCTCATGCCGAATTCGGGTGGCTACCAAAATGGAGATACCGGAGG
>DATNPT010000359.1:0-7242 GCA_036703075.1 Chroococcales cyanobacterium
AGGTAGCAATCGATTCGCCCAACCCAGCAGAGTGGAATTGAGTCCTGGAAACAGTGCAAACAATTTGGCACTGATTAGAGTCCAAAATGGCACAATCAGCTCTGCATCACCCCGTCGAAGGGCAGCAATGGTCTGACGAGCAACATTTTCGGCACTGGTGGAGAGGAAGGGCAATGAATCAGCAATGCTGAACCAGGTATACTCCTTGCGGTTCTGACCTTTGAAGATAGCGTGGTCTATCACGCATGTGCGGATGAAACCGGGACATACCGTTGTGACAGCAATCCCATCCTTTGCCAGTTCTGCCCGCATTCCTTCCGACAAACCCGTTAAAGCAAATTTGCTGGCACAATACGCCAACATATGCGGGGAAACCATTTTGCCACCGATGGAAGAGATATTGACGATGCGTCCAGCCTGTCGTTGACGCATTTCGGGGAGAACCGCATAGGTGGTGTATAACGGTGCCCAAAAATGCAGCTTCATCAAGTCATCGTAGTCCTGCATCGTCAATGCGTCCATTGGCCCGACAATATCCGCACCTGCATTGTTGATGAGGATGTCGATCTGACCAACGCGATCGCCTTTGGCGCTGGGCGAAGCCCAATCGCGCACCTGCTGCACCATCTGCTCAACCTGGGAGCGATCGGTGACATCGCAAGGCAAAGCCAATACTTGTCCACCCTGTTGTTCTAATTCATTCCGCGCCCTTTCCAGTTCTGCTGCATCGCGGGCACAAATTGCCAAACGCGCTCCTTGCTGTATCAACTGGCGTGCCATAACTAGACCCAGTCCGCGAGAACCACCTGTAAGCAGCACCGTCTTGTCCGTGAGATTGTATTGACGTTCGCGCCACCATCGCTCCACCCGAAGCACGACGAGCAAAGCGATCGCACCAACTGCAACAAGAATAATTGAATTCTGATTGTCCATAGGAGATTTAGACTTTTGACTTTTGACTTGCGCGAAGCGGCACTCAGGCACCCTGACCCACGTTTTGCGTCAGTCCCCCATCAATAAATAAGGTTGTGCCGTGGATATACTTGGCATCGCTTGAAGCTAGAAATACAGCCGCGTGGGCAATTTCCTGCGGTTCCCCAGCTCGTTTCATGGGAATGTGCTGTACCTGCTGTTTCCAAGCATTTGGGTCATCCATCGCTTGTTGATTCATCGGCGTCAGTATCATTCCTGGAGCGATATTATTCACATTGATTTTGCTATCGGCGAGTTCCAGGGCGAGGGTTCTCGTCAGGTTGCGGAGTCCCGCTTTAGCAGCACAGTAATCTGCTGTTCCGGGCGAGGGAATGTCTTCATGCACGCTAGTAATATTGATAATTACCCCCCGCTTGTCTGAGCCTTCCCTCGCTCGGATGAAGCGCAATCCACCTTTTTGATTTGACTTGACCTCATCCTAAAAGCGTCAACTTCTTCTCTCCTCTGACTAACGGGTTGAAGTACTGGAGTTATTGCTGTATCTAATGGGAGAATTCGTATTAAGTAACAACGTAATGCTAAATACAAGTCTTGAAGTTTTGACAGAATAAAAGTCCATTACTCGTGCGGTAATGCCAAGGAGTTATACCAATTTCCTAAATACTTGCTACAGATGCTGTTCTGTCTCCCCCCTTACCCTCCTTATCAAGGGGGAATGTAAGGAAGAGCTTTTATTAGTAGGGGTTGGGGCGGTCGATGTGTAGCGCTATTTTATGAAATTGGTATTAGGCATCACAATACTACCTGCCAAAGAACTTTCCATTTGATGAAGCAATTGCTCAATTGTCTGCACTAATGCCTCAGGATCAACAGGCTTGGAAAGATGCCTTTGAAATCCGGCTGCCAGGGCTTGCTGTTGATTTGTCTCACCTGCATACGCAGTAAGTGCGATCGCTCGAATCTGTCCTCCCTGCTCTGGAGGTAGTTGTCTGATTTGACGAATCAACGTATAGCCATCCATTTGTGGCATCCCGATATCAGCAATCAAAACATCTGGTTTAGATTCATTCAGTTGTTGTAAAACATCCGTTGCTGAAGATACACAGATCGCGGTGGCTCCCGCTTGCTCTAAGATAAATTGAAGTAACTCTAAATTGTCTACTTCATCATCCACTGCCAGGATACATAATCCAGCTAAGGGTGAAGTGTGAGCATTGAGGGGTAGATTGTCCTTATGCTCACTGTTTGCGTCCTTGCTCCGGGCTAACAAGGGAAGCGTGACGGTAAATGTTGCTCCCTGTCCTTCTCCAGAACTTTCCGCTTCGACAGTTCCACCATGTAGCTCAACGAGGTGACGCACGATCGCTAATCCCAGCCCTAACCCACCAAAGGTTCTCGTAATACTGCTATCGGCTTGTCGAAACGTGTCAAAGACATAGGGAATAAATTCTGGCTTAATCCCCTTCCCTGTATCCCTAACTTGAATCTGAGCATCGGAATCCATCGTCTTCAGCTCAACTTCAACTCGACCTCCGGCAGGAGTGAACTTAATGGCATTGGTGAGCAAATTCCAGACAACCTGCTGCAAGCGGGCAGCATCTCCTAACACATCGTCCACAGTGGGTTCTAGCTGAGTTTGAATTTGAATGTTCTTGGCTTCGGCAGCTAGACGGACTGTTTCGATCGCATCTGTAACAGTTGTTTTCAAATTAGTTGGAGTAGAGTCCAAACTCAGCTTGCCTTGCAAAATGCGAGAAATATCGAGCAAGTCCTCAATCAGTTGAATTTGCAACTGGGCATTGCGTTCAATCGTTTCGAGAGCTGCTGCTGTCTTGCTGGAATCGAGAGTTCCCCTTCGCAGCAGTCGAGTCCAACCTAAAATTGGATTTAACGGAGTTCGCAATTCGTGCGACAAGACAGCTAAGAACTCATCTTTAATTCGGTTAGCTGCTTCTGCTTGTGCCCGTGCTTGCTGTTCTGACTCGTAGAGCTTTGCTCGGTCGATCGACTGCGCCGATTGCTGTGCCAGTGCTAAAACGAAAGCGCGATCGCTTTCACAAAGTTGGGGAACCGTCGAAAAACTAAGCGACAGTCCACCAACGGCTTGTCCTTCAATCAGCAACGGTACCGAAATCCAGGCTTTAGAACCAACCTTGGCATACGCTTCGGCTAGGTAAGGATAACGGGCAATTCTGTTTTCCAGCGTTTCTAACCAAACAGGTTGCCCAGTTTTCACGGCTTCTGCCAGAGGAAAAGGTGCATGAATCGAAAAACTACGCAGAAAGTCTCCTACATGCTCATACCCGATCGATTGAATAATCTCCAGTTCGCTGGCATCCTGGTTTAATACGGCAACCAAACCACAACTCGCTCCTAGTGCAGCCATTCCCTGTTCAATAATCACCTGAGCCACTTGAGCTGAGGTTAGCGATTCAGACAAAGCCGTCATCACCGCGAGCAATCGAGACGTTCGGTTAGCCGCGAGTTCTGCGGCTAATTTCGCTTGTTGTGTTTCATTATAAAGACGAGCGTTATCAATCGCGATCGCTGCCCGCCGAGCCAAATCTTCAGCCAGGGCAATGTCTTCTAGGCGATAGCGGCGATCGGATTCAGTAAACACAAACGTAATGCTACCCAACACGCGCCCGCTTGCCTCTAGCGGTGCAATGATGCAGGACTTTAACCCAACTCCACGTAAGATTTCCAGGTATTCAGCATTCGGCACGGCGGCAACTAACTGTTCATCTGCAATCTCAGTCGCAATTTCAACCTGTCCTGTTTGCATGACTTGAGCAATGCCATACCCATCATCGAGATGTCTGGGAAAGCGTTGAGCCAACTCCCAACCAAACTTTACTTTTTCCGGCTCACAATGAGCTACTGCAACACGACTAATCGTGCGATCGTCATTCAGTAGATCGACACTACACCAATCTGCAAAATAAGGAACTGCCAGCTTAGCAACGCTTTGGAGAGTTTGTTCATACTCCAGTGAAGAGGAAAGGACAGCACTCGCTTGTGCTAAGAATGCTGATTGTTGCTGAGAATTCTCTGCTACAGCACGGGCTGCCTGTTCTTGAATAAGCTGTACTCGTTCTTCTTCGATTTGCTTGCGCTCTGTAATGTCGTGCATCACGACAACTGCACCCTGTTTTTCGCCGTTTGGGGCTATAATCGCTTGTCCAGTCGCTAGCAGCATTCGGGCAGTTCCCTGCTGCGGAACAATCATCATTTCCACATCACGAACGTTCTGTCCTTGCAATGCCCGGAACAGTGGAATATCCTTTGTATTCATGCGTGTTTTGCCGTCGGGCAAATACAAGTCATAATAGTCAGCCCAGCGATCGGGTGGGACTGGTAGCTGAGATAATCCATGAAAATCTTTAGCGGCTTGGTTAAATACAGTTAATATGCCATCTGCACCGCAAGCCACAATGCCAGCTTGAACGTTGTTTAGGATTGCCTTCAAAAAGTCCTGTTCTTTCTGAAGAGTCGCTTCCACCTGCTGGCACTTGGCAATTTCGGCTTTTAATTGTTGCTCGGCTTGAGATGTTTGGGTCGTGTCTTGAAAGTAAATCAGTAAGCCATCGTTACTGTTGATGAGGCGAATTTTCAACCACTTGTTGAGTGAGGGGTAGTGTTGTTCAAACTCGATCGCCGTTTGCGTTGCGATCGCTCGCTGACAATGGTGATATAACTCAGAGGTAGGATTGACTGAAAATACTGTGTATATCGTTTTGCCGATTAGGTCTTGCCGCTGCCTATTTAAAAGCTCCTCTGCTTTACGGTTGACATAGGTGCAGTGCCACTCTAAATTAATGGAAATGAATGCCTCAGCCATGTGGTCTACGATCGCCGCAAATCGTGCTTCGCTCGCGTGGCAGTCCGTACACAACTCTTGAGGTAAATTTACAGTAAACTCTTCTGGCTGATTCAAGGAGTTTGTGCGATCGACATTCATCGAAAAATTGGGTCTGAAACCCCGTCCTGGAAGGACGGCTTTACAAGTTAACCAGCTACACGCCACGAGTTGTAAGATAAAAACTTACAGTCTGAAGGCAGCGCATTTTGACATAATCGCTTGCCAGTATTTAAACTGTGCAAACTAATTGTTCTCCGGTTCGGCTCTTTTTTAGTCGGAGACTCCTGCCATCCACCCACATAACAGAACTTGTATTTAGGGTGTTTGACGATTGAGCCACGTTTAAAGCCTGCACTTACAGTTCCTCCATACCGAGGACGGATATGTCCTGGAGCATGTTGTAAGCGATGAAGTTGCCTACGGTGAAACTCAAGGGGAATAACTTCGATTAACTGCGTGTTGTCTGGTTGAGTGTGTCCTTCAACATACCAGTTAGCTAACACCCAAGAATCAACACAATGAGCCTCAAATTTATTTGATAGCTTCTGTTTTGACTTCTTAAGTCCCAGAGCTTGACGCATTTCGTAAGTATCGTTGCCCGTTTTAGTTTCTAGGTGAGCAATCTTCTTAAGCTGTGAATAGAACCAATGCTTGCCCACCTCTAGAGGACTCAACGATACATTCCACTTGCGCCCATTATTCCATGTACGGGCTTTGATATCCTCCACAACAAACGCTGATACTGGGAACATCAAGGTTAACCACTTGACTATCCTTAATTTCCACTGCCATCTTGCCTTGGTTGATGGTGGAAGCCGATTTTTGTTGACCAATCGATTGGCTCGGTTTTGACGGCACGGCTTATTGCGAAAACGTCTCGCCCTTCGCATGTTACGTCTAACTTCAACGTGGTCTTTTACCCAATCAACCGCATGGGTTTGGATATTGAAGTAAGTGTGAGCTTGAGACTTGACCGTGAATGCTTCACGCTTCGAGCCTGGGTCGATTCCTACTGCTATTGGTTGACAATTGGTACTAGATGGTTCTACGTTGAGTCGAACACAAAATACTCCTTTTTTCCAAAATGGGGTTGCCTTGCCTAACTTAATCCAGCGCTTAGCACGACTTGGCGTTGTCGGCATTAGCGGTCTATTTTCGCTGTTTACAACTGGAACAAACATTGCAATAAGCCCTATTGCTAGGTATATATTTCCCTTCGCCGCTGACTGCCAGAGAGGTTAAAAACTAGGGAGGCATTCTTAACGTCAGTTGGGATACCATTCCCAGGCAGTTCAGCAATTGGCTAGACACTGTTTTAGTCTCGAATTAAGAAGGTGGTGAGTCTTCCTCTTTCAAGCCCCACGCCTTTAGGCTGGGGTTAGTGACTGTGGTTAGTTCTGTCTATCTACCTATTCTGGCAGTTCTTCTGAGGGAATCAAGATACAACCGAACCAAAACTCAAGTCATTCAGTGCAGCGTGGCGGAAATAACTATCCAGTTGAAAAAGGTTAAAAAGCTTATTGTACAAGCCATATTCCTCCTGCCTTCTGCCTTCTGCCTTCTTGCATTCAGTGTCTTAGCAAACGCGCGATCGCTTTTACCAATTCCTCAGGCTCAACAGGCTTCGAGATATGCATCTGAAATCCGGCAGCTAGGGCTTGCTGCTGATTGATTTCTCCAGCATAGGCAGTAAGCGCAATTGCAGGAATCATACCTCCCTGTTCAGCTGACCACTTTCTAATTTGCCGAATCAACGCATAACCATCCATCTCTGGCATCCCAATGTCACATAACAGCAGATCGGGGACAGATTGATTCAGGAGAGTCAACGCCTGTGCAGCCGAAGCAGCTGTCGTAACTTGTGCGCCAGATTGCATTAGGGTGAATGCTGCCAACTCCCGCATATCTGCATCGTCGTCCACAACCAAGACATGAACACCTGCCAAATCTGTGGCACTTTCTGGGTGTCTGTCATCAGAAGAGGGTTCCGGCTCGACAATATTTAACGGTAGGTGGATAGTAAATGTAGCTCCTAAGTTCTGTCCTGGGCTGTCTGCTTGAACGGTTCCTCCATGCAGTTCGGTAAAATGGCGGACGATCGCCAGTCCCAATCCCAATCCACCAAATTTTCGGGTGGTTGTGCCATCTTCTTGACGGAAGTAGTCAAACACATAAGGTAAGAAGTCTGGACTGATGCCTTTTCCAGTATCTTTGACTTGAATCTGAGCATACGTGCTAACCTGCTCGACGCGCACCTCGATTCGCCCTGCAGTTGGGGTGAATTTCACGGCATTGGAGAGGAGGTTCCAGACTACTTGTTGGAGGCGATTTGGATCACCAGAAACCGTTCCTGAAATCGGATTGAATGTAGTCTGAATTTGAATGTGTTTGGCTTCGGCTGCCAGTCGTACCGTTTCCAGGGCGGCTTCAATCGTTGCTGCTAAATT
>DATNPT010000589.1:0-5274 GCA_036703075.1 Chroococcales cyanobacterium
CGCTCTTGCTGCTCTGGAGTTATCCACGCAGCTCTGGAAAACTGAGTGTGAGGTGGCATGAACTGACCTGTGGTAGGGTTATACTCAAGCACCTGCCCCGTTTCAATCTCATAAATCCAGCCATGAAGCTGAATTTGATGATTTTTGAGTCGAGAGTGGATTACTGGATAAGTTCGTAGATTTTCCAACTGAGTCAGAACATTCTCCTGAGTTGCCGCATTCAACAAGTCTTCACCTTCGTAGCCCTGATAGTGTTCTTTAATCGTGCGGCGAGTTGCTTCCGCATGCTTGAGCCATTCGTAAACGGCTGGCATTTCCTCTTCCAGCTTACCGATTTGGAGCAATCCCTTCATGGCTCCACAGTGAGAGTGTCCGCAGACAATCACGTCCTGAATTCCTAATGCATGAATGGCATACTCAACAGCAGCTCCCTCACCTCCATTCGTTGCACCGTATGGCGGGATGATGTTGCCAGCATTGCGGATAATGAACATTTCACCTGGCTCGGTTTGAGTAATCAGGTTCGGGTCGATCCGCGAGTCGGAGCAAGTAATGAACAGGACTCTCGGCTGCTGTCCCTGAGACAGCAGCTCGAATAGATCCCGGTGAGTACTAAAGTAGTTGGTCTGAAATTCGTGCAGCCCTTGAATCAACCGCTTCATTAGTTCAACGTCCCAAGACAACGAAGATATAACTTATACATATAACGATTCTGTAACAATTTTGAGTGTTAATGCGAGAAGATCGTGTGAAGGAGTCCTCTAAGCTAAGCGATCGCAAAGGGCTCATCTTCAGCGATCGGTGAGGAATGACCAGTTTTTTTGATAGTTAAGCTAACGCGCATCTAATCATAAGAATCCCTAGATTTTATTAAAAAAAATAAAATTTCATGAATTTTCCAAGCGTTATTGTTTGCTCTCGTCGAAAAAATATACAGTTTTCTTTTCTCAATGACAAAAGCTTACGTCCCTCAAAAAATATCGAAAAAGTTTGACGTGATTCAACTATTAATTTCTTGCGATTCTGAGATCTCTGCTATCTGAGCAGTCAGTTTATAAATTATGTAGGAGTACGGCATGTCCTACCCATAGCGCATACCTCAATTATATGAGAATTGCGATAAATCTATTGTTCTCAAGGGCTAAAAGAAAACACATAGATATTGAAAAACAACCTTAATCTCTCGTAAAATCTCCTGATAATCGCTAATAAAACTCAGTTTAATCCATCAATTAAAATAATTAATTAATCTAAATAAAATTACGGATACTTCAACTAAATGACCAGATTAGATATAGATATTCTCTCTCTAAGAGAAGCCGATTTTTAACCATTGAAGTACTTAGGACTGGAGTAGTAGAGTCTAACTTCATCGCTCCGTTCGCTAAAAAATACGTCTGCTGTAAAGCATCCGAGCTACGAAGCCGCTTCGTCAGTGCTGGGTTTGAGAGTTTGCCTGGAGTAGTTTCATATCAGATCTTTCAGTTTATTATTATGGTTTCATCCGCAGCTGATGAGGAAGCCAACTGTAAGGATGAGCTTCTGAGATTTCGCTCGGAGGTGACACACATAGGGGGTGCGTTGTCAACGGTTAAAACACACTACTGTATAGAGTCCTAACACTTGAGAGAGAGTAAGCGACCTGGGTATGCTCGTTCATGAATCCAGAACCCGTGTCGTGAAGTCATTTGCTGCGATTGCTCCGAGGAATTGGAAAGATTGCATCAAGCGTAAAAATTAATACAATTCTTACTTTTAAAAACAAGTTAAGATGCGGTATGGTTTTCCAAAAAGGCTTTGGCGAAAGATACATTAGCAACTATGAAACGTTTCGGAAGCTAAAGAGTTGATTGACCCGATGGTAAGAACTCTAACCTGATTGCCATCAGCCTTGAGTTGAACGAGTGCATCCCCGCAAAACTAAACCTCCCTATGAAGGAAGAGCAAGAGGTTTCCTAGATGCGTTGGAACTCATAGAGAATTTCTTCCCAGCCAACACCAGCTAAGATTGAATTTTCGTTGGTAATGAGGGTTGATGGGTGCTCAAACACAGGATAATTTCGGGAACTGCCTAAAGATGAGTGAAGCAAGCCAGCCGTTTGTTAAACCGAGTTCTACGGTACGCGTGGGACTTCTGCATTCGTTGAGTGGAACGATGGCAATCAGCGAGGCGTCTTTGAAGGATGCTGAACTGATGGCGATCGCGCAAATCAACCAAGCGGGTGGCGTTTTAGGTAGAATCATCGAACCCATCGTGGAAGATGGAGCCTCTAACCCACAAACTTTTGCTCGCAAAGCCAAATCGCTGATCGAACAAGACGAGGTTGTGACAATTTTCGGCGGCTGGACTTCAGCCAGTCGCAAAGCCGTTTTACCCGTCTTGGAAGAACTCAACGCTTTGATGTGGTATCCCGTCGAGTATGAGGGACTCGAATGCTCGCGTCAAATATTTTACACCGGCATTTGTCCCAATCAACAAGTGGGACCGGCTGTAGATTGGTTGCTTCAAAATAAGGGCAACCGTTTTTATTTAGTAGGCTCTGACTACGTTTTTCCCCGCACATCCAACAAAATCATCAAAGCTCATCTCAAACGCAAAGGCGGCACGCTAGCGGGGGAAGAATACGTAGAACTAGGGACTACAGACTTTGGTGACTTGATTGAGAGAATCAAACAAGCCAAGCCTGATGTTGTTTTCAATACCTTGAATGGGGATAGCAATATCGCGTTCTATCAACAATACAAAGACGCTGGCATTAGTGCTGAGGAAATTCCGATTATGGCGATTAGCGTCGCGGAAGAAGAAGTTCGACGCATCGGTGGCAACGTTGCCGCCGGCCACTATGCCAGTTGGAGCTATTTTCAGAGTATCGACACGCCCCAAAATTGCACCTTCGTCCAAGACTTTCAGCAGCGGTACGGTAAAGATCGGGTAACAAGTGACCCCATTGAGGCTGCCTATTTCCAGGTGTATCTCTGGAAGCAAGCGGTGGAAACAGCGGGATCATTTGATGTCGATCGCGTGCGCGAAGCCGCCTACGGACAAACGTTTGAGGCACCGGGTGGTAAGGTGATTATCGAAGCGAATAACCATCTAAGTAAACCTTGTCGCATCGGAAAGATTTTGCCCAACGGTCAATTTCAAGTCGTGTTTACCAGCCCCACTCCGATCAAACCTCAACCCTGGTTGGGGCTGGAAGAGTTAAGCGATCTGGTGTCACCCGTTGTCTTTGATATGCTAGCGGAGGTTTCGCAATCGATTCAATATAGCTGCCTGATCGAGCAAAAGTCTCGCGAAGTCGAAGCGGCGATGGCACAATTGATTGCCACCAACGAGCGACTGCGAAAAACCCAAAACCAACTCCGCGAACTGCAAGAGCGGGAAGAACTGCTCAAACGCCGTCTATCTAGCCAAATTCGCAGTTCTTTGGAATTAGACAAGATATTAAAGACAGCGGTGCATGAAGTTCGCAGTCTATTGCAAATCGATCGCTGTCAGTTTTTGTGGTATCGCTCTTTAGAGGAATCCTCTTGTTTCGAGTTGATGCATACCGCTTGCGAATCCGCATTCGGGATGAATCGGCATTCTCTCAGTACCGTCGAGCAGGTGGAGGCAATCTGCGAACCGATTCGGCATCAGTGCTTGCTTCGCATCGATGATGTGACGGCGGATTTACAGCTGGATGCAGAAAGTCGCGAACGATTGCAATCGATGGGGTTGACATCACTACTTGTTGCCCCCGTGCAAACCCGTTCTAATAAAACAGGGGTGATTGTTTGCGAACACTTCTACGAACATCGCCCTTGGAGCGATCATGAGGTGGAATTAATTGCAGCCGTTGTTGACCAATTAGCGATCGCGATCGACCAAGCTGAACTATACGAACAAAGCCGCACAACGGCGGCTTTTGCCACTGCTCAAGCCGAACAACTGAAAAAAACGTTACACGAGTTGCATTTATCCCAAGCGCAGTTGGTGCAGACGGAAAAAATGTCTACGTTAGGAACGCTAGTCGCGGGTGTTGCTCACGAAATCAACAATCCAACCAGTTTCATCTATGGCAACCTGCACTACGCCAACGAATACGTCAAAGATTTATTGCAACTAGTACGCCTTTATCGCAAATACTATCCCAATCCTGCCCCGGAAATTTTGTATCACGCTCAAGCGGCTGAATTGGATTTTCTGATCGAGGATTTGCCAAAAGTTCTTCGCTCGATGGAAACTGGTGCAGAACGGATTCGCCATCTGGTGCTGAGCTTGCGTAACTTCTCGCGCATCGACCAATCACACATGCAACCCGTCGATATCCACGAGGGAATGGAGAGTACGCTATTAATCTTAAACAATCGACTGAAAGCCAATGGCGATCGCGCGGGAATTAGGGTGATTAAAGAGTATGGTGAATTGCCTGAGATCGAGTGCTATCCCTCTCAGCTCAATCAGGTGTTTATGAATCTTGTGGGTAATGCGATCGATGCTTTAGAGGAATTCGGTTGCGATTGCCGCACTCCTGAGGATTTTGCACCCACAATTAGGATTCGCACTGAAGTCACCCATGATAATTGTGCGATCGTGCGAATAGCAGATAATGGGCCAGGCATCACCGATGAGATCAAAAGACAACTCTTCGACCCATTTTTCACGACCAAACCAATGGGGAAAGGCACGGGGTTGGGATTATCGATTAGCTATCACATTGTCGTGGACAAGCACAAAGGTAGCCTGCGCTGCGAGTCTGTGCCAGGGCAAGGAACGGAGTTTTTGATTGAAATTCCCGTGCGACAAGCTAGTAAATGCGCGAGTCATGCTTCTGTCTCCGTTGCCGTAACGTGAGTTGCGCTGGGGGACTTGGTTAGCGATTGATCGGGAGTTTGTAGGGGCGATTCATGAATCGCCCCTACGATGTGTTCTATGCAACCGAGAACCGCTATATTATGGGTGAAACATCGCGTTCTGCATCTCTGTCGCTACCGCAGATGGAGCCTCAAAAGTCACCTCAAACTCGGCAGCAGGCATGAAACGGCTGAGAAATCGCTGATGATTTTCCGCTTCAGTTCTACTGTAAAATCGTCCAACGACATAGTGCTGAGCATTGGGTAAAAGCCGGACGATAATCCAAGGATAATTGTCTTGAAGCCAGAAGCGATCGCGTTGCGAGAAAGCAGGGGATGGGGTATCGGCAACTGGCTCGATTTTGTTGCAAGGTTGAGTGAGACGATCGCATCCTCTATCGGTTTTGAGGATAGAGTTAATCTCAGACAAAAGCTGTT
>DATNPT010000619.1:0-7161 GCA_036703075.1 Chroococcales cyanobacterium
TAGGAAAAGTTTATAGGAAAAGTGAGATAATTTTAAAAGTTTGGGGAATTCAATGCGATGAATTAGAGAGGAAAGCGACAGCATGAATAGTGACTCTCGACGACAACAGCGCGATTTCAGATTAGATGCCATGTGCTGTTATGCACCAAGAAACACTGAAAATCCCTCTTTCCAACTCCCGCTTCCCGACTCCCGACTCCCCATTGGCAAGCTAAATTCTCCTACCCTCAGACTTAAAAGGCTACCCACTAGTCTAGGAATTGCTGTTCTGAATATAGGATTGTTGCTTGCTCCTGTAGCGATCCCTAGTCCAGCGCGAGGAGCCCAACAGATTTATATCCCTTACGGCCCGATGGAATTTTCGTTGCCAGTATCGGCTCTGGCACTTTATGCAAAAGAGGGCAAAATTAACCAGGAATTAGCAGCTTATGCACGTTATTTAGACCCGAAACAACTCGAACAGCTTCGGAAAGTTTTGGTCACTCGCATCGATGTAACGCCGGTAGCGATCGCGCAATTTCTCTATTCGCCGCAAGGAAAAATCATTTTAGAGCGGATAGGACAGATCGTCCAAACCAAGGCCGGTCAAGATGGGTTCTATGCGATTCGATCTGCACTCATTCTAGCGGCGGCCGAACCCGACGGCTTAACGCTGTTAAATGTATTGCAAAAGTTTCCCACTTATGGTATAAAAATCAACTCAGCGCGTGGTTTCCAGCTGATTGACGAGTTATCGAATCTGATTAAGAGTACGGGATCTGCGATCGCAGCCGTCGAGCAACAAGCGATCGCGGAAGCGTCAACCCAAGACCTATCGCAAGGCTCCCTCCAGGCATCCTCCTCAACACTAGGTTACAATCCTTTCTCCCAAAAGCCAGACTTGCGAAAAACTGGTTCTGTAAGCTTTTCAAAGCAATTGCTTATGCTAACCGACCTGCGTCGGAGGCGAACGTTGCCAGTCGATCTTTATTTACCGACTTCCTCTAGCCCCTTATCCCGAGGGGGGTTAGTACCAGTAATTGTAATTTCCCACGGACTCGGTTCCGATCGCCTGACGTTTGCCTATTTAGCCGAGCATTTAGCGTCTTACGGGTTTGCTGTTGCCGTACCCGAGCATCCAGGGAGTAATGCCGATCAAATCAAAGCTCTCATTAACGGGTTGGCGAATGAAGTAACTAGTCCAGCGGAAGTAATTGACCGCCCCTTGGATATCAAATTTTTGCTGGATGAACTGGAGCGTACTTATGGCAAACAACTGAATTTACAACAAGTCGGTGTTATCGGTCAGTCGTTTGGGGGTTATACAGCGTTAGCCCTGGCGGGTGCCAAGATTAATTTCGAGCAACTGGCAAAAGATTGCGGCCCCTCAAATAACTCCTTGAATTTGTCTCTACTCCTCCAGTGTCGAGCTGAGGAGCTACCCATCATAGATTATCAGTTGTCCGATAAACGAGTGCAAGCCGCGATCGCCATTAATCCAGTCGATAGCACGATCTTTGGAGAATCTCAGCTCAGCAAAATTCAAATCCCTTTAATGCTTGTTGCTGGGAGTGATGATACGGTAGCACCCGCCTTACCCGAACAAATTCGTCCCTTCACTTGGTTAACCACTCCCAACAAGTATCTAGTGTTGCTCAATGACGGAACCCACTTTTCCACGCTGGCAGAATCAACAGGCGGAGTTCCTGTACCCGAAACCGCTATAGGTCCCTCTCCCGCTTTGGCTCAGGACTATATGAAGGCATTGGGCTTAGCATTTTTTGAAACTTATATTGCAAAAAATTCCGACTATAAACCCTATCTGAGTGCTGCCTACGCTCAATTTCTCAGTAAGAACCCCCTGCCAGTGAATCTGGTACAGTCATTGACAGCAGAGCAACTCAGCCAAGAGAAAGGGAAACCCGCTCCAGAACCAACGCCATCGCCTCAACCTTCAAGCAGTGGTCAGTGAACAGCGAACAGTGACTGGCATCTAACTTGAGAGTCAAAAGTCAAAAAGAAAGAAGAATAACTTTCATCGTTTGTTGTGTGCTTTTCTCATGAGGGGTCTTGCACCTTGCTCAATAATTGTAGGGTGGGCAAGATTGTTGACAGTGGTAACAAAATATGGAAAAACCAAGTTGCTGTGCCAGGGGGCTCCACGTGCTTTCCATCTGGAGAGCGAGTCCCGCACTGTTGAACCTAGGCTTCGTTGCAGGCAATCACGAGTAGGAATCTTCTCAAAAATCTGGAATACTAAAAAAGTTAAGGTTTAACTAAGTTTTGTAACAATAGCAGACATGTCAGTCAAAGTTGGAGATACCGCTCCTGATTTCACTCTGCCCTCTCAATCAGGTGCATCTGTCAGCCTCAAAGATTTCATCGGTCAAAAAACCGTCGTTCTGTACTTCTATCCCAAAGACGATACCCCTGGATGTACAGCCCAAGCTTGTGCCTTTCGCGATAGTTACGAGGTATTTAAAGAGGCTGGGGCTGAGGTGATCGGTATCAGCGACGACTCACCTGCCTCTCATGAGAAATTTGTTGCTAAGTACAAGCTGCCATTTACCCTATTGAGCGATACAGGTAAGCAGGTTCGCAAGCTCTACGGAGTTCCCTCCACTCTCGGACTTCTCCCCGGTCGAGTTACCTATGTCATTGATAAAAATGGGGTGGTGCAGCATATTTTTAACTCTCAGTTCAACTTTAAGGCTCACGCTGAGGAAGCGATGAAAACGCTGCAACAGTGGCAAACCGCCTAAAGTAGGTTACGTCGAATCCAAAGCTCGAACAGGAATAGCGATCGCGTCACACAAGCCATAGCGCTATCCCTGTTCAATCATTTTTTTGAACCCAAAAGTCTGAAGAACCGCCTCTAATGAGGACTTTTTACCACAAGATTTTCTGTATGATCGGTGCATGATTTATCAACCGTCACGCCCTAAAATCCCTGAATCTAGCTGGAAGCGTCCCATTGGTCTTGGCTGGGACAACCCCTACACCGTTCGCTACGCCAGCAACCTCGATGATGGCCCCTGGCATGGCATGCCCCTGGGTGGTTTTGGGGCAGGTTGCATTGGTCGCTCTTCGCGAGGAGACTTTAACTTATGGCACTTGGATGGAGGAGAGCATACGTTTAGAAGCCTCCCCGCCTGCCAGTTTAGTGTCTTCGAGCAGCCCGAAAATTCACCCAAGCAAGCTTATGCCCTCTGTACCGAACCACCAGAGGACGGAAGCTTAAGTTCCTGGCAGTGGTATCCGGCCGCGCAGAGAATGGAGAATGGACAAGATTCTGCTCAATCCTCTTCCTCCAATACAGGGAGTTACCACGCGCTGTATCCCTGTAGCTGGTTCGTTTACAACAATGTGTTTCAGACGGAACTGACGTGCGAGCAGTTTTCTCCGATTTGGGCGGGAAGTTACCAGGAAAGCAGCTACCCTGTAGCCGTGTTTGAGTGGACGGCACACAATCCCACAGACGCACCGATTACCCTAAGCATCATGCTCACCTGGCAGAACATGGTGGGCTGGTTTACTAATGCGATTAAGACGCCGCAGGTGCAGGTGCGGGATGATGGAAGTCCAGTGTATGAATACCAACCGCGCTGGGGAGATAGCACGGGAAGTTACAATCAGTGGATTGTGGATAATTACCGAGTAGGGTGTCTCTTAGACCGCGTTCGGTTAAACGATAGTGAAGCGGTAGCGACTCTTCGCGGCAGGTCTGAGATTCAGGAAGGGGAAGGACAATTGTGCTTCGCCACAGTCACGAACCCCAGCTTAGAAGTGTTTTACCACACGCGCTGGAACCCTGCTGGCAATGGGGCTGAAGTTTGGGAATCCTTTGCAGCAGATGGTAGCTTAGCCGACTCTCAAGATGAGACTCCGGCGGAACCTGGCGAACAAATTGCTGCCTCAATTGCCGTTCGTTTTACAATTCGTCCCGGTAGAACGCGCAAAATTCCTTTTATCCTAGCTTGGGATTTTCCGGTCACAGAATTTTCTCCAAGTGTAAATTATTACCGACGCTATACGGATTTCTTTGGTCGCACGGGTCATAATGCCTGGTCAGTTGTTCGTACTGCCCTCAAACATAATGAGCTGTGGCGAGAGAAAATCCAGTCTTGGCAGGAACCGATCCTCGATCGCAAAGATTTGCCGAACTGGTTTAAGATGGCGCTGTTTAACGAGTTGTATTTACTCGCAGGTGGCGGTACTCTCTGGACAGCAGCAAGCGATCTCGATCCAGTCGGTCAGTTTGCCGTTCTAGAATGCCTGGATTATCGGTGGTATGAGAGTCTGGATGTCCGGCTATACGGCTCGTTTGCCTTAGCCATGCTCTGGCCCAGATTGGATAAAGCGGTCTTAGAAGCCTTTGCCCGTGCTATTCCTACCAGCGACCAGACGCCCCGAATTATTGGTTACAACCAAGCCCAAGCGATTCGGAAAGCCGAGGATGCAACACCTCACGACCTCGGTGCGCCGAACGAACACCCTTGGGAGAAAACGAATTACACCAGCTACCAGGATTGTAACCAGTGGAAAGATTTACCCTGCGACTTTGTCTTGCAGGTCTATCGAGATTTTGTCCTAACGGGTGGGAATGACACTAACTTTTTGTGGGAGTGTTGGTCGGCCATCGTCAAGACACTGGCTTACGTCAAAACCTTCGACAAAGACGCAGATGGGATTCCGGAAAATTCGGGTGCGCCGGATCAGACGTTTGATGACTGGCAACTCAAAGGTATTAGTGCTTATTGCGGTGGGTTGTGGTTGGCGGCACTGGAAGCAGCAATCGCGATCGGTGAAATCCTCCTTGCTCATTATCCCCCCCTCTCCGAACTGATCGAGGCACCTGAACCAGAGACGATTCAGCAAAATATCGACCTCTATCGGCAATGGTTAGAACAGGCCCAGCCGCTTTACCAGGAAAAACTGTGGAACGGTCAATATTACCGCCTCGATAGCGAAAGTGGCTCGGATATTGTCATGGCAGACCAGATGTGCGGTCAATTCTACGCTCAGTTATTGGGGTTGCCGGATATCGTGCCTAGAGAGTGCGCTCAATCTGCCCTCAAGACAGTCTATGATGCCTGCTTCTTGAAGTTTCAACAGGGTCAGTTCGGGGCAGCAAATGGCGTTAGACCCGATGGTTCGCCGGAAAATCCGGACGCTACCCATCCGTTGGAAGTTTGGACGGGTATCAATTTTGGACTAGCATCCTTTCTCATACAGCAAGGAATGAAGCATGAAGCCTTTCGACTAGCGGAGGCAGTAGTGCGACAAGTTTATGAAAATGGCTTGCAATTTCGGACACCGGAAGCCATTACAGCAGCAGGAACCTTCCGTGCCAGTCACTATCTACGAGCAATGGCGATTTGGGGAGTTTATTTAATGCTCTCCCGTTGAGGCAAAGGGTTTAGCCACCGATAGAAAACTCTAGGACGTAGCTAGAATTTTTATGAGTTACTTGGCTAGCGAGGGATGGGTGTAACCTTAATGGCTGTGTGAGATGCGATCGCATCCCAACAGTCGGGCTTGCTCACGAATCATCGCCTTGCTGCATTTTTTTCGCGATCGCACCGCCATTATAGGCAACTGACCATTCACCATTCACACTGAAGCAAACATCAAACCCTAAGGCATGAGATTTGATGGCGTAGTAACGATACCCAATCATCAGAGCATTCCGTAACGCTTCGTTGAAGCATTCAACCCGAATTGCTCGATATTGCAGTAAAACACCCAAGCTGTTTTTGACTTTGTAGGTTTCAAGCACTACTTGGCAGGGCTGTAGCGCCTCCTTATGCAGCCAATCTAAGGAATCTATCCATAGGGAAACTACTCGCTCGTCTAGCTGGGCGCTTAGGGTCTGATTATCCATGATTGATTCAATATTGGTTCAAGAATGTTCCTGAAGTTTACAGGTCACAACTGTGCATCTCTCTTAAGGATGATATTACAAAATTTCATCATTTGTCCTGTATCCAAACGAACGTAACGTAGTTCGTGCAGTACTTTGAGCTGAAATTGTGTAATTTGATACTAATTTAAAGAGCAATTATCTTGAAACGATATAATACGCTCTGATATACGACTAGAGCGTAGTACAGTTTCGTACTGAGACGGTAGCCTACTAATTTTATACACTGTTTCTACTTAATTGGGAAATTACCATCTCATAGATAGATGACATATTGAGCGGAGACTACAATGCTGGGGGTAGCACCTAGCCCTCAATCTCAGGAAAGTACGATCGCTCTTTGAGGACGCTGTGCGATCGCATTCCTGACAATGATGAACCTAGCACCCACTACTCACTCTCATGCTACATAGATAAATTATTCGTAGGGACATAATATTAATTACGCGAAAGTTTCCTGAATGAAAACTTACGACTGGATTGTAGTGGGTGGCGGAATTACAGGGGCAGCACTAGGTTACGAATTGCGTCGAAAAGGATGTAGTGTCTTGCTTTTGGAGAAAGATGTCACGCTCCAAAATGCTACTCGTTATAGTTATGGCGGTCTTGCTTACTGGTCGGGTACATCAGAATTAACTCGTCAATTGTGTCAGGAAGGCATAGACATTTACCGCACCTTATCGGAGGAACTCAACGCTGATATCCAGTTTCGAGAATTGGATTTATTGCTGACGATCGATCGGGGTGATGACCCGCAAGCAGTGGCAGACAACTATACTCAATTCGCAATTCCCCCAACACGACTCAGTGTAGAGGACGCCTGCGAGTTGGAACCTCTACTGAATCGAAATGCGATCGCAGGCGCACTCACTGTTCGTCATGGTCACATTCATCCTGACAAAACCAACCAAGGCTACCTAGAAGCCTTTCGTCGTGCTGGAGGTGAAATTCAAACCGAGCAAGTTACGGAACTGCTACGACAGGGCAATCGTATTGAGGGCGTCAAAACATCTCAGCAAATATATCGTGCAGCCAACACGGTTGTCTGTGCTGGTGCATTAAGTCGTGCCTTACTCAAAGCCGCCGGAATTTCTACACGGCTGTATTTCACCCATGCTGAAGTGATTGAAACCCCACCTGTAGACATTCAGCTACGAACTCTCGTGATGCCAGCCGCTCTTAAACGGTTTGCACTCGAAGCGAAAGCGAGTACAGATGAAGTAGACCCGTTATGGGATGAACCCGGACACGAACCAGTA
>DATNPT010000368.1:0-16129 GCA_036703075.1 Chroococcales cyanobacterium
GCTACCTTTGACTGGACACGGTAAAACCGTTCCGCCCCTTCCACTTATAACCCAATTTAACACTCTCTAAGTGGCATTAACCGTCTGGGCTAAGTAGCATTAACCGTCTGGGCTTGTTATTGAGGCTAGCTTCTGTAAACAATGAGCAGTCACCAGTTGGTTGCTGCTTACGTTCTCATTCGAGTAAAAATCCCCACCTCTCTCAATCAGGTAGGTTGTCACTCTAAAAGCGCGATAACTTCTTAAAGGCAACAGGGAACGGGAAACGGGCAACAGTCAAGGCGTATGGTGGGGGATTTAAACCCGCTACTAATGCGCCGACCACTCTCTCTTCGTGGGGGCTTGTACCCAGTTCAAGGGGAATTTCGGCAAGAATAGAGAACTCTTCGTTTCCTCGCTGTTCCCTATTTCCTGTTAAGAAGTTCCCTTCTTGGGTCATGAGATAACCAATCGCTGATTGAATCACCGTTTAGTTCTTTCCCATTGGCGCTCTCGCTAGAGCTAAGTCAGGGATGTCAGCTTTACTCTAGTCGGTGAGAAGTAGCGTTTCTGGACGCTGCGATCGCGACTTCGATCCTCTGACACAGCAGCAATATACTTCTCTCATCTTTGTTGAGAGCCAAGCCCTATAAACGATCCCCTAACGTGGTTCACGCCAGTCAAAATGTCTTAAAAGAGCGGTGCAAACGCCAGTTAGTAACAGTTATCATCAATAGCATATTCTACATAATGCATAAAGCTGCTTTGGCTCTCCAGTGGAATTCTATTCAGTTCAAGCTATCTGAGAACTGGCGTTCGCTCTTTGTCAGGTCAGGATATTTGTAGTAATCAAAGTGCGTTGGCCTGCCGTCTAGCTCCAGGAAAGCGATTTTCCCCGATCGCCTGCTATGACTATCTCATCGAAGCAGCGATTTTCCGGCTCTGCTCCAAGCCTATCATCCAGAGGTGTCATCTGACGGCAGTTGTAACCCTGATGCAAGAAGAAAGAAACGCTCTTTTTCGCCACAGCTTTGGGAATACTTTGTAATGTTAAGGAGATATTCTCACCCGCTATGACCCAATCCTCCAGACCATCACGCGCTATCGCCCTCCGCAGCGATTTTTCGCCTTTCGGCAATAAGCTGATTCAGGCGGGTTATGTCGATCACGAACAGATGCAGCAGGCGTTGGTGGAAACCCGCAAGTCAGGAAGACCCCTAACAGAGATTCTTGAATCGATCACGGGGCGTCAGCTGTCACCCGACCTGCTGCGACAGTATAAAAAACAGCAGCTATTTGAACTAAAAGTTCTTTACGGGGTTGAATCTCTAGATCCGGAACTTAGTGAGATTAACAGCAATATTGTTAGTCACCTAATCGAGACACTCATTCCTATTGATATCTGTAGTCGCTATCGACTAGTGCCAGTCACGAAGAAGGAAACCCAACCTCCTGCCGTTTTGGTGGCGATGGTTGACCCTGATAATCTAGATGCCCAAGACGATTTGACGAGGATTCTGCGACCTCAAGGCATCGTGCTACAGCGGATGGTGATTACCCAAGAAGACTATCAGCAGATCATTTCTAAGTATCGCGATGAAAAACTGGAACGCGATCGCCAAGAAGAATTCCAGAGAGCGGTAGACGTTAAACAAGACTTAGAAAATATCGATAGTCTCGACACCTTATCAGATGCTCCAGACGAAGTCGAAGAGGTCGATTTAAAGGGAGCAGAAGATGCGCCCGTCATCAATCTGGTCAACAGAATTCTGGCTAAAGCTCTACAAGAAGGAGCGTCCGACATTCATGTAGAACCTCAAGAAAACGATTTACGCATCCGCTTCCGCAGAGACGGGGTGCTGCACCAAGCGTTCCCCGAACCATTACCGAAAAAAATCACGCCAGCTGTTTCGGCTCGCTTCAAAATCATGGCAGAGCTCGATATTGCAGAACGACGACTGCCCCAAGATGGCAAAATCCGGCGGATGTTCCAGGGGCGCAAAGTTGACTTTCGAGTCAGTACGTTGCCTAGCCGTTACGGCGAGAAAATTGTCCTGCGAATTCTAGATAGCGAGTCTACTCAACTGGGTCTGGATAAGTTGATTACAGACCTTGACACCCTGCAAATGGTCAGGGAAATGGCAAGTCGTCCGTTTGGTCTAATCTTGGTGACAGGACCAACAGGATCGGGTAAGTCTACAACTCTCTACTCGATGCTGGCGGAACGTAACGATCCGGGAGTAAATATCAGTACGGCAGAAGACCCAATCGAGTATACGCTACCGGGCATTACTCAGGTACAGGTGCTGCGGGAAAAAGGAATGGACTTTGCCTCAATTTTGCGCTCCTTTCTGCGGCAAGACCCAGACGTGATTCTGGTGGGTGAGACACGGGACAAGGAGACGGCTAAAACCGCGATTGAGGCGGCTTTGACAGGTCACTTAGTGTTGACGACCCTCCATACCAACGATGCCGCCGGTGCAATCGCACGTCTCGACGAAATGGGCGTTGAACCGTTCATGGTTTCTGGTGCCTTATTGGGAGTTCTGGCACAGCGCTTGATGCGGCGGGTCTGTCCGGAATGCCGTATTCCTTATATGCCAACGTCTGCCGAACTCGCTCGCTTTGGTCTCTCGACATCTAGAGAAGGGGACATAACGATATATCAAGCCAATACGCTACGACCAGAGGACCTTCACGAGGCTCGCTCGAAAGGTACGCTGTGCAAAACCTGTAACGGTGTTGGCTACAAGGGACGTGTCGGCGTCTACGAAGTCATGCGAATTAGCGATCGCGTACAAGCCTTAATCAATGAAGGCGCTCCTACAGAGCGGATTAAGGAAACTGCTGTGGATGAAGGGATGGTGACGCTACTGGCTTACAGCTTAAACTTAGTCCAGCAAGGCTACACGACGCTCGACGAAGTGGAGCGCGTAACCTTTACTGATTCTGGACTGGAAGCTGAACTCAGGGCTAAGCGGAAGAGTTCTCTCACCTGTCGAATGTGCTCGGCTGACCTACAGCAAGAGTGGCTGGACTGCCCCTTCTGTATGACACTTCGTTTTCAAAGCTGAAAAAGTTGTTAGTTGCTCTCTGTTTAGACCTTTGTTCCAACTAACAACCAATAACATTCAACCGACAATTAACAACCTCTAAGGAGATAGCATCATGGAATTGATGATTGAAGACTTGATGGAGCAGCTGATCGAGATGGGTGGGTCAGATCTGCACCTTCAAGCGGGGGCTCCAGTCTACTTCCGCATCAATGGTAAACTCCAGCCCTTCGGGGATGAGCCGCTAACGCCTCACGAGTGTCAGAAGTTAATCTTCAGTATGCTCAACAACACGCAGCGCAAGGATTTGGAGCAGAACTGGGAACTCGATTGTTCTTACGGGGTGAAGGGGTTGGCTCGCTTCCGCGTTAATGTCTACAAAGAGCGGGGTTATTATGCAGCAGCCTTGAGAGCCTTGTCGTCTAAGATTCCTAACTTCGATCAGTTGAATTTACCCGATATTGTTCGGGAAATGAGCGAACGACCGCGAGGATTGGTTTTGGTGACAGGACCGACAGGTTCTGGGAAAACCACCACGCTGGCGGCAATGGTTGACTTGATTAACCGGACACGACCCGAACATATTCTGACGATCGAAGATCCAATTGAATATGTATTTCCCAACAACAAGTGTTTGATTCACCAACGTCAAAAAGGTGAGGATACGAAAAGCTTTTCTAATGCCTTAAGAGCGGCTCTCCGGGAAGACCCCGATGTCATTCTAGTGGGGGAAATGCGGGACTTAGAGACGGTTTCTCTGGCGCTGACTGCTGCTGAAACAGGTCATTTGGTCTTTGGTACGCTGCATACTAGCTCAGCCGCATCGACGATCAACCGGATTATTGACGTGTTCCCGCCTGAACAACAGCAACAAATTCAGGCTCAAATTTCAAACTCCTTAATTGCCGTCTTTACTCAATCCCTAGTACCCAAGAAAAGCCCGAAACCGGGTGAGTTTGGTCGGGTGATGGCTCAAGAAATCATGATCGTGACACCTGCGATCGCGAACTTAATCCGAGAAGGAAAAGTAGCCCAAATTTACTCAGCGATTCAAACGGGGATGAAAATGGGCATGATGACTATGGAGCAGTCGCTATCCAACCTCGTGAGAGCTGGTGTGATCTCCTTTGAGATGGCAGTCTCAAAAAGTTCCAAGCCGGAAGAGCTACAACGGATTCTTGCCGGTGCAGGGGCTATGGGGGCTGTAGGACAAAAGGTAGCAACAGGAACAGGAACCAAGGCTATGCGCTAGGTACTCAGTCAGTTTTAAGCATGGTAGGGGCAGTGCCCCTACTCGCTGAGTCTTCTCCAAACTAAAACAACTCAAAACGAATCGAGACGTCATTCACGATTCAAATGCTTATCTTTCATCTAGGACGCCAACTATGCCTACCTTTGTCGCTGAGGTTCGAGATTTAAAGGGAAAGCCCAAAAAAGAGAAAATTGAAGCGAATTCTCTCGAACAAGCCCGTACACTCCTCCTCAATCGCTACCCCTCTGTCTCAAATGTCAAGAAAAGTGCCGGCTTTAACCTTGACTTATCAGAACTAAGTGCCAATTTTAAGAAAATTACAGTTAAAGATAAAGCCGTATTCTCGCGTCAATTCGCGGTGATGGTCAATGCCGGTGTGGCTATGGTTCGCTGTCTCGGTGTTTTGTCTGAGCAGTGTCCCAATCCCAAGCTGAAAAAGTCACTAGTTGCTATTAGTGGAGATGTACAGCAAGGAACAAGTCTCTCCGATTCGATGCGTAAGCATCCAGAGGCATTTGACGATTTATACATCAGCATGGTGCAAGCCGGTGAGGTTGGGGGTGTCCTTGACGAAGTCCTCAACCGATTAGCCAAGCTACTTGAGGACATGGCACGGCTGCAAAACCAAATCAAATCAGCTTTGGCTTACCCAGTTGTGGTTGGCGTCTTGGCGATGGCTGTCTTTTTCGCAATGACAATATTTTTGATACCTATCTTTGCACAAATTTTCAAAGATTTAGGGACACAATTGCCAGCGTTGACGCAATTTATGCTCTGGGTGAGTGAAGTACTGAGAAGTTGGAGAATTCTCGTTCTGTTCGCCATAATTATTGGTGCCGTCATTGGCTTACGTTGGTACTACAAGACACCAATGGGTCGTGTACAAATTGATAGATTCTTGTTAAAAATGCCCCTTTTTGGTGAATTGAACGAAAAGTCAGCAGTGGCGCGTTTTTGCCGGGTGTTTGGAACATTGACTCGTTCAGGGGTGCCAATCCTCAATTCCTTAGATATTGTTCGCGATACCTCAGGTAATCAAGTAATCGCCAATGCGGTAGAGGTAGCTAAGCTAGAGATTCAACAGGGTGGGATGATCAGCCTAGCCCTGCAGAAAGAGCAAGTGTTTCCTATCCTCGCGATTCAGATGATCAGTATTGGTGAAGAAACTGGCGAATTAGATTCGATGCTGATGAAAGTTGCTGATTTCTATGAGGATGAAGTTGAGCAAGCGATTAAAGCCCTCACCAGCATCATAGAACCTATAATGATCGTTTTCTTAGGGGGGATGGTAGCAGTAATTCTGCTATCCATGTATATGCCACTGTTCAGTGTCTTTGACGCTCTTGGCTAAAGTCAAAAAGCTCACAGAAACGTGAAAAAATCCATAGTTACCTAACTAGCAGAGGGTTGTTATCGTTAATTCAGAAGACTGAAAACGTTACAGCCCTCTTGTTATCTGCTTATCTCACTCAAGTTCTCCTAGTGCAAGAAGGCAGAAGCTAGGAGGCTCTTATGCAAGAGGCAAGAAAGTCTGTACAGTAAGCTTTTTAACCTTTTTCAACTGGATAGTTATTTCTGCCACGCTGCACTAGTCAGTTTGATTAAACTGTTAATAGAAATTCAGATAATTAATTACGATTTAACTTCAGAAAATGCCTGTTCAACGATCTGATTACGAAGCCAGCTTGGCAGAATATAGCAACCATGAGGCTGCGATCGCGTTACTCAAACAATATCGACCATACCTGGAGCTGATTCCTAGTATGCGCCGACCGGACAAGAGCGTGATTACCCTGCCTTTACCGATCGTGCGAATTCGCCATCCCAATCCATCCACCAACTCCAACGGCATTAATCTTAGAGCCGTACCAGAAGCAGTTTGCCTACCCTGTGATATCGCCATTTTGATGTGCGACCCAGAATGGAAAATCAAGATGGGGGCGGAAATTTTTGTCTTTATTCATCGCCCCCATGAGGACTTCTCCGATCTGCTCAGTCGCTGGCGTCAAACCCAAGTCATGCTGGACAAAGATTATGAGTGGTTGATGCCTCCCCGCTATCAACACATTCTGAGCGAGGGGGTTGACCGCCTCTATCCCCTGTTTGTTGTGTTTCCAGAGACACCTCAACGGATTAGCCGAGGCTTGCAAGGCGCTCATCTACCCTTTGTCGTCCAGGTTCCAGAAACGGCGGCAGAGGAAGAACAATCGGAAATGTTATCTCCAGAAAGTCCACCCGCCGAGAAGGGTTAGGATGTGGAACCGTTGAAGTTGCAACCTGTCACTTTTAATGAACGAACTGCGGCATCACTTCAGCGGCAGTCAACAGACCATAAATTCCTCGTCGGTGTAATGATAGCCCCGCTTTGAGGTAACCAAACGCTGGACCACAAACATTTGCTGCCATGCTGGTTTCATCACCAAGCGTAAAAGTATGAGTTGAAATTCGGCCCTCAAAGGTACGACCTGTCACTTGGACATTAGTACTGAGGGGTTTTTTGGGATTGCGGGTATCAACGACACCACCAACCGTAACGCGATCGCGCGGGCAAATCCCAGCGAGTTCAAGCATTACATCATCAGCGTGTTCCATATTCTCTAAGCTCAGGATACCATTCGTTTCATCCAGCAATGCCTCAATCTCCGCATCGCTCAGGCGCATCGCCCGTTCAACATCGTAGCCGGGAAGGTGAGCGATATCCTCCCGAATCGTCGCTCGATAAGCTTCCCAGTTGGCAATTCCCACACCGAATGTAATCTTGACAGTGTAAATCTCTGCATAGCTTTGAGCCGCTAAGGTCGCAGCCGCCGTCAACAGTCCCGGTGTTGCACCACAGCCAGTCAGGTAGGTAATTCCCGCTGTCTGTAGTTCATCTTGTAAATCTAACAACTGCTCGACAGCACTGGTACGCTTGAGAGCATCTACCAACACACCTCGCCAACCGGATTGAATGAATTGCCGTGCCACAGATGCCATGAAGGTATTGGGTAAATTCGGCAGCGCCAAAAAATATCCATCTACCGATGCTTGTTCGATTAAGTCTTGAATACTATGGTTGCTCAGAGTGCCAATCGGCTCTAAATAACCGACTGAACCTTGAGAGCGGTAGGTCGCGATGCTCTCATCAGGATTCAAACCAGCCGCATTATAGGCATAGCCTTTTTGGTCAGCAGCGGCTACCCAGAGCATGTCACGTTTGGGTGCAAGGACTCTCGCCGCCGCTTGTCCCAAGCCTCCAAAACCCAGAACGCCTACCCGTAGTGGAGTCTTTGCCCAAGCATCAACTGTTTTAGCCTTAGTGGGACTTGTACCTTGCTGTTCGCTCATAGTGCCTGAATTCCAATAAAACAGACTTTAATTATCTGGGTTCGCCGGTTCTATGGATCGGTTTACAGCAATCCCATAGATCGGTCTAAAGACACAAGTCTCCTCAAAATTGGTTATGTATATTTTTATTACTGTTCACTTTTTAACAAACTGCTCAGCTTGACTGGACTGAGAAGTTACGCGAAACTTAACTAAAGATTAGAGTATGCTACTAAGAAAGTATTAAGTTTTGCTAGAAAGTGCTTAGTAGTGACGCAACTGCTTAACGTTTAGTAGCAACTAGCTAATCAACTGGTGATTGAATTGCCATTCAAGACCACCTTAGCTGTTGCCTCATTACTGCCCACCCAGAAGTGAGGGTTACTCAGCAGTAGGACATGAACATGGAAACTTTAGAATTTATCATTTATCCGGACGGTCGAGTCCAGGAGAAAGTTACCGGAATTGTTGGAGCCTCTTGTGCAGAAGTGACGGCGGCTATTGAAGCTCAGTTGGGAACTGTCGTTTCTCAGGAGCAGACATCGGAGTATTTTGCCCAAAAACTCCAACAAACAGCAACCGCAACGGCTCAAGCGACGTTCAGCAATTGGTAAGCCTTTTTGTCAAAACTAGTTTATTTTCTTTACAAACAGCAATGTCACATTTCAGCAACATAAAAACGCAAATCCGTAACCTTCCTTCTTTGGAATCTGCTTTAACAGACTTGGGTGTTGATTGGAAATCAGGTCCTCGCTCTGTGCGAGGCTATCGCGGTCAAACCCGCGATGCGGAAGTCGTTGTCGAGCAGGATAACGGCTACGATGTTGGTTTTAGTTGGAATGGAAAAGAGTACGAACTGGTTGCTGACTTACAGTATTGGCAACAGCCTTGGTCTGTGGATGGTTTCCTCAACCGGGTCACGCAACGTTACGCATTCCACACTGTAATGGCTGAAACCTCCAAGCAGGGATTTCAAGTTGCCGAACAACAGCACAATCAAGATGGTTCGATCCGCCTAGTTGTCCAACGCTGGAGTGCGTAATGTCTGAGTCTGATTTCTCAACAACACCGGAGCGTTCGGGGCTCGAACCCGAGCTAGGTGGCGTCTTCCGAGATGCGCCTGAGCGTTCGGGTCTGGAGCCGGAGCTAGGAGGTGTACTGCGGCAGAAGGGTGTTTATGTTGATGAAATCACTTGCATCGGCTGTAAGCATTGCGCTCATGTCGCTCGGAACACGTTTTACATAGAACCTGACTATGGCCGATCGCGTGTAGTTCGGCAAGATGGCGACTCAGAAGACGTAATTCAAGAAGCGATCGACACTTGTCCCGTGGATTGTATTCACTGGGTCGATTACACCGAACTCAAGCAGCTAGAAGACGAGCGGCAATATCAGGTGATTCCTCTGATTGGTTATCCCGTTGATGCTGGAGTCGTTGCAGTTAATAGTCGGCGTAAGAAGCTGAATAAACAGCTCAAAATCAAAAAAAGTCAGTAACGGCTGATGTAGAAAACAAAACTATCAATCCGCTGTTTGCTTATACTTCTTACTCTAAAACCCTTGATGGTCTAGTGCCGTGAGGGGTTTTATTTTAAGGGGTGGTGATCGCTGAGCAGTTTCTCGACTCTGGCTTCATCTACTCTAGACGTGAGTCTTTTGGCTTCATGGATATCTCTAGTGGTTTTCGCCATACTGATTGTAGAACCCACGGTAAAAGCCAAACCCATACCCATGTAGCCCTTGACCCAGTTATCGACAGGAAGGTTCACAATGCCAAATATCATGGCAGCAATGGAAATACCAAACGATGCCCAAGCTTGAACGACCCAACCTGTACTGTGTGTTTGATTTCCTGCCGGTAATTGCATAGTCTCTCGCCCTCAATAAAATCGCGATCAATTTAACCGCATCATATTGATTGCAATTTAGTGTGAGAGAAAGAAATGGACAGTTGTTATATTTGCACAGGAACAATGACGTGAGGAGTTACGTCAGTCGCCGTGCGCTAAAGGCTGTGCAGTCTGGAAATTCTAGTAATTCTCTAGACTTTTGGCGATCGCGTTTCTCAGCTCCAGGGTGTGACACTTCAGAATGTGGAATCTAGGTTTCACATTATTTCTTCTGAGTTTGAACTCGATCCATCTGCTCCAAAAAGGTGCTTACCTTGCCATCTGGAGTAAGAACCAAGCGGATTGAGGGATTTCGTCCCCCATCAATGGCAGATACAAACGGTTCACCGGGCAGAGGAATGTCCGTGCGATCGATGAAATCTCCTGCTGCTTTTCCTAGAGGAATAATTCGTTGGATCGAACCATCTGCATTTAGGGTCAGACTGTATTCCAGGGTTTGACTCAAACCTGAAGGTGGTTGCCATCGCTTCTGAAAATAACTTCTGACCTCGGCCACTTGAGGGATGTTATCAAACAGAGTGGTATTGCCAGGACTAGCCGCTGACTCCGATGCCCTAAGATCGCTTGCAGCAGAGGCATTACGGGCATTGGCTAAAGGAGCGCCCTGCTGAGCAATATCGGCAGGTGGAATGGCATCGAGTGGTGGCAACTTTGGTAGAGGTGGAGGTGTAGTTAAGGGGCTGGGTACACTTGCCTGAACCGGGGATTTGTTCGACGAGGCAGGAGAAATAGAAGAACCGCTAGACGAAGAAGAACCGCGTGCAGTACCACTAGTAATTAAAGGATTTGAAGTAGGACGAGGGAGAAGGTCTATCTTGCCACTAGTGCCCAGTGCCGAAGGAGACTTTGGCAATACAGAAGTTTTTGCTGTTGGAGGAGTAATAGTGAGAGAGGGGCGTTGGCTTCCTGGGGATACGTTCGGTGGAGAGGAGAGTACTGGTACCGAAGACGGGGGTAGTAACGCTGGGGAAGAGGCCAGAGGCGGTGGGATTACTGGCGTGGGAATTGGAGTGGGCAGTGGAGTTGTTGGCGCGAGGGGGACTTGGGAGAGAAGTGGTGTCGGCGTCTGAGTAGGGGTAGCCTTTTGAGCCGGTGCAGATGCTTGCTGCTGGCTGTTAGATTGATTGAGAAATCGAATCCCAGCCGTTGTAACACCTACTGCTAGAACTGCAACCGCCGCTACACTGGCCCAAGCAGGTGGAGTTGTCTTGCCGCTGAGAGGGTTGAGGTTTGGTAAGGATACCCCTTCAGCAGCATATTCATCCAGGGCGGTTGCCAAATCGAATAACTGTAGCACGCTCAGCTCGACTGATTGCCCAGATTCTGCTGTCGCCAGCCGACCGAGAAACAGGTTATGGGAAAACGAACCGCTCGGTTGCAAGTAGATTTCTGCGGGAGGTGTCCGGGGTTTGAATGGTATAACTTTGGGGTCTGACTCTGGAGATGCCTCAGGCGTGACTTCAGGGGCTTGAGCTGCTAGGGTCGCTGAGGGATTAACACTTGTAGTGGGATGAGACGGATCTGCTTCAGATAGAGAACCAGGGACTTCCGTTGCAGTCCTAAATGCCACCGGCAACTGTGTCGCAGACAAGGTGAGCATATCCTGCACGTAGCTGTTAACCGCATCATACAGAACTTCTAACTCTTCGGCATCACCCCGAATGGTCACCCGTTCGTCTTCCGGTTTTCGGGGGTCATCAAAACGAAGCTCGAACTGCACATCCTTCAGCACAGCTTGCCCTAGCCAGCGCGATAATGGCGAGCTTTTTGCCATTATCTGCAGGGTACAGGTAGGGGGAGTATAGCGTCGCAGGACACAATGAGATAAAGGCATGACATTAACAAAGTTTCAAGTTGGGTAGGGGCAGTGCCTCTATAGTCGCCCTGAGTTAGGGTTGGGGAATTGTTTGTATTTCTAGACTCCTGACTCCTCACTTCTAGGGCGTCGAGTGCTTTAGTCTCGCGCCCGATCCAGCAATGCTAGCCATAGACGCCGATGACCGTTGGGACTGCTATAGAACAGCAGATCGATTAGCAGTTTGAGAGCCAACTGGTTGAGTAGATCGGGCGATACGTTTTCTCCTTGTTCCATGCGCTCCTGGTAAGTGTTACTGAAGGTATCGAGGTAATCACCCAACAGAGCAGCGCGGTGGGGTTCGCTATTTTGTTCTGCCATCTGTTCGAGTAAGGCAACAGCACGGCGGATAAGTTCCTGATGTTGTTTGGCCAGATGACAGATGATAAGCACAAGCGATCGCGCCTCTTCCACATCGAGTTTTTTCCGACCTCCCGAACTTTTTCGCAGAGGATTGGACTGACGCAAACGCCATAGACCTACCCGATCTGACACCATTGACTCTAATTTCAAGTCAGCTGCTGCCTGGAGCATCGCTTCAGAACCAATGCCTGCTAAGGACTCTAAACTCAGCAGCACTAAATCAAGCTGAGTTTTTATGTTATCCAGCTGCACTGAGTCTGGTGCTTGACCCAGAGGCAGTTCCTCCCAAGGGGGAGCCGGTGTCGGCGATTTTGCGGTAGAACGCATAGCTTTAGAGTAGGTGACCAAATCAGGGTTGGTGTTTGCAGTTACCAATCTTGAAACACGACTACCAGAGTTTACTGCAAGTTTCCAGCAGCCCGCGCAAGTCTGGAGGGTTTTTAAAGTTTGCCTTAAAGATTCTTAACTCAAACCTTTATACTCGTTTCACTAGGAAGACTCCGGTAAAAACACGAATTTGGATTTCACCGAGAAAGAATATCACTTGAGGTAAGCAACTGTAACCCCAGTGCCCCCCTCAGATTGGTCCGCTAGCTCAAACCGAGCAACGAGTGGGTGCTGTTCTAAGAAAGAATGAACTCCCTGTCGCAGCTTACCCGTTCCCTTGCCGTGAATAATCCATAGCGCTCCGGAATTACTTGCCTGTGAAATTGCTTTATCTACTTCAAACTCCGCATCGGCAACGCGACTGCCGCGAATGTCAATCGTGTTTTTCGAGGTACGAATTGGGGTCGGTGGTGGAGATGCCACTACTGGGGCCGGTGCCGGTTTGGGTTTAACCGGCATTTCCGCTTTTTGACCGTCTAACGATTCCACATCGGCTAGGGTAACAGTCATTTTCATTTGACCAAAGCGCACGGTTAACTCCCCATCTTCATCAGGAGTACTCAGTACCTCAGCCGTCTGATTGAACCGAGGAATGCGGATGCGATCGCCAATTTGCGGTTTAAACCCTGGTTTCGGTTTGGGGGGCGCTGCGGCAGGCAGACGGCGCTGTGCAATATCATTGAGGGAGTCTGTGGCCTTTTGAGCATTTTGAGCGCTTTGCGGGCCTTGCTGCAATTGGCGTATCACTGTCGCAATTTCTTCTTTTGCTTGAGCGATCGCTTCCTGCACAGCTCGTTCCTGAGACAGCTTCAACTCCCGTTCTCGTTCCTGCAACAGCCTCGCTTTCCCAGAAACCTCTTGATGCAGGCGCTCGGCTTGCTGCAAGAGTTGTGTTGCCTCTTTTGCCTTCGTTTCCTGACTTCGTCGCTGCGCTTCTAATCCAGCAATCACCTGATTGACCTCTTCTGAAGCCCCTCCCACATAGGTTTGAGCTTGGTCAACAATGTCCGACGTTAACCCCAAACGCCGCGCAATGGTTAAGGCATTAGAACGACCGGGAATTCCCCACAATAGTCGGTAAGTGGGTGCAAGACTGACATCGTCAAATTCAACCGAGGCATTCTCAAACCGATCGTCTTGATATTTCAGTGCCTTGAGTTCGCCGTAGTGTGTCGTCGCCACCGTCAGGAGAGCGTGGTCAGCGAGGTATTGTAAAAGAGCGATCGCCAAAGCACTACCTTCTGCTGGGTCAGTTCCCGCACCCACTTCATCTAGTAAGACTAGCGAGGGAGTCAGGGAAGAGGTGGAGAGTTCAGAATTTTCCGTGTCTCCATGTCCGTGTGTCTCCGTGTCTTCTTCCCCACTCCTCAAGACACCTAAAATTCGACTAATCCGACGAATGTGACCGGAGAACGTGGATAAACTCTGCTCTAGGGACTGCTCGTCGCCAATATCTGCCAGTATCTGTTCAAACCAGGGTAATTCTACTGGCTCTCTTGCAGGAACAAATAGCCCCACCTTCGCCATCAGGGCTGCTAAGCCCAATGTTTTCAACGTAACTGTTTTCCCGCCTGTATTGGGGCCAGTAATGGCGACGACTCGAATATTGGGCTGAATCTGTACGTTAATCGGAACGACCGATTTCCCTTGTTCGTGTCTCTGCTGCCACACTAATAAAGGATGTCGCAGCTCGCGCAGGGTAACGACCTCTCCAGCGTTATGGTCGATAAATCGGGGTGGGTTTGCTTCTAACCACAGGCTATACCTTGCCTTAGCGGTGGCTAAATCTAGGGTAGTAGCGATTGCCAGCAACTGTTCTAAGTCTGACTTGACAGCAGCTACCTGTTGGGTTAGGGCGCGAAGTACAGCTTCGACTTCGATTTGCTCTCGACGTTGAAGGGTTCTCAGTTGATTTCCCAGTCCGACGATCGCGTTCGGTTCGATGTAGAGTGTGGAACCCGTGCTAGAGGTATCGTGAACGATACCTGGAATCGCATCCTTTTGCGGCGCTTTGACCGGAATTACAAAGCGATCGCCTCTTTGGGTAATTACCTGCTGCTGGACGGCTCCCCCGTTGCGCTGCAAAATCCCGTTGAGGACTTGGTAAATCTTGTCTCGGATTGATTTAAGCTGGATGCGAATCTCACCGAGCTTAGGGCTAGCGCGATCGGCTACGTCGCCTCGATCGTCGATGCAGTGGTGAATTTCTTGCTCTAGTTCCGGATAAGTGCGGACATCTTCGATGAGTTCGGTGAGTACTGGCAAGTCTTCTTGATCGTCAATCAGCCGACGCAAACGGCGAACCCCAGACAGTGTAGTTGCGATCGCCTGAAGTTCCTCTCCAGACAAAATTCCTTGTAGTTCTGCCCGTTCTAAAGAGTCCCCAATATCTCGAATTCCCTCAAAGGAAAGCCCGGTCATTAATCGACTTTCCAACTGGTAGACTTCTTTGGTCTGAGCTAATAGATGTAGGCTCTCAGCCTGCGTTGTTGGTGGATAGAGATTACGCGTTGCGATCGCTCCGAGTTTCGTGGCAGCAAATGTCGCTAAGTGCTGACACAATCGCGACCATTCTAGAAGTTCTAAAGTCTCAGATTGAATCAAAGTTCAGATATAATAGCTTTCCCTAATATTCATTATCGGTCAAGTCTCTAGGCGAGAGAGGGTGGGATTAACCCTAATCTGCATTCTAGCTACCCCTAATCAAGACCGAGTCCGGATGGGGGATGGGGAGATAGAGAGACGAGAAGATTAAAAAACATCTGTCCATAGCCGTGGATTTTGTATCACCGAAACCTAAAATCTTTGCGGCTGTAGCGGTGCATTCGTTGAAGCTCGTTTAGGTCGTGGCTTCGTTCAAGTTTGGCAGAGAGCTATTAACCACCCAACCTGTCTCTTCCCAGGGTTCGAGAGGGGCAACCGAGTAGAGTGCTACAGTATCCTCAATTTGTTTCATATCCTCAAGTGCTACTTTGGCAAAGATATCGTCTAAGGCATTTTGGTCTTGGTCGGTTAGAGGCATCCTTTGGTTCGCTTGATGAGTAGGCATTTTCCTAACAATTGCAGTTCGTTGGTGCGATCGCTCATTGAATTATTACAATTCTTGTATAAAAGTTGACATCAGCGCTTCCGCCACTTTGCGGAAATTTCCGATCCAAAAATTCTAAACTTTGGATGGAGGTAAGTCCCTATCATGCGCCTTGTCGCAAGAAAAGTACATCATAAGCTGTGAGGCGATTAAGGCGGTTCTCACTTGGATGGAACACAAAAAACCGTGGAGGCGAGGCAGGCCTCGCCTCTACCCGTGGAATGAGAATTACGACAACACTTTCCTCGTACCGTTTCTCATCAATGCTTATGGCTATTAGAGGTGAAAACTAACCTTAACCCTCTGAAAAATCTATCTATTTTCCCTAATTATGATAGTTCAATAGCTAGGCTAGAGTCGTCGATCAACCCGTCCGCTTCACGCTCACACATGCGATCGCTTCAGCCATGCTATTCAATATCGTCAACCTATGCTTTCTATGCTTTGATCGACTCGAAGCTGAGTGCCAAAACTATTACAACAATCTGGCCCGAACTCGCAGATAAACTGCCCGAAATTGTCAAACACGGTCAGCAGTAACAGCGACACAAAAATGACGGAATCGACTACTATTGTGCGATCGCTACCGACCGAACATCCAAAACCATAGTCCTGCCATCCAACTCTCCCTGCGAGCATCGATTAATCAATAGTAGGGGTAACCACAGGGGGATTACCCTCAATCCCAATTTCCAATTCCCAGAAAATCTATAGTGTGACACTTGACTAGTGCGGAATGTAGATCTCAACAGCTTCTCAATCAATCGCCTTCTTTAACCAAGCAGTATTGACCCTAGTCCGATCGCCTCTGCAATTTGATACCCTAGCTGAAATAGTATTGAGAACGGGTGGACGCGTGGATATTCAAATTGGGCGGGGTAAGACAGCTCGCCGAGCTTACGGAATCGATGAAATCGCCCTCTGTCCGGGGACGAG
>DATNPT010000620.1:0-4581 GCA_036703075.1 Chroococcales cyanobacterium
GCTGCACCTGCGGGGCAGGACTTGAGTTTTCTAGGGTACTAGCTCTCACCTGCAAGGTCATTCAGTTGTCAAGGTTTTCACCTTGCGGCTAATCCTCCTAATCCTTGCCAGGACTGGTTTCTAGTCAACGATTCGCACCCAAACGCCCCAATCAACTCCGGCTGACTCGATGCAACAGTCGATGAGAGTTATTTCGTCTGGATGAGGGCTGGGTTGATGCACTGGCTTATTCGCGATGTAGTCAGCCAACGCCGCTCTCATCACGATCTTCTGCTCGTAGGACATCCCTTCGAGTTGAGAACCCCACTCCTGTTGGATGCGATCGAGGATACCCGGTGTGCGGGCTTGAGGGTTATAGGAGGTGTAGTATCCAATCGGTTGTGACATGATTAATTCATTCCTTTCGATTCGTTTACGTCGAGCGTTGGGAGAGAATCAGCGCTGGGAGTCTGCGGTTCGTCAGCGCTGAGATCTTCTTGGTAATGCGGTTGGCTGATTATTTGGTTGGCTTGGTTGAACAGTTCAGCCATTTCTTCACAGGCCTGGTCTGGGTTCCAGTCTGACTGAGTTGTCATGTGCCTTTACCCGTAATCGTGTCCAGTATTGAGCCGTAAAGTTGCTGCTGCCGCTGGCGGTAACGTTCTTGTCGCAGCTCTCTACGGGCTTTTCGATACTGATAGCACAGGGAATTTGGGTCTTTATCTTCTTGTTCCCATTGGTCTAACCATTCGCGGATGGCTTCGTAGTCGCCAGCGGTGAGAAGGGATTCGATTTGAGCAGCACGGGCAGAGGACTGCTTTTCCAGTTCGCTGCGGTATTGTTCTGCCCAGTCTTGACGTTGGGTCATTAGGTCAAAGCCTCCACAATCATGAGTGCGCTGTCAAGGTTCAGTTGGGGAAAGCTAAAACTTCCAAGGGGACGTAGGCTTGAATTGGCCAAAGAAAATCAAGTTGGTAGCGCATTCAAGAAAGTGATTGAGACGGTCAAGTAGCTGCATTTTGTTTTCCCCTTGTGAGTACGGGAATTGGTTGAACAGTTCTAGTTCTTGCTGGTAGGACAGGTGCAGAGATCGTTCAGTTTTCAACGCCTCGATTAGCTCTACCAAGCTGTCGCCGCTGCAACGGCATTGGTCAAATTGCTTGGGGTAGCTCCCGCTGCGGCGGCTGAGAGTTTTTTTACGAGTTCTTCATTGCTCAGCAGTCCCGCCTCTGTTGCTAGCTTTTCCATGTCGTGCGTTGTATTTTGTTGAGCAAGGTAAAGCTGGATAAATTTCTCCGTGTTAGCAGCACGGAGTTGATTTTGTTGGCGGAGAAGTCCCAGCCAGTAGGCGTTTTCTAGGAACGCTGCGTCTAGGCGACCTTTATCAAAAGTTAGTTGAGAGAGAGTTTCTAAAGCCCCCTGGCTAATCTGTAATCCTGTCTCCTTAGCTAATTGCAACCCCTGATTGGTGATGACGCTCATTGCACCTGCCGGTGGGGTATAGGTTTGGTGTCCGTGGACGTTGCCGTTACTCTCTTCTTCTGCTGTTGGTAATGCCGTTAGAGATGTGGCAAATACCGTGACGTGGTTTTTGACAGTTTCCACTTCGGCGTCTGTTAGTTCTTTCGTTTCGGGGTCGATGCCGAGTTCTAGAAGCAGAGCATCAAATTCATCAACATCGGCAAATCCAAATTTTTTCATGACTTGTGTCTTGTTCATGAGGCTTGCTTCTCCTGTTTGCGTAGTTCAAAAAATGTGCGGAAGCTGAAATCTTCAGGGTGAGCTTTGATGTAGCTCTCGATCAAGGATTCGTCTCGATAGATTCTGTAAAGCTCTTTGAGTCGGGTCAGTACCCAGAATCGGTATGGGCTTAATGGTGCTTGTTCCTTCGACCCCGATTGCTCGAAATGCATCCGGTAGTTGTTAATGTGGCTTCGAGCGCATTTGTCCCACTTGGTCAGGGTGTTGCGGTGGATTCCCAGGAATCGAGCCGCTTCACCCTTGCGAACGGGAATATCAAGGAATTGACCGCACCGCCTGACCTTCATTGCTGAAGGGGTTGACATAGTTGCGTATGCGTCCTGTTGTGCAAGAAATCTAATTGTGCAAGCGCATGTGAACTGTCCGGTGCAGCTTCATTTGCCTAGTTGTCAGAACCAAAGCTGGATAACCGTTTTAGGGGTTTTACCTGCTCGGACTGGGCGAGGGGTATGCTGCACTGTTCGTTTCACATTTCCTGCCTATGTCTGTTAGGATAGACGACAGCTTCGGAAGCTGTCAAATAATCTCCCATAGCTTCAGCTCAAACCCTTTTAAAAGTAAGTGTTCTGAAGACTTTTGAGCGAAACTGAGGTTATCTGATAACTTATGAAGCTAGCGAACGAATGGGAGCAACGAAAAAGGCGAAGGTAACTTTTACCTGTGAATTTGCGATGAAAGACTATTTAAGCGAATGGGCAGACGCTGAAAACCGCACGATATCAAACCTAGTAGAGACATTAGTTGGGGAAGCGATCGCAGCCAGGAAAGCACACGATCCTCCCGCCTCTGGCTCTAGCACCAGCAAGAGCAAAGGGGGGAAGGGAGGTAAGGAGTGATTACGGAACGAGACGAAGCGCTCGCATCCTGGCTCGCTCAGGTGGGTCATGCGATCGCACGAAGCGCACCAGCTCTCGCCGAGGCGAGAGCGATAAGGGGGTGAGGAGTGACTGAACCGGGAATAGGCGGCAATTTGAACTATGACCCAACCCAGGAAAACATCCACTCAGCGACCGATCCAGAAAAGTGCAGGGATATGGAACGTAAATACGGTTGGGAACTCAAGGAGATTAAGCCAACACGAGACCCGATTCTCAAGGTCAATTGCGTGTTCACTGGTGAACAAACATCATTCGAGGATGAGCGCCATGACTAAAGCTAAAACTGAAACTTGGATTGTTTACAAAGCTCTTGCAATGAGTGCCCCTGGATGGGAAGAACGCAAGTTACTTCCTGGAGGCTCGCTGACGGATATTCTTTGGGAAAACTGGAGTTCCTCTGGCAGAATTCCCAACATCGGGGAGCGCATCCGAGAATACGCCAACAAAGACAACCCAGAGCAGGGCGGAATCACTCATGGTCGTGATGGGGATTGGGTTATAGAGCGTATCTGCCAGTTCTCATCACCCGATACCGAGCAGCGGATTATAGTTTGTTACTGCTCGTATCAACCGATTGACCCGAACTGGAAGAAAATCAGTGAAGGCAAACCAGTGGACGAAATGCTGGAGGCTCTGAAGGTAGGACAGTGACTGAAACACCAGGAGTTTATAACGTGGGAGGCTCTAGCACCCGTCCCCGGCAGACGAGCTTTGAGTCTTAACTTGAAGCTTTACCACCTGACGTGCGCTCTGTGGCTGACTCGCTAGCACTGCGCGATCTGGAGGGAGCAAAGCGCTACGTGAGCCAGTACCTGGCAGCTCGCTCGGGCACGCTCGTAGCTGCGTAGACAAAAGCTAGACAGAAAACTTTTCATTCAGACTGAAACACCCGGACGCTTTCTCCGTAGGCGATCGCCGCCTGGGAGATATCCTCAGTCGGTGTTATTGCTCGATGTAACAATTCCCGAGGAAAGTTCTAAGCCATCAGAAAATTTTCTGATGGAAAAAGACGCTCTATTTTTAACAATAAAGAGATAGCCATGCTTGAGCATCCGCGCTTGCCGCTAATTTTTCTACAAAATTTTGCCAGCTTTTTCTCAGTTTATGACTGTTGACAAAGTTTAAATTTTGCGTTCGCGTATAATTTTTGTCAGGGCTTTTTCAATCAAGCGAGTACCTAAAAAAAAGGCTGCATTTGCAGTCCCTCCCTGTTGCAAGCAGGGTAATTGCGGGGCAACAAACACAGCTCCGTACATCAAAAACAAAATTAATACTTTTAGGCTAGCTTACCATCCTACTCGGACGCTAGCGACGAAAGTATTAAGGGACAAAAAAATGCAGCCTCCTGACCACGTAGTAAAGAGACAAGGAGGCTTGGAATGCTTGATAGTAACAAGCAATGCATAAACCCTATAGGGTTGAATACAGCATTATCACAGATATCTGAACAATCATTTAGGTATCAAATCCCCGGCTCGACCGGCGAAAGCACCGAGCGGAAGCTAGGCGCTGGCTCCGAACCGCACAGCGCTTCGTTGTCTGGGCAATGCGATTCCAGCAAAGCCTTCCGCTTGAACAAAGGAGGCGAAGAGTAATGGTTGTCGCAAACTTCAGCAAACTTTCGCCACTCCAACAACGGCTTGTTGACGGACTAGACCTGATTCCCGACTGGATGCCCTTGTGCTTGATTGGAAGTAAGAAAGCTCCTCTTGGGGATGACTGGACAAATAGACCTTACAGAGCGGATGAAGTCAGACAAGCGATCGTCAATGGTGCCGACATTCAGGCAAAGGGGAAAACTTACCGTGCTGCTCCAAAAGGGTATGGGGTCATCACAGGTCAGCCCGTAACCATCAAGGGTGAAACGCTGTACCTGATGGCACTCGATCAGGATGGGCATTCGGCCAAACAACTGATTCAAAAGCTATCCCTAGGTGAAGGACTGCCAGACACTTACGCTTTT
>DATNPT010000630.1:0-5633 GCA_036703075.1 Chroococcales cyanobacterium
GCGCGATCGCGTCGCTATTGGTCATGCCACTCATTTCCACTAAAACCCCTCTGGAATTAGACTACAGCGGCAGTGTAATTGTAAAGGTTGTCCCAACTCCAACTTCACTTTCTACACTAATTTGACCACCGTGGAGGTCTACACATCGCTTGACAATCGCTAGCCCTAATCCCGTTCCAGAAATCGTGCCAACATTACTACTACGATAAAAAGCCTCGAACAACCGCTCTTGGTCTTTGGGAGGAATGCCAATGCCTCGATCTTGGACGCGAACTTTTACAAAATCATCCTTGTAAATTAGATCGAACTGAACATTACTACCTTCAGGTGAGTACTTGATTGCATTAGAGAGCAAATTGCTGAGAATTTGCCGCAGCAGCTTTTCATCCAGGCAGATTTCCCGAGCTGAGCCTTGACAGGTAAAGTTAACACTGTGCTGAGTTCTCATGCTCAGTTGTGAGTCTTCCACCAATTCATTGCATAGCTCTATTAAATTCAGCGGGGAAGGGTTGAACTCAAGTTTTCCAGCCTCAGCTTTGCTATATATCAGCACATCATTGATTAATCGAGTCAAGCGGTCAACTGAACTGTGAATCCGATGGAAATGACGTTGCCTTTTCTCTTCGGGCCATTGACAGCTGTAATGTTCGAGCAATTCGGTAGACGAGAGGATGGTTGCCAATGGGGTGCGATATTCGTGGGAAACCACTGAGATAATGTCAGATTTGAGGTCGCTGAGTTCTTTTTCTTTCGCCAATGCGTTCCGAAGTTCTTCTTCTAAGCGCTGACGCTCGGAAATTTCGCTTTTTAGGGATTGATTCTTTTGCCTTAACTGATTAGTTTGCTCTTCGACTCGGCATTCTAGTTCTTCATTGAGTCGTTGCAACTGCTCCTCACTCTGACGTAACCTTTTCAAGGTATGAGTCCGCTCGATCGCATAACGAATAGCCCGTACCAGCAAGCCACTATCAATTTTGCCCTTGACCAAATAATCTTGCGCTCCTTCGCGCAAGGCTTCCAAGGCAATAACGCGATCGTTCAGTCCCGTTAGCACTAAGATCGGTAAATCGGGTACTGCTTGATAAGTTTGCGCGACTGTGCTCACTCCCTGCTTATCGGGTAACGACAGGTCTAATAGCACTACATCAAAGTGTCTGTCACTCAAGCATTTGAGCGCATCTTTGAGTCTTTCAACATGCACGACTTGCCACTGGGTTTCGTCAACCTCAGCAAGAAGTTCTTGCAGCAGATCCGCATCGGCTGGGTTATCTTCTACCAAAAGAATTTTGATAGCGTCAGCGGTAGCCGCGTAACGACGTTTAGATAAACTATCCATCTGGGTCATTTCACGGAATTCCTGATACAAATAACCTTTCCCTGCGTCCCCTGTGTCTCCTACGTCCCTTGCTTCCCCTGCCTCCTCTGCTCTCCTGTGTATCAAAGTTGAGGTGCTATTAAGCTATTCGTCATTTAAACCTTGTTGTCAAGGATTGCAGAATCCTTGTAGTGCGACCATCTTGGTCGCTACTGATACCCAATTTAAATGCGTGACAGCTTACTCTAAGGGCAGTTTCACCAAAGCCAACCAAAACTGCTCGATCAGTTTCACCGCCGAGATAAATTGATCTAAATCAATTGGTTTAGTTACATAGCAGTTGGCGTTGAGTTCGTAAGTCTTAAGGATATCTCGCTCCGCTGCTGAAGTCGTGAGAACGATCGCAGGAATCCGTTTTAGACTAGGGTCTGCCTTAATTTCCGCCAACACCTCACGACCGTCTTTTTTGGGCAAGTTGAGGTCTAGTAAAATCAAATCCGGACGGGGTGCATTGGCATGTTTTCCCTGCCGACGCAAGAACGCGAGGGCTTCTACGCCATCTTCAACCCAGTGTAAGTTATTGAGTACTTTACCGTCACTGAGAGCTTCTTCAGTTAGATCGGCATCACTTGGGGAGTCTTCTACTAGCAAAATTTCAATTGGTCTCACAAGCATAAAAAGAATCACTATTTACTAGTGTTACAGCAATAATTAACTTTTGTTAAGTTTGTGGAATTGTAAAGTAAAAGGTCGTACCCACTCCTAGCGCTGACTCCAGCCAGATGCGTCCTCCATGGCGTTCTACAATTTTCTTGCAAACGGCAAGACCGATCCCCGTACCGGGGTACTCGCTGCGCGAATGCAGGCGCTGGAAAATCATGAAAATGCGATCGAAGTATTCTGGTTCCATGCCGATGCCATTATCCCGAACCGAAAAAATCCATTCGTTTTCGCGATGCTCTGCTGAAACATGCACGTTTGGTTGCTCCTCGCGGCGAAACTTCATAGCATTGCCGATCAGATTTTGCAAAAGCTGAATCAGTTGTATTTCATCACCCAGAATCGTGGGCAGAGGGTCGTGGGTAACTACGGCATGGCTTTGGGCGATCGCAATCTGCAAATTATCCAAAACCTGACTCAGTACAGCCTCGTTATCCGTTGGCTCCAAAGGTTTACCCTGCGTTCCCACCCGCGAAAAGCTTAGCAAATCGTCGATCAACTGCTGCATTCGGGTAGCTCCATCCATAATGTAGCCAAGATACTTATCCGCTTTGGCATCGAGGTTGCCTTGGTATTTCCGAACAATCAGCTGTGCATAGCTATTGACAGCTCGCAGTGGTTCCTGCAAATCGTGAGAAGCAACGTAGGCAAACTGCTCTAGTTCGCGATTGGAATGCAACAAGTTGCCATTTGCCTCTTTCAGTTCGGATGTTCGCTCTTGGACTTTAGCTTCTAGCTGTTCGTTGAGCTGTTTAAACGAGGCTTCCGCTTGTTTGCGATCGCGAGTCTCCTGCTGGACGGTGCAATACACCAGATAAAACGCAAATAACGTGAAAATTACACCCAAAAAGAAGGTCCACTGTCCGCTCTGGGCTTCTAACTCTTTTGCTTTTAACCAAGCTCGCAGTTGCTCATTTTCTTGCTCTTGCATCTGTTGAATTGTTGTTCGGATTCGATCCATCAGTTCTTTTCCCTGATTCGTTAAAACTAGCTGTTTTGCAGCGGCTGAACTCTGGTTTTCCTTTAGGTCTATTGTCTCTTTGAGTTCAGCTAACTTGTTCCGAATCAGGGGTTCAAGACTGGCAATCTGCTGCTGTTGGTTAGGGTTCGTTGCCGTCGATCGTTTGAGTTCTGCAATTTCTCGGTTGATTGTCCCAATCGCAATGGTATAAGGCTCTAAGTAAGACTCTCGTCCTGTGAGTAAATAACCGCGTTGTCCCGTCTCTGCATCCTTAACCGAGGAAAGGACGCTTTCCAGCTTCTGGATCGATTGCTGGCTGTGATTGACGCGATCGGATGTTTCTTTTTGCTTAAGGAAGTTCCAATAAACCAGAGCATTGAGCGATAGCAGAATCATTGATGCTAGTCCCAGCATCACCACCGTCTTCTTCTCAAGTGACCAAGTATTGGCTTTAGCGTTGGAGAACCTAGCCCCCAATCCTGCTTGAGCTAGCTTGCCCCTGACCGTTTTTTGCCGCACGGGATTTCCCTCCACAACTCTTTGCCAAGGACGCAATGACGTCCGCTTTTGTTCAGGTAAATCGAACCCTTCATTGTTACTACTGCGATCGCAGAGTATTCGACCGCAAAAACACGGAATTCTTATAGACCTGTTATGAAGCTATTTCCGTAAAATCACGGTTTACCTTGAGCCGAGGACGCCCATATGCGCGGACACTAAAGATACTCCAGATGCCAAAAGATTATTGTGCAGGAAAAATCAGAGAATGCTGAATTTAGCGGCAAAACTGGTACTGCATAGAAGGAAACTCTGGGGTGGTTCGTGGGTCATCTTTATTCAAATGGTAGGGAATTTACCTTTGCCACGAACATTCAGGTCAATAGTTGGGCAACGGGCCAACGTGCAAAAGCGATTACGAAAGATTTGTTAAAGGAACTCCGTCTTTATGACTCGGCAAACCAGAAGCGATAACTAGGAGCAAGAATCGTAGGGTCGGCAGTGTCTACCCTACAGATTAGAGCGTTGCATTCGGTTGAGGTACTGTAAGATCGCAATGCCAATGCTAGTGCTAGCAGCTGCCGCGAACCAATAACCATGAGCAATAAAACGCGATCGATCTAATGCCCAACCTCCCAAAGAGGGACCAATAAAGTAACCGATCGCCCAACATTGAGAGTTAATGGATAGGTAAATTCCCCGGAGAGATTCGGGAGCTAAATCGACAACAAAGGCAGAGGCAGAGGGAGTGTAAGCAACCATTGCGATCGCTAAAACTCCCAATGCCGCGATCGCCCAAATAATAGGATAAGTTGAGGTAACTCCTGTCACCCAAATCAGGACAAATCCCAGCCCAAATAAGACTATCGACAGAGTCAGAGCAAGAGGACGGCCGAAACGATTCAGGGCGCGAGCAACGGGCAACTGACACAGGGCAGCAAATACGACATGCCAGGTAAATAACCCGCTTATCATCTGTGGTGAAAATCCCTTCCCTGAAGAGACTCCCGTCACAAAATTACTGAAATATAAGGGAATCGTGCTTTGGATCTGAGCGATATAAGTTGTAAATAGGATATTAACTAAAACGTAGACCATAAGCTGGCGATCGCTAAAGGCAACTGCCCAAGCTTGTCTGTGTTTTTTAGAATCATGTTCTTCAAACTTACGAGTTTCTGCAATCGCCGCATAGACAACCGCTAAGAAAACGAGAAAGGAGATACCATCAACTATAAATAGTGCGCGGTAATTGCCCGTTGTTCCAATCAACGCCCCTCCTAGCACCACTCCTATCCCCAAGCCTAGACTATCTGCCAACCGCGTAATCGCAAACGCTTCATTACGCTGCTCAATTGTCGTCATGTCCGCTACAGCGGCTTCTGTTGCAGGCCAGTAAAGCCCAATTCCCAAACCCATGAGCAGGTTACCGACAACGAAAACAGGAAAGTTGAACGTGAATGCCAGCACGAAGGACGCTACAGCACAAACGGCTAAAGCCAGCAGTAGAGTTCGTCTGCGCCCCCAAAATTGAGAGTCAGAGAAAGAGCCTCCCAGAAAGCGACCAACCACACCGGAGATAGAAGCACTACCTAATCCAATCCCTACTGCTGTTGCCGAAAAACCCACTTGATTCACGAAGAATATTGGTGCGTAAAACAGAGTAAAACCGGAGCCAATTTGGGATAGCAATCGACCTATGGCGATAATCCAAACTTGGTGGCTGAGCTGCGGTAGCCAGGAGTAGAGCTTGTGCTTAGGCATGCGGGTAGTGCGGAGGCAGTGAGAACCTTCTTAGAATAGAGAATTTTTCTGCCCTTGCCGTTGTTCTTAGGCGATATTTGCAAAAATCCCACCCAAAATTTTCTACGACAGACCAAAGCTAGGACAGGCGGCTCGTCTTGCTTGGACAGTAGAGAGCTGTCTCACACGCGATCGCATCTACATCTAGGTTGATAATGGTGACGAACTCAATCCGCTAGACATTTTGCCAAAGCTTAAGTTCTGACTTATGAAGCGCCGAAAATTCATGCAGTCTGTACTACTAAGCAGTACTTCATCTCTCACTAACTTACATTCCCTCACTTATCGGCAAGCAAACGTTGCTTTCTCCCAAGCGATGAGTAGCCAACGAACTTTGGT
>DATNPT010000021.1:0-21268 GCA_036703075.1 Chroococcales cyanobacterium
CAACTTGCCAATCAGCCAACTCCTCGGATCGAAGTTCAACCTGGAGCCGTCTTAACCGTCGGTGCTGCCAGAAATCCTGCAAGTCTTTTTCTGGTAGGAGGCAACGTTCTAGTCAATGGCGGCACGCTACAGGGGAGAGCGGGGAGTCGAGTTGAAGTAGCAGGATTTACAGGATCGGGAAGTGTCAACTTTACCGTAGATGGCAATATATTGGACTTGGTTTTTCCCTTTAATGGTGTGGTGGGTGCGGATGTAACGCTGACTAATCAATCTGTGGTGAATGTAGGGACTCGTGCTGAAGACGCTGACGGTATTCTGCTCGTGGGTGGAACGGTTTCTCTAACGAATGGCTCTCAACTGAGTACCAGTACCTTTGGCACGGGGGACGCAGGAATTGTTTTTTTGCAGGCTGATAATATTTTGATCGATACGAGCAGCCTCTTCAGCACAGCAGTAGCTGGAGCCAGTGGCGATGCTGGTGGGATCTTGCTCAATGCTAACTCGATCTCCATTAGAAACGCTAAGCTGGACACCGCTAACTCAGGTTCGGGCGTTGCGGGAGATATGATTCTCAATGGTCGCAACTCAGTTTCTATCGTCGATAGCGAAATTACTAGCGCGAGTGCCAATAATTTACCGTCGAATTTGCCTGCTGGCACAACTCCCGACTTTGGTTTTATCGCGATTGCTGCGTCAGAAGGGTCAGTTGTATTTGATAACTCTTCAATCAGTACAACTAATTCGGGTTCGGGTATTGCCGGAGATATCAGTATTTCGGCTCGCGATCGCGTTTCTATCGCCAATAGCTTTAGCCTAGACAAAAATAACCTCAAAGGTATCTTCAGTCAGGGAAATCAGGGACGTATTTTTATTGGCGCATCCGATACTTACGCCTCTTTCTCACCCCAAACTGTCATAATCGATCGTTCGATACTGAGCAGCGATAACTTGAGTTCTGTTGCAGATGGGAACATTAATGCCGGAGAAATATCGATACAGGCAAATGATGAGATCTTTTTAACTAATAGTACTCAACTCAGTACCAGCACATTTAGACCAGGGAGTGCTGGCGATGTCTCACTTAAAACGAATGGCAGTTCAGTTTCACTCGACAATAGTCGTATCTTCAGCACTGTAGAATCTGGAGGAATCGGCAATGGGGGGAGAATTGAGATCGATACGGATACGCTCTCCCTATATAATGGTGCTCAACTTCAAGCCATAGTCAGGAGTGGGGGAACTGGAGATCCTGGAATAATCTATGTGAACGCAACAGACTCTGTGTCCCTAGGGGGTATCTCTCCAACAGACGGTAAACCAAGTGGTATTTTTAGTGCCATCGATCGGGGAGCAACAGGGGGAAGTGGTAGCCAACAGTTTGCTGGCGGTATTTTTGACGCCATCATTAGTGATAGTGGCAATAATATCGTTGGCGCGATCGGAATCAATACAGGGTCGCTTTCCCTAACCGATGGTGCTCAACTCAATACAAGCACTGACGGCGCGGGAAATGCCGGAGCTGTGCTCGTGTTGGCTAAAGATAAAGTCTCTCTGACCAACGGAGGTGCTATCCTCAGTGCGGCGGGAACTAACGCACAAGATGGCGATAGTGGTGCCATTTTACTGGGAGTCGGCTCGCTCTCTATTGATGGTACTTCTGGTGTACCGACGGGACTTACTACCCAGACGAATGGAGATGGAGATGCTGGACTGATATTAGTGGCAGCTGACGGCGATATTTCGATTAAAGGCAGTGGCAGTGGTATCTTTAGCACTATCGAGGAAGGCTCGAAAGGCGATAGTGGCGGTATTGTAATCGAGGCCAGAGATCTCTTTATCAAAGATGAGGCTGAAGTCAGCGTGAGCAATAACAACCTCAGCTCCGGAACGGCAGGTGACATTTATCTGACGACTCGCGACGTTCGTTTAGAGGACGGAGGAAAGATCACAGCGAGAACTTTATCAGGTAATGGTGGAAATCTTTCTATTGATGCACGAGACTTATTGGTATTAACCAACAGTAGCAATATATCCACCGAAGCTGGCAGAGCAGATGCTGGGGGGAATGGCGGCAACATTGAGATTAAAACTCAATACATCGTTGCCGCCCCTGTCAACGATAGCAATATCATCGCTCAAGCTTACACCGGTAATGGCGGTAGCATTAGCGTAAGCGCAGCTCAGCTCTATAAAATCGCTCCCCGGACTGAGGTGCAGCTGACCAATGATATCGACGCTAGTTCCAGATATGGACAAGATGGTCTGGTTACAACGAATGTCCTAAACGTTGACCCAACTCAAGGATTAAATAGTCTCTCAGAGAATCCAGTCGATCCCTCCCGCTTAATCGCTCAGCAGTGTGCGGCTCGCAGCAGAGACTCAGGAGAAGAAAACAAATTTGTTGTCATCGGACGTGGAGGCTTACCAGCCAACCCCAACAACACATTACAGAATGAGTCTGTAGTGACAGATTGGGTCGGCGAACCACCCCAGGAGAACCCATCTGAAAATAACAATTCTGCTAATCCCGATCGCTCGTTTTCCACTGCAACTACCTCTGCTAAACCTTCGGCACTTGTAGAAGCCCAAGGCTGGGTCATCGGTGAAAAGGGTGAGATAATTCTCACCGCCAATGCACCTACTGTCATTCCCCACGATCTTAAGCTGACGCCCGATGCTTCCTGTAATGGTTCATAAATTTCGCCTAAATTCCAACCCATCTTTCCTACCACTGAGCGTGTTGATATTAACCTGCGGCTGGCAAGTTGCAGCTGTGAACGCGCGGACAGTTAAACCCCAGTTGCGCTCCGAGATTCAATTTGATGCAGAACGAGAGAACGCGGTGATGGGGGACGCTCGCAATGCGGAGACGTTTTTAGCAGCATCTCCTCAAGTTAGCAGCCTCTCTACTAACAATATCTTCCAAACCTACGACTCCTCATCTGTTCATTTTTCAGAACACCCGAGCGCAACCTCTAAAAATAGTGAATTAGTTTCTCCTTCACAGTTGGATGCTGATTTGGGTTCATCCCTTCTGGAAACCTCTCACTTTGAATTAACCAAGGAGGGAAACTCCAACGCCCTTAATAATTCAGAATTGAGAACTCAGAATCTGGGTGAAATTGCACAGAATTCTAACCCAGATAGACAAGTTCCTTCGTTTCCACGACCTCTTCCGCAACCACTTCCTTCTCAGACTAATCCGTCCTTTCCCAGAGATATACCCGAACCTCCTTCTCAAGCTCCTCTGGAACCTACTGTTCCTACCCCACTCCCTCCACCAGAACAGCTATTAGCACCCTCCAACACAACTCCCCCCACACCTCAACCCGTTCCCGGTAAGGTGCCTGAAACAATTACAATCGAACGATTTGAATTTGAGGGCAATACAGCAATTAGCGACGAAGACTTAGCCAAAGTCACTGAAAGCTTTACCAAGCGATCGATCTCATTTGCCGAACTCTTTCAAGCTCGTTCTGCCGTCACACAACTTTATCTCGACCGGGGTTACATTACCTCCGGTGCTCTCATCCCGCCCCAAACCCTAGATGGGGGCGTAGTGAAAATTCAGGTGATTGAAGGTGGATTAGAAGGGATTAACATCACGGGTACCCGACGGCTTAACCCAGACTACATCCGATCGCGCATTGCGATCGCGACAAACAAACCCCTCAATCGCGAGCGCTTGCTAGAAGCACTGCAACTGCTGCAACTCAATCCTCTGATTCAAAACCTCTCGGCAGAACTCTCAGCGGGGACGGAACCGGGATTAAGCTTGCTGGAAGTAAAGGTAACAGAGGCGAAGACTAGGAGCGTTCAACTCCAGGTAAATAATAACCGAGCGCCCAGCGTTGGCACCGTCGAAGGTCGCATCCAATTCAACCAAGCGAACTTAACCGGAGCAGGGGATAGCCTCATCGTGGGCTACAGCCATACAGAGGGCAGCAATGGCGGCGACCTCAGCTATACATTACCGATTAATCCGCGCAATGGCACGGTCAGTTTTAGCTTCGGCACGACCTATAGTAATGTCGTCGAACCGCCATTCGATCGCATTGATATTAATGCCAAATCTCGCTACTACGAATTCACTTACCGCCAACCCATCTTCCAAACCCCAACTCAAGAATTTGCCTACGGTCTGACCTTTTCACGTCAAGAAAGTGCAACCACCCTTTTAGAGATTCCCTTCCCGCTCTCCCTCGGAGCAGATGACGAAGGACGAACCCGCATTTCCGCCTTGCGATTTTTCCAGGAATGGACCAAGCGGAACAGTCGAGAAGTGATTGCCGCCCGTTCTCAATTCAGTTTTGGTCTGAATGCCTTCGACTCCACGATTAACGCAGAGGCTCCCGACAGCCAGTTTTTTGCTTGGCGAGGGCAAGCTCAGTGGGTTCGTCTTCTCGCTCCCGATACCCTCTTTTTAGTCCGTGGCGACGTGCAACTAGCAGACAGAGCGCTCGTTCCTTTAGAACAAATTGGCTTGGGCGGTCAGCAGACGATTCGAGGGTATCGCCAAGACCTCCTCTTGACGGATAACGGCGCATTAATTTCAGCAGAAGCGCGGTTTCCTATTCTCCGCATCCCGAAGTGGAACACGCTCGTCCAACTCGCTCCATTTGTCGATCTCGGTACTGGCTGGAACAACTCTGGTAGACCCGATCCAGACCCTGGCTTTTTAGCATCCATCGGTCTTGGTTTACAGATGCAAATCACCGATCGCATTACGGCTCGTTTAGATTACGGGATTCCTCTGGTATCCGTTGATTCGAGCGATCGCACCTGGCAAGAAAATGGCTTTTATTTTTCCATTGTTGCTACACCTTTTGGAACTTGGTAAGTGGTTGTTGGTTATTTGTTATTGGTTGTTTGTTGTTGGTTATTTGTGATTGGTAAGCTTAGAGTATAGTCTGTTTTTTAGACTAAATAAAGTCGAAGTAATAAAGGAATAACTAACAACAAGCAACATTTTTAGGCACGAGAAAGATAAAGTAATAAATAAGTAATTAACAAATAACAATTTATTGATTTATGTTTGGTCTATTGAAACGCACCTACTTAAACAGCAAATCTTTTAAGGAAGAACGCAAACAGGACAAGCGGCTCAAGCCAAAAACCCTATTTATTTTGCTGTTTGTTTTGGGGTTTTGCCTTGCTCAAGAAGTTGGCTGGTTTGCCAGTGTGGCAACTCTGCCCGTTGCTGCCGCTAGTGCGCCTAGTGTGACGGTGGTTCAAGGTTCGGCGAACTCAACTAACTTACTTCAACAGGGTAAAGCTCTCTATGATGCCAGTAAGTTCTCAGAGGCAGCCGACGTATTGCAACAAGCGGCTACTGCGTTCAAGAGCGAGGGAAATGTGCTACGCCAAGCAACGGCACTGAGCAATCTTGCTCTGGCTTATCAGCAACTCGGTTCGTGGTCCAAAGCCGAACAAGCGATCGCAGAAAGTTTAACATTGCTGCAATCTGGAGAACGTGGGAGTGACTTGCCTCAGCCGGAAAAAACGGAACGCTCTTCCCTTCTCGCCCAAACGCTCAATATCCAAGGTCGCTTGCAATTTTCTCTCGGAAAAGCCGAACAAGCTCTTAATACTTGGCAACAAGCTGCTACAACGTATGCTCAAATCGGCAATCAAGACGGGATAGCTCAAAGCCAGATTAACCAAGCTCAAGCGCTACAAGCGCTAGGGCTGTACCCCAGGGCGTGCAAAATCTTACTGAACACATTAGGGATTGAGAATCAGGACTGCCGAATCTCAGATACCCAGGTTCAAGCAATTAAAAAGCAGCCCGATTCCCTCACTAAAGCCGTTGCCTTGCGTGGCTTGGGTGATGTTTTGCAATTAGTGGGCGATCTCAAGCAGTCGGAGGAGGTTTTACGGCAAAGCTTAGAAATCGCCCAACGCTTAAAATCAGATTCCGGTATTAGTGCAGTGCTGTTTAGTTTGGGTAACACGCTTCGCGCTCAGCAAAATAGCACGACAGTTCGCGGGCAACGGAGTCACGAATCTGCGATCGCATTTTATCAACAAGCCGCCGAGGTATCGCCATCACCCATAACTGCAATCCAAGCTCAATTAAATCAGCTCAGCCTGCTCCTAGATGCTCAACAAGTCTCAGAGGCACAGGCGTTGTGGCCGCAAATTCAGTCTCGATTAGCGAGCTTACCTCCCAGTCGAGCCACCGTCTATGCGCGGATTAACTTGGCTCAGAGCTTGTTGAGGTTACCAGACGCTGAGGTTCAACAAGCTGCTCAACTGTTGGCAATGGCAATTCAACAGGCTAAAAGCATCGGCGACCAACGGGCTAGTGCCTATGCCCTCGGCAATCTGGGCGAATTGTACGAAAAAACTGGGCAAGTGAACAATGCAAAAGACCTGACTGACCAAGCCTTGCTCGTAGCTCAAACGATTAACGCACCGGACATTGCCTATCGCTGGCAATGGCAATTGGGACGCCTACTAAAAGCACAGGGAGATCGAACAGGTGCGATCGCAGCTTATGATTCGGCGATCAAAACCCTGCAAGACATACGCGGCGATTTAGTCAGTATTAACCCTGATGTTCAGTTTTCGTTCCGGGAGAGTGTCGAACCCGTCTATCGCCAGTACGTTGGGTTACTCCTGCAATCTGATGATGCCCAAAACTTGGAACGAGCGCGTAAGGTGATTGAATCGCTTCAACTGGCGGAACTGGTCAACTTCTTCCGCGAAAATTGTTTGGCGGGTCAGCAAGTCAATATTGACCAGATTGACACAAACCAGACCACTGCTGTAGTTTACCCAATTGTTTTAAACGACCGATTAGAGGTGGTGCTATCGCTCCCCAAGACTTCTACATTGCGGCACTATACAACGCGCATCCCTCAAGACGAATCAGAAGCGGTGTTCGCTCAGTTGCGGCAAGCGATCGCTCCTTTTATTAACGAACCCAATCGAGGACGAGACACAGATAGTACGGAAACTAACCCCGATTCCGAATCAACACCACAGAGTACAGATACGAACCCCGACGATCGAGGAGGGTTAGGCCCCGAACCCAATCGAACCTGCCGCTCGCTGGCAGCGCAGCCCAGAGGATGCAGCGCACTGATTAATGACCAGCAATACCTCCCTCTGGCACAACAAGTCTATAAATGGTTAATCCAGCCTGCCGAGCAAGAAATTGCGACCAGTGGGGTGAAAACACTAGTCTTTGTATTGGATGGGCCCATGCTCAATCTACCGATGGCAGTCCTGCATGATGGCAAGCAGTTCTTAATCGAGAAATATGCGATCGCTTACACGCCAGGACTGAACTTGGTAGACCCTAGAACCGACACTCAAGCTCTCAGCCGAGGGAAGATCGCAGCCCTCAAGGCGGGGCTGACCGAACCTCGTGAGATTCCCATTAACAATTCAACCCAAAAGCTCAAATTTTCTGCCCTTCCCTACGTGAAGGCAGAATTGGAAGAAATACAGTCGAAAGTACCGGGCGAACTTTTACTCAACGATCGGTTTACTACTGCTGCTATTCAAAAAGAAATTGACTCGGTTCCTTTCCCGATCGTTCATTTAGCCACTCACGGCCAGTTTAGTTCTAATGCTGAAGAGACGTTCATTCTCACGTGGGATAACCGCCTCAATGTCAACCAGCTAAACAGCCTACTAAGAGCCAGAGAAGAAACTGGCAGAGGTGCCATTGAACTTTTGGTACTCAGTGCTTGTCAGACAGCAGCAGGCGATAAGCGAGCGGCGCTAGGGTTGGCTGGTGTTGCGGTTAGAGCTGGAGCGCGCAGCACCCTGGCAACACTGTGGTTTGTGAACGATCGCGGAACGGCAGAATTAATGACTCGATTTTATCGAGAATTAGCCGATACATCGATTAGCAAAGCCGAAGCACTCCGCCGCGCTCAAGTCTCGCTGTTGAAGGAAAATCAGTTCCAACAGCCGATTTATTGGGCTCCTTACGTTTTGGTGGGAAATTGGCTTTAACGAGGGTTCCCAAACAAGAGAGTAAAATCTTCGTATAAAAGCTTTAAATGCCCTTGGTAAAGCTATGGTAATTAGCCAGGAAAATATAATTAGACCAGCGGCAACCCTAAAGGTGACTTGGGAAAGGCTCCCAGACGACTACAAACTAGAAGAAGAACCTGTGGAGAATACTAGGCAACCGCTGATTGCTGGAGCCTTACGCGAACCTTTAGAACTGATATGGTACATTAAACCCGAAATGCTTATCGCCTCCAACTTGGGAATTTGCGCGACGGTAAACGGAGAGTTGGTAATTAAGTCACCGGATTGGTTTTACGTCCCCAGGGTACAACCGCTAGCACAATGCGATAGCGTGAAGCGAAGCTATAGCGAGGAACGAGCGTCAGCGCTGCTGCTTACAGCAGATCGCAAAAGCTATACACCCAATTTAGAAGGGGATACTCTCAGCATCGTGATGGAATTCTTATCCGATACTGAGGGTGGGGAATATTCAGTCAAGCGTAGCTATCCCCCCGGTAAATGGTTTTTTTACGAGCAAGTGTTGAAAGCCCCTACCTATGTTATCTTCGAGCCAGAAACTGGATTGCTAGAGGTCTATCGATTGCAGGAGCAACGGTACGACCTGGAATTGCCTGACCCAGAAGGACGCCACTGGTTTGGTGAAATGGGGTTATTTTTGGGAGTCTGGCGGGGAGAGAAAGAAGGACGCACAGGGTATTGGTTGCGCTGGTGGGACGAGGGTGGAAATTTGCTGCTGTGGGGTGTAGAACGCTTGGAGCAGGAACGTCAGCAAGTTGAACAAGAACGTCAGCGAGCGGAACAAGAACGCCAGCGAGCTGATAGATTGGTAGCCTACTTGCGCTCTCAGGGGATTAACCCAGATGAGATTGAGTGAAAGTCCTCTTGTATCCTGGAGATTGGCGCTTTCACAAGTTTCTAAAACAGCCGCTACCAGCGAGATGCAGTAGCGCTAAAGAGAACTAGTGCCATTCGGTAATCGCGCTTTCGTTGTAAAGAAAAGAAAAATCTGTGCTTGACATAAAGCAAATTCGGGAGAATCCACAAGCCGTTCAAGAGCTACTTAACCGGCGCGGTGCCGGTCAATATGACCTACAACCCATTTTGGATTTAGATCGGCGTCAACGGGAACTGGAAACATCGCGCAGCCAGTTACAAGCTCGTAGTAATTCGATTAGTAGCGAAATTGGCAAACTGATTGGGCAAAAGAAGAAAGCAGGGGAACCGCCCGAAGGGCCAGAAATCGACGCATTGCGGGAAGAGAGTAATCAAGTCAAGGCTCAACTGAGCCAACTCGAACCCCAAGAAAAAGAGCTAAAAGCGCAGGTAGAATCCCTTCTCCTTTTACTGCCTAACTTACCCAGCGAATCTACACCTGTTGGGAAGAGTGAAGAGGAGAATGTAGAAGTGCGACGGTGGGGTGATGAATACATTCCCCAAACTGATAAAATTCTTCCCCACTGGGAGATTGGTGAAAAGCTAGGTATTCTCAATTTTGAGCGGGCGGTGAAAGTGGCTCAAAGCCGCTTTGTGTCTTTAATCGGAGCGGGGGCTGCTTTAGAGCGATCGCTAATTAACTTTATGCTCGATCGCCAAATCGCCGCAGGTTATGTGGAGGTAATGCCACCAATCCTGATCAACACCCAATCATTAACGGCGACAGGCCAACTTCCTAAGTTTGAAGAGGAAAGTTTCAGGTGCCAAGGTGACGATTTATGGTTAGCGCCGACGGCTGAAGTTCCGTTAACCAATCTCTACCGAGATGAAGTTCTAGAAGTATCTCACTTACCCATCTATCACTGTGCTTATACTCCCTGCTTTCGCCGCGAAGCGGGTAGCTACGGACGAGATACCAAAGGGCTGATTCGATTGCATCAGTTTAATAAAGTGGAGCTGGTGAAACTGGTTCATCCTAGCACCTCATTTGAGGAGCTGGAGAAATTGCTACAGAATGCCTCAGCAATTTTAGAAGCCTTAAAACTGCCTTACCGCGTTATCGAATTGTGTACGGGCGATATCGGTTTTGCATCAGCCAAAACCTACGATTTAGAAGTTTGGTTGCCCTCGTCTGGGAAGTACCGAGAGATTTCTAGTTGCTCGAATTGCGTCGATTTTCAAGCACGACGCGGCAATATTCGCTTTAAAGAAGCTGGGAAAAAAGGGACTCAGTACGTCCATACCCTTAATGGCTCTGGCTTAGCCGTGGGACGGACAATGTCAGCGATTCTGGAAAATTACCAGCAGCCGGACGGAACGATTCGGGTACCAGAGGTGTTACAACCTTATCTCGGCCGCGAAGTGCTGTAAGGGTTAATACCTAAGGGACAAGCAACGGTCTGAAATCAGACCGTACAATAAAAAGGTGAAAGTAATCCCTACACTAAATCCTGCTTATGTCAATTTTGGCGGCGATCGCAGTCTTAGCGCTTTTGATTTTAGTGCATGAGCTGGGTCATTTTATGGCAGCTCGACTGCAAGGAATCTACGCAAATCGCTTTTCCTTAGGTTTTGGCCCGATTTTATGGAAGTACCAAGGGCCAGAAACCGAGTATGCCATTCGTGCCTTTCCTCTCGGTGGTTTTGTCGGGTTCCCCGATGATGACCCAGACAGCGATATCCCCCCCAATGACCCCAATTTACTGCGAAATCGACCGATTTTAGATCGAGCGATCGTCATTAGTGCTGGTGTCATTGCCAACTTAATTTTTGCTTACTTTCTTTTAGTGACTCAAGTCGCGATCGTTGGTACTCCACAAGGCTTTAACTACCAGCCTGGTGTTATGGTGCCTCAAGTGGCATCCGAAAGCAGTGCCGTAGCCAAAGAGGCAGGGATTAAACCTGGAGACATTATCTTAGGCGTAAACGGTCAAGATTTGGGTACGGGTCAGCAAGCGATTAATTCCCTACAAAAACAGATTCAACAGTCTGCCAATAAGGCCTTAGAACTGAAGATTTCGCGACAGCAAGAAACTCTATCAATTAAGCTAAGACCCGAACCGGGACAAGACGGTAAAGGTAAAATCGGAGTTCAACTCGCTCCTAACGGTCAATTGGTTCGCAAACGCGCTGGTAATTTTTTCCAAGTATTCACTAGTGCTGCCGACGAGTATCAGCGAATTGTCGTTTTAACCGCTCAAGGTTTCGGACAACTAATTAGTAACTTTGGGGAGACTGCCGAACAAGTTTCTGGTCCTGTCGCTATTGTCGCGATTGGAGCGGATATCGCGCGATCGGATGCCGCGAATCTTTTCCAGTTTGCTGCATTGATTAGCATCAACTTGGCAATTATCAACATATTACCTTTACCAGCACTAGATGGAGGTCAGTTAGCATTCTTGCTGATTGAAGGCGTTCGGGGTAAGCCCCTGCCGACTCAAGTTCAGCAGAACATTATGCAAACTGGACTAATGCTGTTATTAGGTTTGGGGATTTTCTTGATTATTCGAGATACCGCTAACCTGGGTTGGGTACAAAAGTTATTCCAATAACGAACTTTATGATTGAAGGACTGTAGGACGAAAACTGATGATTATAAATTATCAATTATGAAAAACTACAACTCACAGACCTCGCTCTTGTGTCCCCTGGCTTTTAAGTGAGGGATATATGCTTGCGAGGTGTGATTGGTTGTGGGTTAACTGTTATTTGAAGAGTACAAACAATTAACTCTTGCGTAATCTCGCAACTTAATAGTTTCATAATTCATAATTTATAATTCACCGCTCGTCCTCTCAGTTCCCAGTCTGTAACTAATGAGCATTACCCGTAAATGGTCTGCCAAAGAGCAACGGGCGATAGAGATTCTAATTCGCCTCAAGCGACTGTATCCCGAAGCGCCCTGTACGCTCAACTATGAAACCCCCGTACAGTTACTAGTAGCAACTATCCTTTCGGCTCAATGTACCGATGAACGGGTAAACCAAGTTACGCCAGAGTTATTTCGCCGATTTCCCGATGCCGCTTCCCTCGCTAAGGCAAACCCGGAAGAACTCGAAACGTTAATCCGTTCTACTGGCTTCTACCGTAATAAGGCAAAAAATATTCAAGGTGCCTGCCGCATGATTATGGCGGAATTTGGGGGTGAGGTGCCGAAGCGGATGGAAGAACTCTTAAAACTGCCAGGGGTTGCCCGCAAGACGGCAAATGTGGTACTTGCTCATGCCTACGATATTCACGAAGGCGTTACGGTAGACACCCACGTCAAGCGACTGAGCAACCGATTGGGTTTAACGGAACACACCGACCCAATTCGCATCGAGCGAGATTTAATGCGGCTTTTACCCCAAGCGGAGTGGGAAAATTGGTCAATTCGGCTTGTTTATCACGGCCGGGCTGTGTGTCAAGCCCGTAAACCTCTATGCGCGGCTTGTGTCCTCGCTGATTTATGTCCGTCTGCCGATTTATCTCAGTTAATGCCTGCTGAACTAGCTGTAAAGAAAACCAGTGTTTCAGTGTCGGCTGCCGATTGATGGTATCAGATAAGATAGAATACGGTGTCTTTGTTTACAGGTAGACAAAAAGATTCATGGCTAAAAAAAGCATGATTGAGCGCGAAAAAAAGCGCCAAAAGCTAGTTGATAAGTACGCGGCGAAGCGAGAAGCCCTCAAGGAAGAGTTTCAAAATGCTGAATCTCAACTTGACAAGTTAGAAATTCACCGTCAACTGCAACAGTTGCCACGCAACAGTGCGCCTAACCGCGTGCGGAATCGTTGCTGGGTAACGGGTCGTCCTCGGGGTTACTATCGGGACTTCGGTCTATCTCGTCACGTCCTACGGGAATGGGCGCATAAAGGTTTGTTGCCAGGAGTGGTCAAGTCTAGCTGGTAGGTTGGTAGCTTGCAGGGCATGAAGGATGAAAAAGCATGAATTGTAAATGATGAACATCGATTGAACTGACGAAGTGTCGTAATTCATCGTTCACAATTCATCATTCACTCTTCAACCCCTACTGCCCGCAACAGCGATCGATCCCAAGACTTTCCAACAGTAAATCGCTGACAGCATTAGCGATCGCAAATTCACTGTAAAAGCTCTCTCGAAAGTCAAACGCCTGCATCTCCGTCACAATCGCAATCACCAACGCTCCCACGTCATTCTCGCCTTCCATCCGCTGACGGACAAAGATTTGGGATGCCCTTTGAGCAATCTTCTGGTTAACTGGCTCTGGGAGAAACTCTCGATCGAGCCAATTGGCAAGAGCTTCTCGCAACCATTCACCTTCCTGCTGCGGATTTTGGGCAGGTGGGAGCGCGATCGGTGGAATCGGTTCAGGCATAGGACAATAAAAATAGGGACTCGTCGGTCTGGGGGCTAGCGGGTAGGAGAAAAAGAGTTTCAGTGCAATGTTTGTGGACTCTAGCCCATGTAGTCTATATTCAATTCATTCTATAAAAATGCTACAGCTGTACTAGCACTCAGTTGTGGCGCAAGCCTAGTCCAGATGGAGTTCGTTTTGGTTAGTTCAATGAACCTGAGGGATACTACACAAGAGCAGCTCCAACGCAAGCTCTGTTCATGATACTTGATATTCCTTCCCTGATTCAGGGCTATGCCCAAGGCTACTTCCTGATGTCAGACGAAAGTGGTGGATTAGGTTGGTACACTAGCCGCAAGCGAGCGATCGTACCGTTAGACGATCGCTTTCGCTATCCCAAATCGCTGCGTCGCGTCCTAAACCAAGACCGTTTTAGCATCGCCATTAACCAAGACTTTGAAGGTGTGGTTGCGGGTTGTGCCGATCGAGAAACCACTTGGATTTCTAACGAACTACAAGAGATTTATTTTGCACTGTATAAAGCGGGTTGGGCCTACAGCTTTGAAACCTGGCAAGACGGTCAACTAGCGGGAGGAATTTTAGGAATTACGATTGGTGGAGCTTTTATCGGCGAATCTATGTTCTACCGAATTCCTGAGAGTTCCAAAGTCGCTATGGTGAAGTTGGTGGAACGGCTGCGAGAACGAGGGTTTATTTTGTTTGATGCTCAGATGATGAACCCTCATTTAGAGCGCTTTGGGGCTTGTACGATTGGCAATCGCGATTATCTGGCTTTACTAGACCAGGCATTACAGCGACAATGCTTTCTAGATTAACCAACCGATAGGGGCGAACGGCTGTTCGCCCCTATCGGTGTAACGCTTGTGAGCATCAGGTTTTGGGCGTCAGTACTGAGACAATGGGTTCGTCCGCGATCGCATCTAAGTCAACAGCTTTCAACAACTGTACCCACTCCTCCCTGAGTTTGGCATCGTTGGGGTTTTGGCGACGGAGTTGGGCGAGAACCGTTACCGCCTCGTACCAAATGCCAGCTTTGGAGTAGAGAGCAACACGCTCCTCAGGGGTGACTCGATTCAACTGCTCGGTAAGGGATGAATTCGGTCTAACCCGGTGAATCCAACCTTCAACAGTAGCGCCCTCAATGGCAAAGTCTTCAACCACATCCGGCTTCTCAGGTTTGCAATTCATTGAGAACTGCCAACGATACACCTTGTTCTCTTCCAGAGAGGGGGCGGCGGATGGCAACTCGAAGCCGACGATACCAGGAGAAATTTTCGACTCTAGAAATGAGGTATGGTAAATCTCTTTACCTTTTTCATCTTTCAGGGCAAACTCAATGCGTCGTGGAGACGAGAACGAGTAAGGAACATACAACCAAAACGTTGGATGTTTAGCGGTGGTTAAGCCTATCGCTGGGGTTGAAGTTGTCTTGCTGGTAGCGCGGAGGCTTTGGCTTGCCCCAGACGTTGAGCGATCGCTACTCGTTGGAACTAAGGCCGTAATCGGCTTTTCTACTCGCGGACACCCACCTCGCGTTCCCCCACCTTGGGGTTGACCAGAGGTGGGTTCGGGTCTACCGGCATCTGCCTGTTTGCCTTGAGGCTGAGGCAGTTGTCCATTGAGGTGAAGTTTGGACTGCTTCAGTGAAGTCGATTGAACTTGCGCTCGTAGATTGCTATTCGATAGAGGTAGCCAATAACTCCCTACGAGAGCCAATGCGATGAGGAACAGTTTTCGGGTTTGAAGTAACTTGCTGTAAGTCATGATTTTTTTAAAGCTAATGTAGACTGCTGCCGTTGAGTTTGGAATTCGCTATAGGCGACAACGCAAATACCAGTAGATACAAGAGCCAGTGCTGATGGAATTAGTGGAGTCCAACCTCCTCGTATTAAAAGATTGCAACAAAGCCCGTACAAGATGAAGAGGGCGCTCGCCACCAGCGCCAAACGCAACCAAGCTCGAAAGCACCAGAACAGCAAACCTCCGAAGAACGACCAACTCCAGATCCAAAGCATCTCACCCCACTCAGACCAAACCCACAATAGGGGTCGATGGTCTAAAACCGCACTGAGAATCTGGCTGACCATTTGCGCGTGCAAGATGACCCCTGGCATATCCTTCTTTCCCCCACTGTAGGGGATAGCAAAATAATCGTTACGGCTAGGAGCAGTCACGCCAATTAGAACAATCTTGTCTTTTACGGCGTTAGGATCGAGCTGACCGCTCAGAACTTGGGTAAGCGTGACTCGCTCAACGAACTCTTGGGGAGAGCGGTATGAACGATAATTCAGTAGCACTTGATGACCCCATAGATCGATATTACGGTAACCGCCAGCATGAAACTGCAAGCGTTTAAAGACTGTGGAACCAAGCTGTAAGTAACCCTCTGTTGTGGTCTTGGGTGAGATGCCTTGTTCTGCTAGATAGCGGATTGCTAGCTTGGTGCTAAACGCGTGGCGGGAGGTACAAGGAGAGGCCGCAGGTGGAGTCATTGCGATTAAATGACGGCGCACGACACCATCAGGGTCGGGGACAAAGGTACTAAAGCCTTGGCGGTCTACTGGAATTTCTGGTGGCGGTGCAACACCAGGGTAGTTACTTTTTGGCTCACTAATTTGACAGATGATAAAGAAGCGATCGCTTTGCTGCATCTGCTTTGCTAAATTGGGATACTCTTTGCCTACAGGGAAATCTCGATAAATATCCAAGCCGATCGCACGGGCTCGATCGGACTCTAAAATTTCCAATAGCCTTGCCAGACTGGCGTCGGAAAGCGATGTCCCTGGTCTTAACTCTTTTTTCTGGGCTTGAATATCCGCTTCTGTGACTTCAACCACTAAAAGACGCGAATCCGGCAGTTCAGCAGGTCTAGATCGCATCAGGTAGTCGAATGCCTTTAATTCTACGGATTGCAGTACACCCAACTGTCGCACTCCCACGACCAAGGACGTGACGACTAAACTCATAACGAAAACCCCTGTAAGACCACGCCTTGTGCTTAAGAGTTTGCGTTTGAGCTTTTGCTGCCTCTGTGGGTAGGAGTCTTTTGTTGTATCTGAAGAAACTTCAGTTTTAGAGTCGGTAGGAGTATCGTGCTTGAGGCTACCTCCTAACCCTTGCCAAGTCGGTGGCATAACGGCAGGATTTTGGAAAATTACTGGTAACCAAGTCGCACAAGGAAATCGGTCTTCCAATCCTTGCAAGCGCTCTCTGGCTTCCCGTATAGCTAGATATAAGGGTTCTCCCCGAGAAAAGGCTTGTAAAAAGTACTTTAAAAATTCTTGGGAAACCCGGTCAGGCACGGGTTCTCTCATTACCACAACTTGCGGTATTTGTAAATCTGCTAGGTTTCGTGCCAAACCCAACCCATCGCAGGAGTTAAAAATAGCAATTTTTAAGCCTCGTTCGACCGCTTTTCTTAGGGCATACTTTAACTGCTCGATCGTTAAACTATCGGTTTGATTAATATAAATTCGACCCGTTTCCCCATCCGATTGACTGGAACTATGACCGGCAAAAAAGAGAATATCCCACTCTTGTCGCCAAAGTTCTTCGGTCAGTTGTTGGCGTTCTGGTTCTACCAAAAAGCTGACTTGGGCATCGGGTAACTGTTCGAGCAATAGGCGATCGGCTTGGGTATTGATGCCAGTACTATTACCGAGAATTGCTAATATTCTGACTTGGTCGTGCGGTAATACTAATTGCTCTACCCGTTCGTAGATGGGAGCGCCAAGGGCAGTTTCCGCTTTCAGGTAGCGATCGCATAAATCCCACAAATGCCAAGGCAGGCGACGCAACCAAATATTTTCAGTTTGAATAATGATTCGGACTTCATCCGATGGGGTTAATTGTTCGAGTAACTTCTCGCGAATGGGGCGAAATGAGGAGGAGCAAAGCCAATGATTTAATTGATCGCGAATCACTTGAGCCGCATTGCCACACTCTTCCAGTTTGGAAATATTCGTCACTTGTCGAGCGGAGGCTTCTAAGCGAGAACGCAATCCCAAACGGCGATAAGAGAGCGCCCAGCTTTCATAGTATTGAGGCAGTTCGGGAGCGGGCGGTAACCTGCCCGTGATTTCCAGCGAAGGGCTACGCTCATCTTCCCCAATCTGCAACGTGACGGGAAACCCCTGCTCAAAGCTACCATCGCCTAGCTTGAGGACAACTAATTTACCCACAACCGTTCTCTAATGACGTTTATTACTTTGCCCTAATTTGAAAATAGCAGGGCGAGCAGGGGGAGAAGAATTTTCATGTCTTTGTTGCGAGCATTCGCTCTTGGATGCGAACCGATCAGATCGCAAAATCTGCAATGAAGCTAGCATCGCCAAGAGCGACTCTAACGCTAAACTGTTCGCCCTGGAGTCCGTTGAACTCCAATTGTAGGTAATCATCCGCACTTCTGGCTTGGGCTTCTAGAAACACTAATCCAGATTCGTCGAGTACCGTGAGTTCGAGGAGTGGAGGTAAATAAGTGCGATCGCTACCCGGATAAACTTGTAACAGAATTTCGGTTCTCTCGTCGGATGTCGGCTTGAGTTCAACAACCAAAACAACGGACGTATCGGGAAACTGCACCCCGAAGTCGATTAGCTTAGCACGACGAATACCAGTTTCTGCTGGTTCCTCGTCTACGACCAAGCTATCAGCACTTCTAAAACTGAACGCTAAATCGGGTTGAGTTGGGTTCAATAACGATTCAACAGTTTGCCACCCACTATCAAAAATATTTGTCAGCCATTGGCTCAAGTGTACTCGCGTGCGTCCTGCAACAGATGAAATCGCGGCGGCTACCGATTGCATGGGTTGCTCTAAGCGATCGATTAATGCTTCAACGGGTTGCAACTGACTAACCGGTAACTCCTCTGTCTCGGCTGTCTGGGTAAATCCCAACACCATTGCCTGATTCGCGGCTTCGTCGATTTGAACGACCACATACCCAATGCGGTCTGACCAAACCTCTGGCGGAACCGGACAGGTTTGTTGATGCATGCCAATTGGACGACATTCCAAGCGACCAACCCCAACTACTTCTAGGTCGGCAACATCCGAACACAGGCGCGTAACAGGGTTCCAGCTGTCACTAACCGACAAATCTGTAGGAATCCCCATCATCTGCAAGTAATCGTTGACGACGCAGACGGCTAGCGTATTTAACCGAACTTGCTCGGCTTTGTGAGGTGTGGGTTGCTCGCGAGCAAATTGCACGGCTTGTTGGCGGGCAGTTTGAGTAATCGGCAGGGGTAAAGCAAATTGTTCGATTTCATCAGTGTTGTAAGTCATGGCCGGAGTCCTTGTGGATTGAGTGAAGTCAGCGACGAGCGATCGCGATTTGGTAGATGGCTGGGTAGGGAACCCTCTACTATAGATATCCCTCTGACTCACCAAACTTACGCAAGCGAGGCAAACATTGGCGCTGATAAAAACTGCTCAATGTGGAAATCGACAAGTTGTATTCTGCGGCTAAGGTTTTCCAACTCGTTTCTGGAGGCAAGCGCTGTAGAATTAAAACTTGGCAGGTTAGCTCTGGATGGTTAGCAATGTGAGTACCCCGTAAATCCCCGTCTGGGTCGGCTTGCGCCCATTGTTTAACCTGTTCGAGCAAGGGAGGAACATCGGGTTCGGCCGCTAAGTTTTCAATCGGGTCAGTTTTTTTCTCGCTGTCGCCTAACCCCGAACTCTCACTAGCCAGGGAAACTACGCGAGTCTGCCGCTTTTGCTCATTGAGGTAAAAATCTTGAAGCCGTCGTTTTAAGTAAAAATTTAGCCAAGTGACAATGCTACCCCGCTCTGGATTGTAGGGGTCACCCGTGTTTCCTTCGCAAATGTTTTGGCAGAAGTAAACCCAGGTTTGTTGTAGGGCATCTTGATAGTACGATGTATATTCTTTCCAAAGCTTATTGGTAATTAGACGAATAATCTTCGTTAAGTTTTTTTGACGAGCTGCACTTCCTGCTGGATGACTACAGGCTTCTGTTACAAGCTGGTGCAGCTGTTCGTTCAGTCGATCCATCGAGCAATCGCTCCTTAGGGTTACATCCTGTCAATTCAAGGGTCAGTCTCAATCCAACTACTTAGTTGTCTTCAAGTTGAGGGATAGTCACATACCCAACAACTTGCCGCGTATTTTCCCACTGTTTTACCATTTCACAAAACTCCTCCTAACGATAGACCTTGACGTTTACCCTTAATCTCGATCCGAAATGAGTCTTTACCTCGGTATTGATTGTGGCACTTCTGGCGCACGAGCTGTAGTCATTAACGCTGAAGGTCGTGTGCGAGGCGAGACGCACTATCCTTTTGAGGAGGTGTCGGATACGCACAAGGCATGCCTTGTTCCTAAAACAGTTCAATGGCACACCGCTTTGTTTGCCTTAATCGAACAACTTCCTCCAGAAATCCGACGGGAAATCATCAGCATCGCCGTTGATGGCACTTCTTCTACAGTACTGCTGTGCGATCATGCGGGAAAACCAATCAATGAACCCTTAATGTATAACGATGGGCGAGCTGCTGCCGCGATCGAGCAATTGAGAGCGTTGGTTCCTCCCCATCACACGGTATTAAGCGCTACCTCTAGCCTTGCCAAGCTTCTGTGGTTGATTCAACATTCAACATTCAACACTCAGAATTCCTATTTCTTGCATCAAGCGGACTGGCTAGCGTTTCTATTACACGGCCAACTGGGTATCAGCGACTATCACAATGCCTTGAAACTCGGTTACGATGTCGAGAATTTATGTTATCCAACCTGGCTGGAAAACTTACAATTACCAGTCCATTTACCAAAAGTAGTTGTTCCGGGTACACCGATTGCTGAAGTATTACCCGATATTGCCGATCGCTTTGGTTTATCCAGAGGTTGTATCGTGAAGGCAGGGACAACCGATAGTATCGCCGCCTTCCTCGCTAGTGGTGCAAATTCTCCAGGGGAAGCGGTAACTTCGCTGGGTTCCACTCTTGTTCTGAAGCTGTTAAGTCGTACCCGTGTCGATGATTCTCGGTACGGAATTTATAGTCATCGCTTGGGCGATTTATGGCTAGTTGGTGGTGCCTCAAATACTGGTGGTGCGGTGTTGCGTCACTTTTTCAGCGATGCTGAGTTAGAACGTTTAAGCGGCCAAATTGATGCCAAACGGGAGAGTCCGCTTGATTATTATCCTCTACTCAAAGCAGGCGATCGCTTTCCCATCAACGACCCCAATTTACCTCCCAATCTAGAACCGCGCCCAACTGATTCGGTGGAATTCCTTCACGGCTTGCTGGAAAGCATCGCCCGAATTGAAGCTAGAGGATATCAGTTGTTGCAGCAACTGGGAGCGACTAACCTAACTCGTATCTATACGGCTGGTGGTGGTGCCAAAAATCCAACTTGGACGGCAATGCGCTCGCGCCATCTTAAAGTACCCATCCTACCTCCAATTCACACCGCTGCTGCCTATGGTGCCGCACTCTTAGCACGGCAAGGATGTATAGGACTTACACAAAACTTCTATTTGCAGTGAACTGTCTTAGCTAAACTAGTGCATTAGGTACATTCGCAAGAACATTTGAAATAGGTTGATACCGTAATTTCTCACAAAAATTTTCTAATTTAGAATAAAAATCTCTACCTAATATAGGTTAACAGTTACTGACTTTAAAGCATTAGAAAATTATGGTGACATAACGTAAACAAAAATAGACTTATAAAAATATTACTATTCATTAACTGCTGATAGCTATACTTTAACTCAGCCTCCAATGGAGGATAGCTGATTGAAAGGGGTAGTTCAAGGATGAGTGCGTTCCCTCACTACTAGGCTAAACCAAGAGAATTAGACTGAAAACTTAAAAATAGGTTGTCGATTGAGATATCAAAGATATCATAATATAAGAAGTAGAGTCTGTATAAAACATAAGTTGAAAATTATTGATCGAAAATAGCCGCTAGAAAACTTTAGATAAATTTTTATAATATAGAGGTAAGTCAATCAGAAGACTGATGAATCTTCGTTACA
>DATNPT010000043.1:0-13608 GCA_036703075.1 Chroococcales cyanobacterium
CGTAAAGTTTATTAATTGGCAGCTTTCGCGCTGCATCGAGATAGGGAGGGGTAATGGACTTATGACGATCAGCAACTTGTTGACGGTATTTGACCTCGAATTCCAGAATTTCTTTGATGCTTGGTAGTTGTCGCGTGGTGAGAAAGGTGAGGTTCTTTTGGATAGCAGCGATTTCATCTAAAAGGATGCGGTGGCGGAATGCTGACTTTGCCTCATGAGCTGACAGCCGACCTTGATCGATAGCAATTTGCAGAGCCTCTTCACATCCTGTAATCAAGGTATTAAAAATTGGTTTTGCCGAATTCTCAAGCTCATCTTCTGGTATGTTCGTGTAGAGTGAAAATACAGTTAAGAACTCCTTTCGGATGAACTCTAAGCTCTGCTCCTGACTGTCTAAAATTTTTGCTGAATATATCTGCCGCACAATTGCTTCTGCCTCAGCAGAGGTCAAAAACAAACAAATTTGGTCAATTTCTGCTGCCCCAAGAGGCTCTATCGTTTCGGATACCTCTTCGGCTGCCTTTTGAAGCACTGGTTGTAGAGCTGTTTCATTCAGCTTTCTTCTTTCCAGAATTTCCTCGCCAATCAGATGTCTTCCAATCTGACGACTAGCAGGTGCGATGAGTGAGGTTAGTCCCTTGGTGATGAGTGCCGAATTGATTTCCATCTTGATATGTAAACAGGAGCTGGTATTTAGTCTTAGAGTTAAACGGTGGATCGAGATAGTCAGGTTTATGCTCTCATCGGCTATCTATTCACGCAAAACTCAGGATGATTAAAAGCTTTGTTCAAGCTAGCCTTAACACCACATTGAGGTCAATTCTTATTTAGTCGTGTTAGCAAAGGTAATCGCTCCCTCATGTGTCGCAGCTAACTAAGAGCGATCGCATCATGCAGAGAAAATGCAATCGCCTCTCCAATCCAAAACAAGTCACTCTGAATCAACCTCGATTCCCTCAAATGCCTCTATCAGTTCATCAAGAGTACATTTGTAAGCCTCACACAGACGCTTGATTTCAGATGGTGTCCCTCTAGGCAATGCACTTCGGGCTTCCCATTTAGTCACGGCTGACGGACTTTTTCCAATTAAAGCCGCAAATTGGACTTGAGTTAAACCTGTGCGCTGACGCAAATCGGCTGGTGTAAGACGCTTTTCACTTTCCTTGGGCATATCATACTTTGAGACTAGTAAAAATAAGCTAGTTGTGATTTACTAGTTCTTGGAGACTACGAAAACGCAAAGGGCAGAGATTATTTTAACTGCCCTTCGGTTCTCACATTCTTTCAACAATACAATTCTATGAAGCACACCGACTGGTTACGCCTTCAAAGCGAAGGCGAGAAAATCTGTGCGTCTCTCAGACAGCAGGATTATCAATGCCTCAAACAAACTCGCCGCTTGAGCTGGAAAATCAGCAAAGAATCCACATCCTACCTGCTGACTTGGCTACCAGCACCCGTCAGTGACTGGAGCCTCATCCCCAACGACACCAATCCCGCCTGGGAACAGCTCATGCAAGTTGTTCAAGGCACCCTCAATACAATTCGAGGCACCCAAGCCAATACCTACCAACGCATCGAACAACTCGAAGACTATTCCCGTCCTTGGGCGATTGTGCGTCTTCTCCCCGACCTCAGACGCTATACAGTGGCGAGATTCTACAACAGAACTGACGCTCAAGACCATCTCAGATTTCTCAACCGCTTCATACCCGCCGCCGAATTTGAAATCATCTTCGATGCGCCTACAGATGAAAAGGGCTAGTGCAAAAAGGTCGAAGGCAGAAGGCGGAAGGCAGAGGGCAGAAGGAAAGAAAGCTTATACAGTAAGCTTTTTACCCTTTTTCAACTAGATAGTTATTTCTGCCACGCTGCACTAGCAATAGGTTCTTACTAAAAGTTGGCATCATTCTCACAAGTAAATCGACCATGAGCATCTTATTTCGCCGCATCAACCCCGCTCAAAAATTCCGCATCACCAAGCATCAAATCGCTAGGCTCCTCCGAATTCCCAAATCGCTAATCGTAAAAATTGAATCCTGGCTCTATGTTGTGTTTGTTCATCGCCTTGACAAAGGAGGGCAATTTATCAGCTACCGCCAGGTAGAACAGTGGAAAAATGCTGTTGCCTGTCAAATCCAAAAATGCTTAACCTGGGAACAACTCGAACACTTATGGAACGCGATCGCATTTGACCAAGCAAAGCACAAAAACCAATACGACGCTGCCGTTCTCCCCTTTCTGGAAAAAATTCGGTTGAACTGTCAACACGCTATCTCTAATACGCCACAAAACTTAGAGGAAAATGCGATCGCATTCGCTGATACCCTTGGCGGAGCATGGCGTAGCGCGTAGGCAAGAGCTTCCATAGGTAGTTGGTGCCAGCCTCCTTGAAACGCCCGGAAGGTTTATGTACAATGGCGCGTGCTGATGAAGGTTGCCATAATTTTAAATAAAACAGCTAAATGAAAGCATACGCAATTTTAGCGGGCGGCGGCGTAAGAGGGGCAGCTTTAGCAGGGGCTCTGAAGGCAGCAGAAGAGTTGGGAATCAACTTCGTCGGCTATGGAGGGACATCAGCAGGGAGCATAGTTGCTTTACTGGCTTGTGTAGGATTTACAGGCGATGAACTGTATCAAATCATGACCCAAGAAATCAAATTTAATGATTTCTTGGATGACAATGGAGTTGCCTTAGAACGCTTAATTCAACTTCCTTACAAGTTGAAATACAAATGGCCCAAAACCTGTATCATTGCTCGACACATAGGCTTAATTCTTCAAATCTACGAAAATCTTGGCTTGTACCATGCAAAGAATCTCAAACAGTTTCTTTTGAAAAAAATCAAACAGAAGCTACCTGCGTTGAAACATTTAAACGATATTACATTCGACGACCTAAAACATCAGAATTGTCCGCCCCTGAAGATTGTGGCTTCAGATTTAAAAACTCGCAAAGCGGTTGTCTATCCAGATAATGCTAATCGCCAGGGCAGTGCCTCTGTGATTGATGCAGTGCGAGCTTCTACCAGCTACCCGTTTGTGTTTCATCCCGTTCGGATTGATAACACGTTGTTAGTCGATGGAGGCTTAAGTAGTAACTTACCTACCTTTTTATTTGAAGACGAACGGCGTAGAAATGGTTTACCCATTGTAGCCTTCGACTTAGTTTCGTCTGTCAGCACTAAACCCGATCGACGCCGATACGGACTTAGGCGTTTTTGTAGCGATATGCTGGCAACGGTACTAGAAGCAGGCGACCATTTGATGCGGAAAGTATTAAATGGAGTTTACTACATCGCCATCTCGATGCCCGATGATATTGATACACTTCAGTTTTCTCTCTCAAAAGGCGATCGCGAACGGCTATTCACCAAAGGATACTTTGATACCCACACCTTTTTTTGTGAAAGGGCTCCGCAGTGGAAACAGGCAGAAAACCAAGTCGAGCAATTACAGGCTCTGCACGCTCCAGCTTATTTAGTCGTTCCCCTATTGCAATCGCTAACTGAAACTATCCAAAAGAATACCCCAGCCGAAAATGTTCGTTGCTGTATTATGCTGCCCACAGGTCGTGGCACGCGGATAGTCGTGTATCAGTACGGCATGGATAATGACTCCGATATCGATTTGGAATTAGCGATCGATGGAGGGTGTAGCGGCTTTGCTTGGTCTAATTGCCAACCGACATTTGCCGATTTGGAGGCTCTGAGGAACAATTTTCAGGACTGGAAAATGACGAGAGAGCAGCGCAACAAAATCCCGAAAGAACGAAAAGCGATGCTGAGCGTTCCCCTGTTTGATTTAAGCGAAGTAGCCCTAGGAGCTGAAAGTATTACCAATCTTAATCTGATTGGTAATCTTTCGATAGATACCACCACTCCTCTTGAAGATACATTATGGTTAGAGGATAAAAGAGCTTATATTGTAGAAACAGCAAAAATATGGGCGGATATTCTCTCAAAGCTGATTAATTAGGAAAAAGACTATGGTTAATCCCAGCGGCATAAGACACACGAAAAATGACGACCTTGAAATCAACGAAGTGAGGCAAGGGTTATACACGGTGAAGAATGCTTATGAGGGCGTCTACGAATATTTCAAAAATCGTCCCATCCTAGTCACGAAAGAAAAGCCTCTTAAACTCAAACTCGAGGAACGCGATCGCAAATCTGATGACTTATAAACACCTTTTCCGAAGATTAGATATTGTTGGTACAAAAGTACTAAATAGACCCTACCAAATGGTAGGGATTTTTTTTGCTAAGCTTGCCTCGCTTCGTCTCTCTACACGTCAAATCATCACCAAATTGTACAATCGGCTTTCAAAAACTAGTTTCACTAATTTGTGTGGTTCGAGCATTACCACTGACCACAGGATGGAGTGAAGCCCTATAGTTTCGCCACTCCACACCAGTTTCTGTTGAAATTTCCTCAAAGCTGACAGGCTCGGTGAATTGAGAGAAAGATGGATTCTGCAAAAACTTGCCTGTTTGTCGATCCCAATCAGTCCCAGTGCTGAACTTCAAAATGCAATTACAAGGGGGAATATTTTTAATCGTCAAATCACGCTCGGCCTGAATATACACAAAACGAATCGTCTTTCCGGATGCACTATCTACCAGCTTAACTACAGCATCGTGGGGTGTTCCATTATTAACCGTTAGGCTCGCACGTCCCTGCAAGCCTTGAGGTGGGATGAGATTAGTCCCATTGGGGAGAGAAATGGGAGAATGGTTGGAACTTGGTTCAGGTGCAGGCTGCGATGAGGCTGATACCGTAGGCGGTTGAACTTGCTGGGATAATATTCTGGGCAAAACAATGACAAGAGAGATGATGGTGGCAATCGATAATGCACCTGAAACAACAAATCCCCGCCAAATCGATGTTGAGTGTTGCTTGAAATTGGGAGAACTAGACTGATTGAGGCGTTCGATTCGAGGAGTTCGACCGCATGCAGGGCAATGAATCGCATGAGCTGAACCCCGCTCGCCGTTTAGCATGTATAGCAATCCGCATTCGCAATTAAGAAATTGAACTTTGTTTCCCTGCATCATTGGCTCCCTGCGATTCTATGAAGTCTGTTGCAAACGTAAATTGTTGTGATGTAACGCTTGTATGTATCTCTTCGTGCTTTGCCACTTATGCAAGAAGTCCAATCTTCAACAGGCAGAAGAGGGAAAGCGATCGCATCTCACAACACAATCGCCTCCCCTCGTCTCATATGATTATTCGATTGCCCAATAGACGAGATGCGCTAGGGTACTGTGCAGAGACAACTAGTGCAGACACCTGGCGATGTCCAGTTGAGAGCGCAGCAGATAGCTTTTTTCCGTCTTTTGCTGTTTTGTGCGTAGCTCAATGCTTTCTTCGTAATAGTTCGGCAGGGGAAGGTTAAGGGATTTCAAACCTTTCCCACAGCTCAAAGATAGCTGTGTTGGGCAATATAATTGACTAGTTTCACGATGCAGCGACGAATATTTGCTTCTCGATTACCAGGAGTATCGATCGCAGTGAGAATGTAAGTCTCCCCAGCCAGACGGAATGCGAAAGTAGTTCCCTGAACTGTAGAGCTTTCCCCAGTTTTTTCACCCAACCATCGTGCAGGTGTGCTTTTCAAAGCCACAAGTCCCAGATAGGGATTATGTTGATGATGTAACGCATCAATCAATACTTCATCGCCCGGATGCTTGCGATTGTAGGTTTCCACCATCATTTGCGTCAATTCATTGCTGGTTAAAATGCTACCTCCCTTCGCAATATTTGCAGGTGCCACACGTTGCCCAATAAACTTTGAGCCAACGCGGGTTATACGATAGCCGCGCTGTTTTAAAACTTGCTTGATATAGTCCCAACCCAGGTAATCAATTAATTGATTGCCTGCAATGTTACTACTGTGAGTAATCATCTCTGTTAATAGAGTTTTTAAAGGATAACGGTGTCCTACCTGAATTTGGGCGCTGCCATCTTCTGTAAAGTTTCCAGCAGTAACGTTAATGGGTGTGTTGAGACTGATGTGTTCCGTGGAGACTTTGTGTAATAAGGCTACGGCAATCGGAATTTTATTCAAGCTAGCCGGTTTTGCCAAAACTCGATCGCCATTCCAGTTACTACAGTCTCCCGAAAGGTTGCAGATTGTAACCATTGCTTGACTGGAAAGACCGCTTTGCTTGACAATCGCGCCTAGAACTTGGGTTTCTACTTTGGCTAGTTCATCCTTGGCATCTGATAAGTGCTTCTGATAGTCTTTAATTTTTCGGTCGGCACGAGTTTTTAGCACCGAGTTGGGTGGGATTTCACGCAGAGATGCGATCGCTTTTTCCCAAAAGAATTTTGCTTTCTGCCAAGTAGCAGCAGAGGGATGAGGCGAACGACCCATTTCTGCTGCTTTAGCGGCTCGGTTCAAGGCTTCATCCCAACTCGCTTGCCCATTTTTATTCCCCTGAATTTGGGCATCAACATCATGAATTTGCGCTAGGAGTGTTTCGCGTCGCTGCACCATGCTCTGATATTCAGACGCAGTGACAAATGTTGCTGAGTCGAAAATGGTGGAAAATTTGTTTGCCTCACCTTGCAGGCGATCGCGTAATTGATAGAGTTCAGTTAGCGAGCGATCGCGTGAGGGTGTAGATTGAGGGGGTGACGATGTAGTTAACCGCGTTTGAGAAGTTGGTGCTGGTGAACGGGTAGCAGGTGGCTGAGATGATACATGTTCGTGAATTCCCCTGATACCTAAGACAATTCCCAGGCCAGCAATGAGAGTGCCGACTAAATAGCGATAATTACGAATCAATTGTCTTCGATCAGTTCTATGAGAGCATCCCAATTTTGCAGGGAGTGTTGCTCGACGCGCAAGACTATTTGGTTAGTAGTTAGTAGGGACTAATTTCTACACCTAGGCGTTTCAACTTCTACTCCCACTAACCACTAACCACTAACCACTAACCACTAACCACTAACCCCCAACATGGATGGCAGGACGTTTTTCGGGATTCCTTTCGGCCTTACGTAAAACTTCACGAGTAACCACGGCAATGTCGCCCTCGCCAAATAAGATAAAGCGCAGCAAGTATTGGATAGGGTTGCCCTCTACCCAACCAAAATAAGCATGGGGAATCTCACCAGTTTGGTCTCGAATATAAAGAAGTATAGCTGCGATCGCATTAGGAACTGCTGCACTCTCGGCACGCAGGATGCGGTAGCCCTCAACTTGCTCCCCTGTGACTCGGATGATACCCTCAAATTCCGAGGCATCGGATACTCGAACCTCTAGAAAGAGGATGGAATCGGTAGGCGGAATATGATGGTCTTCGCGCACTTCTTTTTCCTTTAAAAAATACTCTCGCGGACTGCCTGTATTCCTGCGATGGGCAATCAGCCGTATCTCCCGTTGGCTCTCTTGAGTAATAAAGTGACGGGCAGTATCATCAATGTCCAGTCGCTCGACGCGAAGTTCAGTAGACCGCCACACGCGTGAAATGAGTGATGTCAGGACGATAGCAGCGATGAAGAACGCAGCGATCTTAATCCCCTCTGGTCTCTCGATGATATTAACGATCGTGGTATACATAAACAACAGTGAGATGATGCCAAAGGCGATCGTTCCTATCTTCGATCTGTAGCTATGGGCTAGTAGGGTGACAGCCACGGCAGCAGACGACATCAGCACTAGCACGCCCGTTGCGTAAGCCCCACCTTGAGCATCAACATCAGCCTCGAAGAGAATGGTGACAGCAAAGGCAATAACGGTATAGACTATCACCAAAGGTCGCGTTGCCCGCGTCCAGTCGGGTGCCATGCCATAGCGCGGCAGGTAGCGGGGGACGATATTGAGCAGTCCTGCCATTGCCGATGCGCCTGCAAACCACAGAATGCTGATCGTACTCAAGTCGTAAAGCGTACCAAAGCCGTTGTGGAGATAGTGATGTGCCAGATAAGCAAGAGCACGTCCATTAGCTTTGCCGCCAGGTTGAAATTCTGCCGCGGGAATCAGGAGTATCGTAATTATGCTACTGGTGATCAAAAAGAAGCTCATAATTACGGCAGCCGTCGTAAGCAGGTTGTGGGTGTTATGAATGCGTCCCTTCGGCTTTCTCCGAGTATCGGTGCTGCAACCCTTAACCAGAGGCATAACTGCCACGCCCGTTTCAAAGCCTGACAAGCCTAATGCCAGCTTCGGGAATAGCAAAATAGAGACGCCGAGCATGAGCAACGGGTCATTATGATAGCTGGTGAAAAGGGAACTCTGCCAGTTAGCCAGTTCAGTGGGGTGATGAAAGACTTGATATAGACCGACGCCAATAACAACAAGGTTTAACAGGAGATAGGCTCCCACCAAAAAGACGGCAATTCCGATCGCTTCTCGAAACCCTTTGAGGAAAACTGCGCCGAGTAATGTTATCAGCACAAGGGTAATCAAGATTGGATGGTCAAGAGAATGTGGCACTAGGGGATTTTCAATAATATGAGCAGTGGCATCAGCCGCTGAGAGGGTCATGGTAATGATAAAATCGGTTGCCACAAAGCCCAGTAAGCAGAGTACGAATAACTTGCCTTGCCACCAAGGGAGCAAGTGTTCGAGCATTGCGATCGAGCCTTCCCCATGCGGACTATGCCTTGCAACATGTCGGTAGATTGGTAATGCCCCGAATAGAGTCAGCAGAACCAGAATGAGAGTGGCCAGAGGAGAAAGCGCACCGGCGGCCAAAGCGGCAATACCCGGTTGATAACCTAGAGTCGAGAAATAATCCACACCCGTTAGGCACATCACCTGCCACCAGGCATGTTTTCGATGATGTTCTTCCCCCTCGCTGCGCTCTTCTTGGAGTAACCAACGGATGAACGTTTTGTTACGCCGTTTTGTTGAATCAAGTTGTTTAGTCATGAAATGCTACTCCTGGTGTGTATCTGTGTATCTAGGTCAATCTGTTCTGCTCTTACGTCGCTCAATTCGCTCTTTTTTAGTACTAGATGCTTTGAGTAGAAATAACACAAGCATTGAAAAAAATTATGGATAAGAGTAGCCTCCAATCTTCTAGAACCAAAATCCAGTAGCTGGAGCGGGTTTACAGACTTTTGCGATCTCTCGACTCCAGCCCTTGAAACGTTGAACAGTAACGTGCGTATAGCTCGATCGCTCTCTAACTCAACAAGGTACAGTGCGATCGCGCTCTTGGAAAATCAACAAAATCGCTGAAATCCTCGACTGAGCGCGTAAGCAAGTCGGGGAAGTTTAAATTGTAAATGGCTCAACGGTGCTATAGTTCCAGTCTCGTCGAAATCGTTCGGTAATCAATGGTTGCACGCGAAACTTGGGCTGCTGACCGCCTGCAACATCAATCCGCAAGAATGAGTAAGGTCGCCGCGTTTGAGAACCGCGACCGTTCCGACCGAGATAAAGTTGAGAACGCGCTACTAAGCGAGTGTCATTGCCCTCTACCTCGGAAAACTTCTCCATCAAGTCCGGGCCTTCCCTCCGTTGACGACGAAGGCTGTGACCGCTACCTCCACAAACAATCCAGTTTAGGTGAGAGTCAGCGTGTCCCGTGTCTTCAGTGCGGAGGTATTCTAAGCAGTGAGCGTGACCGCTGAGAATCAAATCGACCAAGGGACGCCCCTGGGCCAACGAGCCAACAGCCTCAGATACGGCATCAAGGACTTGGCGCAGTCGGTAGCGAATTGCCAAAGTCTGTGCTTGGTGCCACTTAGTGGCTTCAGTGACATAGGGAGGATGATGGAAGTAAATCACGCGTCCGCGTACCTCTTGAGTATGCCAAGACTCAATTAACCTTTTCTGTAACCAATTGAGTTGTTCGTCGTCGGTGACAGTAGTAACGTCTGCTGCCAGTTGCTTATCGATGTCAACCTCTAGCTCTTCAATTTGCGCCAACTTGGAACGCATATCATCCAGTTGTTCTGCACCTTCAGGCGATTCAGGGTTGAGTTTATTGGACGCTTCGAGGATTTGCTGTTTCTGCTGCTCTAGCTCATTGCGACGTTTTTTCAGCGATTGACGGTAGTCTTCCCCTTCTTTGGTCTTTGGGATGGGTAGGGGAGCGTTAAACGTATTCGAGTCAAGTGCAAAGAAGTCAATCCCACCTGTGCGGAAGGTGTAATAACGGTTGGGTAAGCGAGTAAAGCGATCGGGTTCGTAGAGTAGGCAGCGACCCGTTTGTGTCTTTCCAGTGTAATGACGGTCTAAATGACGGATGAGGTCTTCTTTAGACGCTATACCTTGAAGGTAGTCGAGAAAGGCTTTAGCATAGGCTTTACCTTGGTAGGAGCCATGCCAACCAACATCCAGATCGAGCCTTGACGGCAGTAGGTTGCGTAGCAGACGAGTACTTCCTGTCAGTAAGCCATAGAATACTGGCAAGTCGTAGTAATCGTGATTCCCTGGTATAGGTAGGAATGGGTATTTGAAGACCATTTGGTCGTAGGCAATGCGTTCTGGCTGTTCGCCGCCTACGATAAACTCCCGGTAGGGTTCTATAAAGTTTTTGTGGTAGTACTCGCTGGAACCCACCAAATAAATCACATCGCCAGTGTGCAACACAAAGCGGCAACTTTCGAGGTGAGCCAGCATTTGCTCGGCAATCTCTCGTTGGGGATTGTGCTTTTGATGGTAGCCCGAACCACTATCACCGATAACGAGAAACGAGAATTCAGGATTGTCTGAGATGCGATCGCAAAACGCCAGTCGAGTTTGGTCAATCTCTCGCTCGACTATGATCGGCTCTTGCCACCGTACCCGTTGCTTCATCTTACGGATTTTGACCGCGATCGGCGGGTCGGACACAAATTTCATAGCTTATATGTATGACTGACAGACTTCTTTCTTTTTGAAGTTAGCTTAATTGCCCAAAAAAATAGCGTAGGGAAACAAGGATTTCGTCTCTCTACCGATAGCATATCCAGGGCAAGTGGCGCTGAGTAGCTAAAAATACGGAGGTGGGCGAGGTTTACCTCGCCCACCCTCACTCCTCAGTTATAGAACTTACGCAAAGCCTCTATTAGGTGCTTTTACTCTTCGTTAACCTCAAGGGCACTATTCGCTACTTGGATAGTTTGCTGAGCTGCTTTTTCCTTGCGTTCGCTGTAACGGTCTGTCAGATAATCAACCTTGTCACGCAATAACACAGTGAACTTATAAAGCTCTTCCATGACATCAATGACGCGATCGCGATAAGGCGAATCTTTCATCGTCCCGTCTTCGTTAAACTCCTGATACGCCTTAGCAACAGAAGATTGATTGGGGATTGTAAACATTCGCATCCAGCGCCCCAGAATTCTCAGGGTATTGACGGCATTGAAAGACTGTGACCCCCCACTCACCTGCATCACCGCTAGAGTTCTGCCTTGAGTGGGCCTGACTGCCCCAATGCTTAAGGGAATCCAGTCAATCTGGTTTTTCATGATGCCAGTAATTTGCCCATGCATTTCTGGACTAGACCAAACTTGTCCTTCAGACCACAGGCTTAGCTCCCGTAGTTCCTGCACCTTCGGATGGGTATCAGGTACGCTGCCGTGGATAGGTAACTCGCGAGGGTCAAAGAAACGTACCTCTGCACCAAATTCTTGAATAATCCTTGCGGCTTCTTCAGCCAGCAGTCGGCTGTAGGAACGTTCTCGCAGAGAACCGTACAGGAATAGGATTCTGGGTTTGCGATCGAAGGTCATTATGTTAGGTAATGGGTAATGGATAATGGCAATCTCGCCTTATCCGGCTGCCAACTTGACCAAAAAGGTGCTTTGGGCTTCTCGCAATTCGACCTCGGGGTTCGCGCTCTCAATGGTTTGCATGGCATCGTCATAAGACGAGCCATTACAAACTCAGATAAGAAGCCAGCACAGGTTCTCTGAAATCGGTTGGACTGGTGGCTCAGAAGGAGTTTGATTGGTCATCATAACCTCATCAAACGGGTGTCACTTCTTCCTTCACAGACTCAATCAGGTGAGTCACCCGCTCTTTAATCTCATCGCGGACTCTGGGGAAAATCTCAGGCTGCTCAGCCGGGTCATCCAACTGCCAATCCTCAAATACTTCCCGAACTACCCAATCGGTAGGGAGATTAACACCACAACCGCACAAAGAAATCACTACATCGTAGTCTTCAGCATTAAAGTCACTGAGGGGTTTAGAGTGTTGGCCAGTAATGTCGATGCCAACATCTTTCATAGTTGCGATCGCTTCCGGTCTGACTAAGGAGGCTTCTAACCCGGAACTCGTCACCTCAATCGTTCCCTTCCCTAGTGTTTTAGCAAAGCCTTCCGCCATTTGGGAACGGGCAGAATTCTTTTTGCAGACAAACATCACACGTTTCATGGTTTAATTCCTCTGTTGAATTCCTCTGTTGATGGATTTATAACGCTCTCGATTTAGGTGCTGAAAAATAACGTCTCTCGAACCAGAAGGCAACATTAACGAGACTAATCAGTGCGGGTACTTCCACCAGGGGACCGACGACGGCAGCGAACGCCGCACCTGAATTAATGCCGAATACGGCAATTGCCACGGCGATCGCTAATTCAAAATTATTTCCGGCTGCTGTAAACGCTACACTAGCGGCTTTAGAATAGTCCGTCTTGATTCGCCACGCCAGGTAAAAGCTAACTAAAAACATCACCGCAAAGTAGATGATTAGCGGGATGGCAATCCTCACTACGTCTAAGGGAATCTGAACAATTAAATTCCCTTTCAAGCTGAACATGACCACGATTGTAAATAGCAGGGCAATTAAAGTGATGGGGCTGATTTTGGGAACGAATTCCTCGTGATACCAGCGCTTGCCCTTTGCCTTCACTAAGAACAAACGAGTGAAATATCCAGCTAAAAAGGGAATACCCAAATAGATGAATACGCTTAGAGCAATCTCAGCAATACTCACGTTCACGATGCTACCTTTCAACCCAAACAGCGGGGGCAGTACACCAATGAAGAACCATGCATAAGGGCTGTAGAAGATAACCTGAAAGATGCTGTTGAATGCCACCAATCCAGCCGTATACTCCGTATTGCCTCGTGCCAGGTCGCTCCAAACAACCACCATTGCGATACAGCGGGCTAATCCAATTAAAATTAACCCCACCATGTATTCGGGATAGTCACGGAGCAAGGTAATTGCCAGTAGAAACATCAAAATGGGGCCGATAATCCAATTCAGAAGTAGCGACAGACCTAGCATTTTGCTGTTGCGAAAGACATCGCCTAGCTCCTCATACCGCACTTTGGCAAGCGGTGGATACATCATCAGGATTAAGCCGATAGCAATCGGGACATTGGTTGTGCCGACTTGGAATTGGTTAATGAAGGCTTCGACTCCAGGAATGAAATGACCCAATCCGACTCCGATAGCCATTGCGAGAAAAATCCACAGAGTCAGGTAGCGATCGAGAAAAGAAAGCTGTTTGGAAATCGTGGTAGTTGCCATTACTTATTTCACACCATTTTTATCAATACAATCCCATACCTCCATTGGTGACAAGTTAAGGCTGAGTAGCAGTTGTCAAGGGGATTCGAGGGCATCGTTGAAAGAAAAACTGGTCAGAGCCGCGCTGATGTTCAGGAAAAGGTGCGACAATTAACTTGACGTTGGGTTTTCGTAGGTGT
>DATNPT010000049.1:0-4432 GCA_036703075.1 Chroococcales cyanobacterium
GGATGAACTGACTTAATACAGCCCAAACTAAGCTGCGAGAGACATCTAACCCAGTTTTGAGCATAGATTCCCGATTGCCTGGAATGCCCTGCTCGGGCACCACCTCTACCTCGACCCAAATCCCATGAGCGCCTAAAAGAATTTGCGCCATCCACTTGGCTCGCGGCAGATGAGTCGGAGAGGTAATTAACTTAACTTTACGAACACCCCACCGATTTAAGAGGGGAATATTAAAGTAGAAATTATCAAAGGTAGAATTAGCACACCTTTCTAACCAAACATGGCGCATTGGTGCCTGTTCTCGCTGAAAAACTAGCAAGATGCAGGGATCTTGCGAACCTTGGGAAATCAGAATTCGAGTTTCTGGGTACTGCTTGGCTAACTGAGCAACGTAGATTTCTCGGCGAATACTGCCTCCCAGGACAAAATAAGTATCTACGCGACTCGACGCCGCCCCCTGTAACGAAAACGCGATCGCGAGCAACCAACAAAAAAGGATAACGTTGACAATCACTAACCCTAAGCCCAGCAGACATCGTCGCTGTTTAACCTGAAACCAGCGTTGACAATTAACCCAGCTGCATGGACTGAGTTTACCTTTCATGTCTCTTCATAGAACGCACAATCACTAGGCTCAAACCAGCAATTTTCTATAAGTAATCAGAAAGTGGGTTAAGGACACCGTAAGAAACTGGCACAAAATTCTTAGAGCTTTTTAGGAAAAGTTGAGTATAGTGGCAGTAAATGGATCGGTTTTTTGTGTCATCAGCGGTACAATCACTTCAAAGCGTCAGCTGAGTGTAGAATCAAGCGCCCGGTATCCTTCAACTCAAGTTTGAAGATTGAAGTATGACAACGTTCTCAATCCAACTAAAGTCTGTTCATACCCTTACTGGATTTCTGAGTGGAAGCTACTGTGAAGGGAGTTGACACTGCCTTCAAGGAATGAAGAACCCTCCTGCCTAACTTCATCTTTAGACTGCTACGTTGACAATAACCGTTTAGTTAGCTAACGCCAAACCTGTTATAGCCTCTCTCCATGAACCAATACCAAAAACACTTCCCGTGGCTCAAAGGCGTCCTCTTCACTGGGGCGATCGCAACAACAGCGGCTTTGTCTGTGTTTGCACCGATCGCAGGTCGTTCTGTGTTTGCTGCACTCCAAGACAGTCCTAAAACTATCGTTGACGAAGTCTGGCAACTCGTCAACCAAGAATACGTTGACAATACCTTCAACAAAGTCGATTGGCAAACAACGCGGCAACAACTGCTTAGCAAAAACTATACCTCCAAAGAGGAAGCCTACGAAGCTATTCGGAAAGCTCTGGAACCCTTGGGAGACCCCTACACCCGCTTCATGGACCCCGAGCAATTCCAATCGCTCACCAACCAAACATCTGGCGAGCTTTCGGGTATTGGGATTCGCATGGAGATCGACGGGCAAAGCAAGATACTCAAGGTTGTCGAACCGATTGAGAATTCACCAGCAGCTAAAGCAGGTCTTAAATCTGGAGATGGGATTTTGTCAATTGATGGCAAATCCACAAAAGGCATGAGTTTGGAACAAGCCTCAGACTTAATTCGAGGCGAAATCGGCACACCCGTCAAGCTGAAAATTTCCCGTGAGGGGAGGGATAGCTTTGATGTGTCGCTCAATCGCGCTCAGATCGAACTGCCCTCTGTCCACGCTAGCCTCAAGCAGGAAGGGCAGCTACGCATCGGCTATATCAGCTTAAATGAATTTAGCTCCCATGCTGCCGAGCAGATGCAAAAAGCAATCAAGAACCTCGGCGATCAGAAAGTAGAGGGTTATGTCTTAGATCTACGAGGCAATCCAGGGGGATTGCTGCAAGCCAGTGTGGAAATTGCTCGGATGTGGATCGATAACGGTTCAATTGTCCGGACAGTAGACCGTAAGGGCGGCAAACAAGAATTTTCAGCTAATCATTCGGCACTGACTTCGCTGCCCCTGGCTGTTCTAGTTGATGGCAACTCCGCTAGTGCGAGTGAGATTCTCACCGGCGCGTTGAAGGACAATAAGCGAGCCACTGTGGTTGGCAGCCAAACCTTTGGTAAAGCGGTTGTACAATCGGTTCATTCTTTATCCGATGGTTCGGGCTTAGCCGTAACAATTTCTCGTTACTACCCGCCTAACGGAGAAGATATCAATCACAAGGGCATTGCACCCGATATCAAGCTTGACTTAACCAGCGATCAAGAAAAGCGTTTGGAGACTGAACCGAAGTTGCGGGCAACGAATGACGACCCACAGTACAAGCAAGCGATCGCAGCTTTAGAGTCTCATATCACGGCAAAGCGCCCTAATCTAGGTCAACCCTCTAAGCCAGTTAGTATCCGATGAGAACAGGGAATTAGGATACAAAACAAAAGGACTCCTAGAAACAATCAGAATCTAGATTAATTGTAGGGACACGGGGCTTTATCTCGTGTCCCTACTGTTTAAGCCTCATTTTGCTAGTGCAGCGTGGCAGAATTAACTATCCAGTTGAAAAAGGTTTAATGAATTACCCGGATTAATTCCTGAAAAGCCTGTAATTATGGCTAGTCCTTCTGAACAGGGGACTAATTTGTCAAAATTTGCGTGACTCTGTTCAGTAGCGTAAAATTCTCTGCCTCAGCACAAACGCTCCAAACTTTGCCCGACTACCCTCTATCAAGCGAGACAGATTGTGAGCGCTATTGTAGGAATCTGCTACCTAAACGATCGACCTGTAGACTGCTCTGACTTAGGGCGAATGGTGAATATCTTAGCCCATCGAGGCCCAGATGGTGCCAATATTTGGAACGAGGGTGCGATTGGTTTGGGTCATCGGATGCTGTGGACTACACCCGAATCGCTTCTGGAAACATTGCCACTGGTAAATCAGAAGGGAGACTGCATTATTACTGCTGATGCCAGAATCGATAATCGCGAGGAACTCGTTGCGTCACTGAATCTTTGCAATTGTCCTACCGAAAAGATTACAGATAGCCAACTTATTCTCGCTGCTTACGAGAAATGGGAGGAAAACTGTCCAAAGCATCTCTTGGGTGACTTTGCCTTTGCAATTTGGGATAACCGCCAACAGAGGCTCTTCTGCGCCAGAGACCATTTTGGGGTTAGACCCTTCTACTATCACCATCGCCCTGGCAAAATTTTTGTCTTCGCTTCGGAAATTAAAGCCCTATTCTGTCTATCAGAAGTGCCACAGCGACTCAACGAGGTAAGGATAGGCGACTACCTGGAAGTAATGCTAGAAGACAAAATCATCACTTTCTACGCAGATATCTTCCGACTACCTCCGAGTCATAGCCTAACCCTAAACAGCAAAGGGCTAAAGCTACAACAATACTGGTCGCTCGACCCCAAGCAGGAGTTGCGGTTAAGTTCGGATGCAGAATACGCGGAGGCGTATCGGGACATCTTCACCGAAGCCGTGCGTTGCCGCCTACGCAGTGCTTTCCCAATTGGTTCAACCTTGAGTGGCGGACTCGATTCTTCTTCCATTACCTGTGTGAGCAGGGAACTTCTAGCCCAGCAAGGAAAGCAACCCTTAAAAACCTTTTCTGCTATTTTTGACAAGGTAGTGCAATGTGACGAGCGCCCGTATATCAACTCGGTGCTAGAGCAAGGCGGAGTCGAACCTTACTACGTCCATGCCGACCAACTCAGCCCTTTAACTGAAATAGAGCGGGTTCTTTGGCACCAAGACGAACCCTTTTATGCCCCAAACTTATTTATGCATTGGGGTCTATACGGTGCCGCTCAACAGCAGGGCGTTCGCATCTTCCTAGATGGTTTTATGGGTGACAGTACAGTCTTTCACGGCTGGGAATACCTATTCGATCTGGCTCGCACAGGTCGGTGGCTAACTTTAGCGGCAGAAGCAGAGTCCGTCGCCAAACTCCACAGTCATCCGCCCTGGCAATTGACGCGCCGATATTTATGGCAACATGGCATTAGACCGCGAGTTCCGCAGTCAGTACGCCAGCTATGGCGGAGATTACGCCGATGCCAGCAACCCATTCCCAACCTCAGCTCAATTATTAACCCTAAATTTGCCCAGCAGATCGGCTTGAGCGATCGCATTGCTACCTTCCAGGAAGACTCATTGAGGTGGTCGGCGAGGAACTATCATTACCATTATCTGACGACGGGTGACGTTCCCTTAACCCTAGAGGTGCTAAACAAGGCTTCATCAGCCTTCGCCCTCGAAACCCGTTTCCCCTTCACCGACCGACGCTTAGCAGAGTTTTGTCTAGCCGTGCCTCCCGCCCAAAAGCTCCACAAGGGCTATTCCCGTGCGATTGTGCGTCGCGCACTCGTGAATTACCTTCCAGAAAAAATCCGCTGGCGCAGCGACAAAGGCAATCTTGCTCCCAACTTCCGACAAGGACTGTTGAGGTTTGAACGCGATCGCATCGAGCAGTT
>DATNPT010000051.1:0-9048 GCA_036703075.1 Chroococcales cyanobacterium
ACAAACAAACCCTGAAGCAGAGACAGGGGAATTGGGATTTCGTTATGCGCTAAGCCATGTAGTCCATGAAGGAGTACGTGCATGACTACGATCGCTGTTCCATACTGAGCAATCTTCATCTTCTTCTCCCTTCACTGGTTAGTTAGCATGGGCCACGGCGGTGCTAACCGTCCATTCCAACGGTCGCGGCTGAAAATTCAGTTCGCGTTTTGCCTTAGCATTCGATGCGCCTCGCATCTGAGTCTGGTAGTAAACAATATCCGCGCCACCCTCCAGTTTCAGAGCATCCTCAACCGATACCCGTGGCGGGGGTGGAGCATTCAGCGATCGAGCAAACGCAGGCAGCCAGTCGCGCACTGCTAAAGGCTGATCGTCCACAATCAGATAAATACCAGGATTGCCCTGCTCTGCGGCGGCAACGGTGCCCATTGCGGCATCCTCAATGTGTATCCACGACCAGACGCCATCCCCATTGCCCACAATTGGAAACTGTTGCTGCCGCACCTGTTGCCCTACATCACCATCCGAGTTGAACCAGGTGCCGGGTCCGTAGAAGAAACCATAGCGTAAAGCGATTCCTTCCAGATCGGGCGTTTGGAGTAAACGACGTTCAGTTTCAATGACGAGGCGAGCATCGGCAGCAACGGCGGGGGAGGCATCAATTGATAACGGGGTTTCCTCATCTGCCAATCCAGCACCGGGAATTCCCCAGAATGCCATCGACTGTTTCAGGAAACGGCGCACCCCTGCTGCCTTTGCCGCCGCCAGCACATTGCCTGCTCCCTCTGATCGAATCCGCATATTCAGAGCTTCTGTCGCATTCATGGATTCGCGACTGTAAGTTCTGGGTAGAGCGGTGAGTTGTTCAATCACCACCTCTGGTTGAGCGCGAATGACAGCCGCTTTAACTGACTCTGCGTCGAATACATCCGCGATCGCCGGTTCGATTCCCTGTGCCGCTAAGGACTGTGCTCTTTCTTGGGTGCGGGTCAGCGCGACAACATTATGTCCTCTGGCAAGTAATTGGTCGAGCGTTGGGCGACCGATCGCTCCTGTTGCCCCGGCAACAAAAATCTTCATCTGTAAATCCTCTAAAACTCGTTGGCTAGTACGGCACTACATTGCGTTGATAGCGGTAGTGGTACAGGGGTAAGGGGGTAAGGGGGTAGAGGGGATGATAAGTAGCTTCTCCACTCCTCTACTTCTCCACCCATTTCCTTGTCATAATCTCTGCCCTTGAACTTCGCTTCTGTCCTTAAGCGATCGATGTCCTATTACCGTCCGGGCTTCCGCACCCTTATCTCCTGAAGCACCCAACCGTTGCCGTCTGGATCGCTGAACGAGGCATAGGAGGCATAGTCGCGGCGTTCTGGATCGGGACCTGGTACCCGTCCCTCAGTTCCGCCGTAGGGGAAGACCCCGTTGATGGAATGGAATACTTCACTCACCTCGACACCCCGATCGACGAGTTCAGCGCGGGCTGCCTCAATGTCATAAACGATGAGGTACAGACCCTGAACTGAACCAGGCGCGGATGACGAAGTTCCTTGACCGAAGATGATCGAGGCTTCCGATCCAGGAGGGGTGAACTGCACCACTCGGAAGTTCTCACTGACGACAAAGTCGGCATCCAACCGCCACCCCAACGTTTTATAGAAGTCCTTAGTCCGATCGACATCGGAAACGGGCAGTACCACAACTTCGAGTTTCATGTTTTGACTGTTTACGCGATCGCTAGTCATCTCGATCTCCTTTAGATTGGTGAGCTTGCTGCCCACCTCGGTTAACTTCATTCTGAGAGCGATCGCCTAATGCACACAACTCAAGTTTGTTAAGTTAAAACGCAACTTAATCATTCCCGACAGTGATGTAAGACCTTGGGAATCTCCCTTTGTGTGAATCAGTTCTCGGCGTTTTAATTACGTGGGGCAATAACAGCTTTCACCAAATGCTCAATGCTCCGAAAATTGCGATAGCGAATTCTATTTATAAACAAAGCTGGTGCAGCTTCTACTCCACTTTGTTGTCCACTTTTAATGTCTGTCTAAAGCCGGAATCCAAGTCTCAACTAAAGTGAAACCTATAAACTAACAAGCCCACGTTTAACAGCAACAATGACGGCTTGCGTGCGTATGAAGAGATAGCAAAGAGATCGTGAAGCTAGTAAGCCATCTAAGCGATCGCGTTTTTGCCATGGATTTGTCACTTCAGCGCCATAAGTACTGGATAAAGTAGCGCTTGCACTGGAATATTCTACTTGATTGGCGATCTAGCAATAAACTTTTGATTTGTTTCAGCTCTTAGCTAAGGATGACTTGCCTCAGCATCTCCCAGCATAATTGATTTGAGTTTCGTGCAGTTAGGTTAGTTTAATGCGATCTAATCCCTGTCTCTGTCTCCTCGTCCCCCTCCCAGCCTCAACCAAACTTTTATAAGAATTCCTGAAACCTATGCTAAGCGATCGGAAAAGGGTTAGAGGGAAAGGGTATCTCCCACGTCCTTTTTCTCTCTGCCTTTTGACCTGCTCGCTTTTTCTGCCTGTCCTATGCCACTAAAAGTTAGCTCGCTCCCAACCTGCAACCCCGCATTCGTACCCGTGTACTTTGGCTGGAGTTGAAACTCGGCTACTATGAAATTTTCTGAAGCAATTAGAGCGATCGCTAATTGCTACCAGCACGTCTGCTATTTTTTTGTGTGAGGAAGTTAGTGACGGTTCGTAACATCAAGCAACAAGGCTCTCTATCACCCAATCCTAGAACACAAGGAGGACGTTGGTTCTGGTTGGGATTTGGCTTTACCGGAATCGCTATGCTGTCAGCGGCTGGAGGGGCATTATTGGCGCTATCGCTTTCCAGCACACCGCTATTGCAACAGCATTTGACGCCAGAGGAAGCCGCTCTCTTCAACAAAGGTGGTAATCTTACCCGTGCCGGACTGCGCTTGCCAGAGTTAACTCGACCCGTCACTATCTTGGTGATGGGTATGAGTGTTTTGAGCACAGACGTCCGCAACCCGCCACCTGAAACTCATAATCTTGGGTATGAGGCGCAGGTGAACTCCTTCGACGGTTTGTCGGATGTGATGCTCTTGTTACGATTCGATCCAGAAACTGGAAAGATGATTGCTCTGTCGATTCCTCGCGACACCCAAGTCGAGATGGATGGGTTTGGCACGATCAAAATTAATGCGGCTAATGTTAAAGGTGGCCCCGTTGCTAGCGCGAGGTTGGTTAGTCAGTTATTAGATGGCATTCAGATCGATCGCTATGTCCGGATCAATGTGGGAGGCGTGCAAAAACTTGTCGATGCATTGGGCGGCGTAACTGTCTACGTTCCGAAGAACATGAAGTACCAGGATGACTCTCAGCACCTGTACATCAACCTCAAGCAAGGAAGGCAGCATCTAGATGGCGATCGCACGCTACAATTATTGCGCTTTCGACACGATGGCAATGGAGATATTGGTCGAATCGAGCGGCAGCAAATGGTCATGCGTGCGTTGATGGAACAGACGCTTAACCCGATGACTCTGGTGCGATTTCCCCAAATTCTTAATGTAGTGCAGTCGAACCTGGACACAAATTTAAGTACAGAGGAGCTACTTGCTTTGGCAGCTTTTGGTGTAAAAACCGAGCGAAAAAATGTGGAAATGCTGACACTACCGGGTGAAGCTAATAACACTGGACGACATGGGGTGAGTTATTGGTTGCCGCATCATCGCCGCATTCATCAAATAGTAGATGAGTATTTCGATCGAGACGACACTCATTTTTCTAGCTAACTCTAACGAGAAATTGGGTAATAGGTAAGAGAGATTTTCATTATGAACTACGCACACAAACATTAACCTCTTGCAGAATTGCTAGAGGCGATCGCCCGATCAAACGCTCAGGAATTCTTAATCACTAAAACCTCTTAAGCTTAAAATCTTATTAAGACTTGAACAGATTAGGGAATTCTACGGATATTTTAGACAGAAAGATACCTCCTAACTGCGTCCTTAGCCCCATTTATGCCAGAAGACTGTTCGGCATTAGGTGGGGTTTCTGTCTTATATCCTGTCAGGTGGAATACGCTAATTTAGAACAAACGCGAAGAGGGTTTTATTATTTGTAGAAGATTAAATCATCCAATAAAGCGTTAACACTAGCATCTGATAAGTCGGCTATTGGCAGTGTTCGTTCTATTGGGTGATAAGTTTGACCGATTGACTGGCAATAAGCCGGGTCATAGTGGCATGACAGCAAATCGCCTACTAAAGTATTCCATTGTCCTGCGTTAATTAAGCTGTGCCACTCGTCGAGCTTTTTTCGACCATAACGAGACTTGAGGCGGTCTAACCTATTTTTGAGCAGGTTAGGGTGAGTGACTAAATGGGGATAAGCTTGCAACAGGTATTCGATTCTGGCAGCTTGCGGTAGTTCAATCTCAATGCAACTCGCCTGTTTCATCTGCTGCCAAAGAGATAGGGGTAAATAAACCTGTCCAATTTTATTGCTTTCCGCTTCGACCCACACGGGTTTACTGGGTTCAAAGCGTTGCAATTGTTCCAGAAGGAGTGATTCAAACCGTTTTTGCGAGGGTTGAGGTGAAAATTTGCCAAATTGACGGGAGGAGGCAGCCTGTTGGTTGGCTCTCACTTCAGTTCCACGTTCTCCCAGACTACTACTGTCCCACTCTTGTCCCAGCAGGGAGCCGCGATGATTTGCCAATCCTTCTAAATCGAGTACCTGAACGCCTCGATGTGCTAACTGGCGCAAGATATCGGTTTTTCTACTACCTGTCAGCCCACATAACACTCGGAAGGTAAACTGTCCTGGTAAGCTTGCTAAGCGATCGCGTACATAGGCGCGATAGGTTTTGTATCCCCCGTCAAGGACGGTAACGTGCCAACCGATTTGACTTAACACCGCCGCCATACTGTTGGAACGCTGACCTCCACGCCAACAGTACAGTAGAGGATGGTAATCCTTGGCTTTGGTAATGAAGTGAGTGTCGAGATGCTTTGCGATGTTCTGAGCAACCAGGGATGCGCCAACCTTACGGGCATCAAAGGGACAGACTTGTTTGTAAAGCGTACCCACTTTAGCGCGTTCAGCATCATTGAGCACCGGCAGGTTTATGGCACCGGGCATCCGATCTTCGGCGAATTCGCTCTCGCTACGAACATCAATAATTTCGCTGTAGGTTTCTAACCAAGGTTGCTGAGTATATTCAGGCGATCGGGGCATAACGGACAATAGCTAGTGCAAAGAAGGCAAAAGGCAGGAGGCTCCAAGGCAAGAAGGTTTTTATACGTAAGCTTTTTAACCTTTTTCAACTGGATAGTTATTTGGACCACGCTGCACTAGTTAACCGAACAGAATCGGGAACGCTTTGGGTGCGTGCGATGGTGCTATCTTTTAGGGAGTCACTCTTATCAGTTGTAGCGAAATCGCTCGCGCTCTGTGCGATTTATCATCGGGGCAGCCATCCCACCAGTAGTTGAACTAATGCATTCAATTTAGTTTGGAGAAACTCGCAGTCCAAAATAGGTGAGAACTAACTCGCTAGTGCCATTATTCACCACTTCATGCGCCTCGCCAGGTTCCACCGCTACACACGTTCCCTCGTGTAATGGATATTCTTTCCCATCGATCCGAATGACTCCTGACCCTGCTTCGACAAAAAACACTTCACACATATTGTCATGTGCGTGTGCCGCCGCTATTTGACCGGGGGCAAACCGTGCTTGAGAGAAGTTGGTGAGGTGGGGCAAGTCACCTAAACGTAGCATCACCTTTTTTTTAATGGCTGGATTGTGGGAGACTGACTCTTCAGTCACATTGTTCAGGGACGTTAGTTTCATCGTGCTGGTTAATAGGAGTTTAGTGCTACACAACAGTATGTCTTGATTTTTTGAAATAGGCTTAGATGCGCGGCGAGCTTACCAGGAAGAAACCTTTAGCATCACACTTAGGTCTATCTGAAAGTGAGGAAAGCTGATAGCCTGAATCAAAGCAAAAATTGTTCTGGACTTACGGTTTGAAAACGCGATCGCATTACTGGCAGCTACTCCCTTATATCCGCACCCATTGGAAAACGATTGCTCAAGCATTTGCTTGTACATTAGGGGTTACGGTGTTTTGGCCGCTCCAAGCCTCACTAGCCGGCCAACTTGTCAGTTTAATTGCCCAGGGTAATATGATCGGGCTTGCCCGGATCGCTGGAGTCCTTGTGCTGGTTTTTCTCGTCCAGAAAATCCTGATGTTCGGTCAAGACTCCTTGATGGCAAAAGCAGCTCTGTTCGTTGCCTTAGATTTACGCAAGCAAGTCTATGCCCACCTCCAGCGTCTCAACCTCAGCTATTTTGAAACCGCTCAGACCGGCGATTTAACCTATCGTCTCACAGAAGATATCGATCGCATTGGGGAAGTGGTCAATAAACTCTTCCATGACTTTACCCCCTGCGTGCTACAACTGATCGTGCTGCTGGGCTACATGATTTATCTCAACTGGCAACTGACGCTAGCGACGTTTATTGTGGCCCCGTTGATGGGTGTTTTAATTGGCTGGTTCGGCGATCAAATGCTGAACGTTTCGCGCCGCAGTCAAAATCGCGTCTCCAATTTATCGGCTTTACTCACAGAGGTGTTTAGTGGCATTCGTTTAGTGCAAGCGTTTGCGGCTGAGGAGTTTGAAGTCGAACGCTTTGCCCTAGAAGCCGAACAAAACCGTCAAGCCAAGTATGCGGCTGAGCGACTCAAGGCAATTCAGCTTCCAATTATCGGATTTATGTATGCCCTGAGCGTGTTGCTGCTGTTTCTCCTCGGCGGCTGGCAAATTTCTAAGGGAAACCTCACTGGCACTCAATTTGCCACCTTCGTTGCGGCTGCATTGCTGCTTATCGACCCCATTGCCCACGTTACCAGCAACTACAACGAGTTCAGGCAGGGGGAGGCGTCGGTTGACCGGATATTTGAACTGGTGGCTATTCAACCGACTGTCCAGGAAAAACTCAATGCTGTTGCCCTGCCACTTGTGACGGGTAAAGTCGAGTACCAGAATGTCAGCTTTGCCTATAAGACAGACGAACCCGTGCTGAAAAACTTGAGTTTTTTAGCGATGCCGGGAGAAGCAATTGCCTTAGTTGGCGCATCAGGTGCGGGGAAAACGACGTTAGTTAATTTACTCCCTCGCTTTTATGACCCCCAATCTGGCGAAATCCTGATTGATGGCATCAACATTCAAGATGTCACCCTCAAAAGTTTGCGGCGTCAAATCGGTATCGTTCCTCAGGAAACAACACTATTTTCCGGTACTATCGCTCAAAATATTGCCTTCGGTCAGCGAGAATTTGACTTGAAAGCCGTTCAATCTGCCGCCGAAATTGCCAATGCTCACCAGTTCATCACTCAATTTTCTCAGGGGTACCACACGTGGGTTGGAGAACGCGGTGTTAACTTATCTGGGGGACAACGGCAACGAATTGCGATCGCGCGGGCCGTCCTCCTCAATCCCAGCATCCTCATCCTGGACGAAGCGACTTCTGCCCTCGATTCAGAATCTGAAGCCTTGGTGCAAGAGGCACTAGAGCGGATTATGAAAGAGCGCACTGTGTTTATCATTGCTCACCGCTTAGCCACCGTGCGCCGCGCCGATCGCATTTTGGTTATGGAACAGGGACAGATTATCGAATCAGGAACCCACGAGCAATTGCTAGATAAAAACGGTCGCTATGCTCGGTTCTATGCACAGCAGTGGTTGTCCCGTACTTAGGAGGAATTGGTATCAACTTACTTCCTTCCCACCCTAATATTCTCTATATTTCTGGGCTGAAATGAAGTTTTTATCCCTGTACTTGACGGCTTGCCAAATATTAGCTTTAGATAGATTTAAGTCATGTTAAATGCTACAAGCTAGAGCATAATTGCACAGTAGTTCTAGGGATGTCAGAGGAGATCGCGTCCAAAAAATCTGAGCTGCTTTATACGGGCACTGGTCATGGCTAGTAGTTGTCTAGAGAATTTTTGTGTTCGGCAAGCAGATGTTCAAAATTAACATTCAGGAAATTGAAGCTGTAGCTTCTACTATGGCTCAAGAAGTAGCATCAGAGGTGGCGTCGGCTACTCAAGGTGCAGTATCAGAGGCACTCTCAACCGCGCAAGAGATAACTTCTACGTTTCAACAAACAGCATCAGATGTGGTGTTGACTACTCAAAGCGCAGTATCAGAAGCACTCTTAAGAACACAACAGGCTGCGAGTAATCTAGTAATTGAAGCTCAACAGGCTTCTAGCTCAGTTGCTAGTGCTGCAACAATTACTGCACAAGAAGCATTCAAAGTTGCTTTCAACATTAAATTTGACAACTTACCTCGAAACTTGCAACTGAAATTTGCGCGAGCTGGAGTACGCCAAGGACTTCGCAATTTTCAAGAAGCGGCCAGAGTCTATGAGACGATTCCAGGACAAATTCGCACTCAAGGATATGAAGCTATTCGCGAGTTTTGCAAAGATAAGGATTGGAGCCATATAAAAGCGCACGTTAACGGTGGAGGAACAGAAGCTTCAAATGGAATCTTCGAGAACTTCTGGCTCAACCGAGCGCGTGGTGGAGTAGATATGACTCCTGAAGAACTTGCAGCAGCACATAAGGTTCTTGCTGATGCAGCTCTTAAGGCTAGTGTTCAGCAAGTGGTTGGAGCAGTGATTCAAGGTACTCTGGTAGCAGCAGCTATTGAACTCGTATTCTCAATTTTGGAAAACTCACTGTCTTTTGCGGAAGGGAAAATTACTCAAGACGAGCTAATCCGAGAGGTGGCAATTGCCACAGCAAAAGCTGGAGTGGCGGGAGGTGTAATTACAGGTATTTTGATGTCTATCTGTATGATTTTTCCGCCTATTGCTGCTTTACTGGGTTACGCAGCGATTCCTCTTGCAGGTATTGGCATCGGATTCATGAGCGTTCGTGCTTGGGAAATCTTCAGCCGTGCCGATAAGCTTTTTGGAATTACAAAAGAATGGGAAAAACTCACACAAAATATTGAGCAAGAAGCCTTAATGTTTGAC
>DATNPT010000062.1:0-5790 GCA_036703075.1 Chroococcales cyanobacterium
ATGCAGGAAAAGTCAGAAGCGATCGCATTTATCGCGGCAATTAAGCGATCGCATCCTTCCGAGTCCTGCGTCCCAAACCCTTCATCTACAATGAGCATCTGTAAGGACGTTCCCGCTCGTTGTGCCAACAGTCGCGCTAAAGCTAGACGAATGGAAAAGTTAATCCGAAATGCCTCGCCCCCGGAATACGTTTCATAAGGACGGGTACCACTCGCGTCAGCAATCAAAATATCCAGCGTATCAATCAGTTTCGTCGTTTTCTTCGACGCCCGACGCCCCGCTCTCTGCGTGATAATTTGGACGTGCAACTGATTTCCGGTAAGACGCGCCAGAATCTGATTCGTTTCTGCCTCCAGTTGGGGCAGGATATTCTCAATCATCAGTGCTTGGATGCCATTTTTCCCAAACGCTTGGGCTAATTCCTGGTGAACTCGATATTGCCGTTGGAGTTCTTGCAGTTGTTTTTGCTGCTCGTCGTATTGCGTTTGCAGCGTTTGTAGCTGAGTTAACCGCTGTTGTAGACGCCCTTGTTGGGAAAGCTGTTCGTCCAGTTGTCGCCGTCGTTCTACGATCTGTTGCTCGACGACTTGGATATCATAGGTGGCATCTGGATAATGTTCGAGTTGCTTGACAATCGTATCGACTTGTGAATTAGTTGCGTCTCTATCGCCTTTTCGCGTCTGTAAGGTTTGCGCGAGCGATGCCACGCGATCGCACACTTGGGGATATTGCTGCTGGGCGGCCATTAACTCTTGATAGCGTAGCTGCCAGGATTGAGCTTGACGCACCGATGCTCGCAGGGCATTGTGTTCTGCTAAGTTGTAGCCAATTTGCGCCAAATGGCTCTCGATCGCTTCAATCTGCTGCTGGAGTTCGGAATGGGTTTGCAACTCGTGGAGGGAGGTGTGGAGAGCCTGAAGCTTGGCTTGGAGTTGGGGTTTTTTCTCGTCAATTTTCCCTTGACGCCGCAGTGCATCGTCCAGCTTGGCTTGCTTGATTTCCGCCCAACGCCAGCGATCGACCTCGCCGCGTGTTAGAGCGTGGGTTTGTTCGTTGTAGTTGAGCTGTTGTAACTGGGCTTCGATTTGTTGTAGTTCTGTTTGTAAATCGAGAGCGTATTCTCCGCACTGGAGAGAGCGCTCTAGTTGTTCTTTTTCCTCCGAAATCTCATAAAGTCGGTCATACACTTCATCTGTCGCCTCTAGCCGTGCGGCGAGTTGTCCCCGTTGCTCTCGCAACTCCTCGTAGGGAGCGAGTTCTTTGGAGAGTTGGGAGTATTCATTGCGTAACACCTGAAGCTCTCGTTCGCAAACCGCCAGTTGCTCTCGCACTACCCAGAATTGCTCTTGCACCTCCCGTTGCTCGGCAGACGTTTTCTGGATGACATGGTGACTGTGAGCTTCATCCAGAGGGCGATCGCATAATGGGCAAACCGCATTCTGCTGTTGCAACAATTCAACTTTTTGCATCAGTTCCGCTAGTTGTTTTTCATAGCGGCGTTGGTTTTCTTGCAGGCGTTCTTGGAAGTGGCGGCGTTCGAGGCCTTTTTCCTGCACTCGCTGTTGGTAGACGCGCTTTTTCTCCAGTTGTCCGATTTCCTCATCGACTTGCAAAACCGTTCGTCGCAGCTGAGGTGTTGTCGCAATCTGAGCATTGAGTTGCTTTTCAGACGAGCATAGTTCATCTAACCGGGCGCTGAGTCGAGCTTGGGCGCGATCGAGTTGGGTTTGGAGGCTGGTACGGCGTTGTAGGAGAGGAGACACTTGAAGTTGCAGATTGTCTAACTCGCTCAGGCGTTTGCGAGCGAGGTTGAGTTGCTCAAGTGCGGTGGCTACTTCTGCCGAACGCGAAAGAATTTCCTGGATTTCCTGCTCTTGTGGCCGCAAGGCTTCGAGTTGAGCTTGCGTGTCGCGGATTTTGAGATTGAGTTCGTTGATTTGTTGGGTTAGCTGCTGTTGCAGCTGTTGCTTTTGTTGTTGGGCTTCTTGGTACGCTTGAAATTTGGCAGTGAGGGTTTCGTCTTGTTGTTGCAGGTTGATGAATTGGGAGTAACCCGCTTCGATTGGGTCGGATTGATTGAGTAGGGCGCTAAGTTGTCGCTGTTGCGCTTCTGTAGACGCAATTTCCTGTTCTAAGCGATCGCAATCTTTGTTGAGATTGAGATATTGTTGTTTGACGAAGGTGAGCTGTTGCTGCCAGGTGCTGCGCTGATGCTGCACGGATTGCAGTTGTTGGAGTTTTTGTTGCTCGATGTCTTGAGCTTGTTGCAGCTGTTGGAGGACGGCTTCGAGATGAGCTTGTTGCTCTAGCGTCGCGTCTCGTTCTTGCAACTGTTGCTTGATACTTTGCAAGCTTTGGTCTAATTGTTCTGCCTGTCCTTTGAACTGCCGCGACAAATCTTTCGCCTGTTCGGCTAAGGCTTCGTAGCGATCGAGTTTGAGTAAGTCCGCGAGAATTTGTTTGCGCTCGCTCGGCCGCCGGAGCATGAACTCATCGGCCCGACCTTGGCGCAGGTAAGCTGAGTTAATAAATGTATCGTAATCCAGCTTCAAGTGATGCAAAATCAACTGCTGAGTTGCCCGTACCCCTTTCTCGGTTAGCGATCGAAAGCCATTGGGCGTCTCGATTTGAAATTCTAAGGACGTACCTTGTCCGCGATTTCGCGTCCGAATGATGCGATGGGTTTGCTGGTTGTTGTGAAAGATGAAATCCACCCGCACATCTTTCGATCCAGCATGGATGATGTCATCTTCCGATTCAGCACGACTTTGTCCCCAGATTACCCAAGTGATGGCTTCGAGCAGGGACGATTTGCCTGCGCCATTGGGACCGCAGACGCAGGCTGTGTGCAGACCGCGAAAGTCGAGGCTTGCGTCGCGGTAGCTCAGGAAATTTTTTAGTGTTAGTTGTAGCGGAATCATTCAGGCTTTAGGGCCTCACACCTTATTCATGAGAAACTACTAGTACATCTGCACCGTTGCCTAGTCTATCTACGTAATAATAGGCTTTCTAGCCTTTGATGCGTTACTTTTACAATTATTAATAATTTTATAGAAATCAATAATTACTAGTGGAGTCATAGCCCGATCTGTGGTTTTCGAGTGAGGGACATCCTGTTAGCCTGTATTTACCACACCTTGCAATCGGTGAGTTTGACAGTCTGTCTTTTGACTTATTAGGCAAGTTCCCCTAAAAATAAGCATTGCTGAACGTTCCAGGCTAGGATGGCACCTTTTGCCTTCAAACGCCTCCATGCGATCGGCAATGCCCACTTTTATAGAACCTAGAGATTGTATGTTCCGCCTTAACCCAGGTAAAAGCTTGGGATTGGTTTTAGTTTCTGCGTTAATTGCCGCACCTGTTGCTGCTCACAATGTTCAGGTATCGGGTAATGTAGCCGCTACTTTTCACATTGAACCAGGTCATAATCCTAAAGCTGGAAAAGCGTCTCAAGCCTGGTTTGCCTTGACCCGGAAAGGAGGACAGCCTATTGGGTTGTCTCAATGTAACTGCCAACTCTCGGTCTACTCGGTACCCCGCATTCACAATGCCCAACCTCTACTCAGACCATCGTTGAGAGCCATCTCCGCAGAACGATATCGGGATATTCCAGGCGCACAGATTGTATTTCCCAAAGCTGGGGCTTACGAGTTGGAGTTAAGTGGAACGGCGAAAAATGGGGGGAATTTCCAACCTTTTACGCTGAAGTATACGGTTAATGTTATTCCTTGACGCGATCGACGTGAAATCCCCCAACTCGAAGGTCGGGGGATGAGATCGAATGGGCTGACAGAAACTTAATGGCTTGTAGAAGAACTCTCTAGCTCGACAACGGGTTCTGATGTTTTAGTCTCCTTGTTCTTTTTGCTCTTTTTGGACTTACCACCTGAGCTGAAGCGATCGACCAACGTCTTGATAATGATGTAGAGGATTGGTACGACAAATAGACTTAACAACGTGGAGACAATAGTTCCACCAGCAACTGCTGTACCTAGAGAGCGTCGGCTTTCGGCTCCTGCTCCATGGGGATTGACAAGGGGAGCTATTCCCAGGACAAAGGCGAAGGTAGTCATGAGAATGGGTCGTAGACGCTCTTGCGACGCTTGCACTGCCGCCCTAGTTATTGAAAGACCTTCCTCCCTCAGTTGGTTAGCAAATTCCACAATCAGAATCGCATTTTTACTCGCTAGACCAACTAGCATTACCAGACCAATTTGGCAATAAACGTCATTCGACAAACCCCGCAGGGACTGTGCTGTCAGGGCCCCAAAGATAGCCAGGGGGACAGAAAGGAGAATAATCAAAGGGTCAATGTAGTTCTCATACTGTGCCGATAGAACTAGGAAGACGAAGACAAGACCTAAGCCGAAAATGATCGGTGCTTGCCCCCCAGACTCTTGCTCTTCTTTCGCGGTACCTGACCATTCGTAGCCAAGATTACGTGGCAAAACTTGTGCAGCCAGCTGTTCCATGGATTTAATGGCTTGGCCAGAGCTAAAACCTTGAGCTGCCTGACCGTTGATTTCAATCGACCGAAACAGGTTGTAATGGTTAATAACTTGTGCGCCAGTAGTAGACGTGACCTTGACCAAGTTGCCCAGGGGAATCATCTCACCCTTTTGAGAACGAACGTACAGCAAGTTAATGTCTTCAGGTTTAGATCGAAATTCTTGGTCTGCCTGGACATAGACGCGATAGGTTCGTTGTCCCAAATTGAAGTCATTCACATAGCGCGAACCTAAGTAGGATTGCAGCGTACTGAAGATATTGTTAATGGGGACTTGCAACGCCTTGGCTCGGTTACGGTCTACTTCGATCAACAGCTGAGGGGTGTTTGCCGTAAACGTGCTGAACACGGCTTGTAATCCCGGTGTCTGATTAGCACGACCGAGTAACTGACCCATCGCTTGCAACATGACATCCAAACCACTGTTGCCCCTCCGGTCTTGTAGCTGAAACTGAAAGCCACCAAAACTGCTCAAACCCCGAATAGGGGGCGGATTTACAGGTAAAATCCTCGCTTCTGGAATGGCAAACAGCTTGCCCCGCAATCCGTTGATTATCTCCTTGGCTGACTGACCTTTGCCAACCCGCTCTTCCCAAGGTTTCAGGGTAGTGAAGATGGCACCACTATTAGCCGTACTGCCACTAAAACCAAAGCCACCAATTGCAAATGTTCCCACAACTTCAGGAATTTGCAAGATTTCTTTTTCAACCTTGCTCATGACATCGCTGGTGTAGTTCAGCGAAACCCCTTCTGGTCCTTGGATAATCGTGATGAAGTAGCCTTGATCTTCTTCGGGGAGAAAGGCTGTAGGTACGCTCAGGTAAAGCCAGCCCGTTAGCCCCAAAGCCACGATAAACAGTCCGAGTACGATCGCTTTTAAGCGCGTCAGGCGGTTTAATGACCCTTCGTATCTCCGGCGCGTCCAGTTAATTACTCCATTAATCCGGTCAAAAATCCAGCCCAACCAGCCTCCTGGTTTCTGTCCTTGACGCAGCAGGAGAGCACACAGGGAAGGCGATAGAGTAAGGGCAATGAAAGTGGAAATACCTACCGAGAAGGCAATAGTCAGTGCAAATTGTTGGTAAAGCTTACCAGTCGTCCCTGGGAAGAACGCAACGGGAACGAACACCGCCATCAGCACCAGTGAAGTTGCAACGACTGCCCCGAACAGCTCGCGCATTGATTCAGAGGCAGCCTGACGAGGATTCATTCCCTTATCCTGAATCAATCGGTCGATGTTCTCAACTACGATGATTGCGTCATCGACCACGAGTCCAGTCGCT
>DATNPT010000063.1:0-3693 GCA_036703075.1 Chroococcales cyanobacterium
TCACCCAGTTGGATTAACGCATCGGGACTGACAACAGACTCGAAAGGCTTTGTTTTAGTCAATGACTTTCTACAGTCCGTCTCTCATCCTCAGGTGTTTGCGACGGGAGATATCGCCACAATGCAAAACCATCCCCGTCCCAAGGCTGGAGTATTTGCAGTACGTCAAGGTAAGCCCCTGTTTGAAAACCTGCGGCGAATCATTGAGGGAAAACCCCTCAAACCCTATAGTCCTCAGAAGGTCTATTTAAGCTTAATCGGAACTGGCGATCGAGAAGCGATCGCTTCTTGGGGACAAGTCGGTTGGCAATCCTCCTGGCTATGGCGTTGGAAAGATCGCATCGATCGCAAATTCATGCAACGCTTCAGCGACTTACCCGAAATGTCAAGTGTCAGCGAGAAAGAACGACTAACAACGGATAACGGACAACGAACAACCAACCAAATAATGCACTGTGCCGGTTGCGGCTCTAAAGTTGGTAGCACGACGCTCGAACGAGTGTTGCAACGCCTGCAAACCGACTCTCACCTGAAGGGGCGAACCGATATTCTCGTTGGGCTGGAAACGCCCGATGATGCAGCAATTGTCAAAGTTCCAGCCGATCGATTGATGGTACATACCATCGATTACTTCCGCACCTTAATTAATGACCCCTTTATCTTCGGTCAAATTAGTACCAATCACTGCTTGAGCGATATTTTTGCCATGGGAGCAACGCCTCAAAGTGTTTTGGCAGTAGTGACGGTTCCCTATGCAGAAGAAGACAAAGTAGAAGAAACCCTGTACCAACTCCTGTCTGGCGCGACAAAAGTATTGCAGCAAGCCGAAACTCCCCTAGTGGGAGGCCACACCACCGAGGGAGCAGAGTTAGCATTTGGTTTATCGTGCAATGGTTTGGTTCATCCCGATCGCATTCTACGAAAAAGTGGCATGAAGCCCGATCGAGTCTTAATTCTGACGAAGGCGTTGGGAACTGGCACGCTGTTTGCTGCTGATATGCGCCATCAGGCAAAAGGGCGATGGATCGATCGCGCCGTCGAGTCAATGTTACTCTCCAACCAAGCGGCAGCTCAAGTGTTTCTCGACCATGGGGCAACGGCTTGCACGGATATTACTGGGTTTGGGCTATTGGGACACTTGGTGGAAATGATTCAAGCTTCAGGCGTCGCTGTTGAGTTGGAATTAGAGGCGATTCCGATTTTAGACGGGGCAATTGAAACCATTGGGAAAGGAATTGTCAGTTCCCTCCAACCTCAAAATTTACGAAGCTCTCGTTTGATTCGCAATTTATCTCAAGTGCAAAACCATCCTCATTATCCCTTGCTCTTCGATCCTCAGACATCGGGTGGTCTTTTAGCCTCTATTCCTGCCGAGCAATCTGCTAACTGTCTAGCTGCGCTAAACGCTTGTGGCTATCTCCGTAGTAGTGTAATTGGTCGTGTTGTGCCAAAAGTTGAAGGAGTCGAGCCAATTGCGATCGCATGATAGCGTTGCATTTAAGTGAAAACGGGGAAACCACAGGGGGATTGCCCCTACAGGTGTTGCTCGTGCGTAAGTCCTGAACTTTCTAGGAGAATGGTTTTGCTGCCTTCCTAGGCTAAACAAGAGGTTGATCAATCCAATCTCCTAGTAAGATTTGGCAGTCTGCTTTGCAGTAATTTAATAGATTTCGCACTTTGGGTCTGTCATGATAGAGCCAAAAGTAAAGGCGAAATGCTACACCAAACGCAGTGGGTTAAATTATGAGTAGAGATATTGGTCCAGATCAAGACTGTCAACGCTCTATTTACCTTGGAGATTCCATCGTAAGAGCTTTCGATACAGAAGCGAGTTGGACGAGTCTTCCTCAAAAAAAAGTTATTGATATCAAAAAGGCGTTTACTCATCCTTGCCGGATCGAGCAGCTTTTAGAGGAGTTTCCAGAGATGCTGCGACAACTCAATTCATTTGAACCCCTTCGCACGAATACAAGCCAGCGTCAACTGGCTCGCCAAGCCTTGACTGCGATAAAAAATCGCCAGAAAGAAGATTTTACAAAACTGGCAAAGTGTTTAGCCAGCGATATTTGCGGTGCAGTTGATTAGCTCAGTCCATCCTTCTGATTGTGCTCCGTGGGAATATGCCGATCGCCCAAAGCGAGAGGTTATTCTCCAAGAAAGAACCGTTGATATTTTAGTTCAGCTCGAACAGCACACCATTGACACTCTGGAAAGCGCATCTGACACGCGACCGATCCACGGCTATCTTTTCAGCTTAGTGACGCCCAGAGAACAGATTTATTATGCAGGTCATTATCGCGGGGAAGAGTTCCGTTGCCTAAAAAACTACCCTGTAGGGATAGAAGGAGAACCGGATATCGGTCTTCATCCGTCCCGTGTAGTGGAGACGATGGAAAAAATTGCTCTTAGGATTCGGCAAGGCGTGAAGGCACTTGATACCACGCATCAGCTACCCGATTCTCAAATTTCTCCTGAGGATAAACTGTTAAATACAGTAGTATTTGCCTGTAGAGTTTTTGATGCCTTTCTACGAGTACATCCCTATGCCAATGGAAACGGACATGCAGCTAGGTTCATCGTCTGGGCAATCTTAGGTCGATATGGTTACTGGCCAACTCGATTTACGATTGAACCTCGACCCAATTACCCGTTATATGCATGGGCAATTAACGAGTATCGAAAGGGCAATCGACAACCTCTAGAAGATTACATTTTGACCTGTATTGTTGGTGATTAGCATTTGCCTGTATACGTTGGAGCTATACCTAATAGCTAAGGGATTCAGATGCGATCGCGTTTGCCACGATTGCCCTGAAGATGGATATCGTACTCAGCAAGATATGACCTCGACTCAACTAATGTTAAACAAAAGGGTTGCAGCCGTCCTTCAGGCAGTGACTAGTGACCAGTTATCAGTGGCCAGGTTAAGCGTGGGGATTGAACCTCACACTTTACCTACCCTATTGAGAGAGGTGGAGAATTCTTACTTCCACCTGTCAGTAAGCTCTTGACCAACTGTTCACTGCGTAACTGTTCGCTGTTAAAGCGGTCAAGACGTCTGCTGAGGACACTAAGGTTCCCGTGCTAGCTCTCGCGGGGCGCTCTTAGTACACAGCACCAAACCTCCTAGAACCAACTCAAGACAAGCCCACGTCGTCTCGCTCTTTGCGGCGCTGGGAGATGTAACTGGAACAGAGATCATGGCTAAGAAGAAAAAAACCCAATCCACCACGACGAGTTTTCGCTTTGCGGATAAGAAGCCTGAGATACTGGCATTGCAGCGCCCCTCAGACATAGCTCAAGTAGAACAAGTAGAGCCAGTAGAGCAAGAGCCAGCTTCCGCGTTACCTGAGTCTGAAAATCCGTCAGCCGAACAGGTGGAGACTGTCCCAGACAACGAAGTCGCCAAAGAAGCACCATCAAAACCTGTAACTGAGGATGACGCCCCAGACGGAAGACGCCGGGACGCGGAGAGCATCAGAAGCCAGCCTCAGCCCATTACTTATAGTCGCCCCCTCCCGAAAGATGCCTCCTCTTCGTCCTCGTCTCGTACCAGCGAAGATCCACAGGAGTCAGAACGCGACGTGTACCGACCCACACGAGGAAGACCAAAACCTCAGGTAATACCGCAGCTAGAGAGTGCGACCAATGCAGCAGGCGAACTCTTCAAGTCTGGAGACAAGATTGAGATATT
>DATNPT010000067.1:0-10406 GCA_036703075.1 Chroococcales cyanobacterium
GAGCACTTCTGGTCACCGCGTGAGGTTTGCGCTCAAGCTCCACAAAAACAACCTCAAGCGGGGCGTTTCAGATTCCCGAAATTCATGAGCCTGATTTTTAGCACAGTTTTTCGTCTTAGCTAGTGCAAGAAGGTAGGAGGCAGAAGGCAAGAAAGTTTGTACAGTAAGCTTTATAAAACGCTAAATCTGGCTGAAATTCACCAATTCCGGTTTTGCGAAAACTAGTATTGGCAAACTCGACAATCCGAATCCCCTTAATAGTTGCAAACAGACTCATTGGGGGATGCGAGGGGGCATTCCAGGATTTATGCAAGAAGTTTACTCTTTGACGCTTCGAGGGCTTGACAAACCCTCTGAAAGTTTTTACCCTAAAAATTAACGTTAACGTCAAGGTTGAAAAATTAGACTGTGACCGAACGGATGCGTATCGGAGAGCTTGCCCAGAAGGCTGGTGTAACTCCTCGAACAATTCGCTACTACGAGAACTTAGGACTCTTAAAACCTAGCGAGCGTGAGGGGAAGGGCTTTCGGTACTATACTGAGGCCGAGCTAGCTAAACTGCACAAGATCGATGCCCTTCAATCCCTTGGGCTAACTTTAGAGGAGATTGGCAGTATCATCGACCTGTTCTTTGAAGAACCAACGATGTTACAGGGTAAGCAGAAGCTGCTAGAGATTCTCCGATCTCATCTCAAGGAGGCTGATGAGAAGATCGAAGCCCTAGCGCAGTTTCGTTGTGAGTTGCAAGCTAACATTACTAGAATTCAGCAATGGATTGACGAGCAAACCAAAGGATAGTAATTTTTTTAGCCTTACATTAACGTTAACGTTAACGTTTATCTGGGATAAACGGGAAGGGGTTTAGTCGGCTCTCCTATATTTACGCCGATAACTCAAACGGCATGATTCCACCCAAATGCTTGTAAGCCAAAGGCTTTCCAATTCCCCATTCCCGATTCTCAAAAACCAGCAGTTTCCACCATAAATAGAGAGAAACTCAAATTCTGGCAAGGAGTAAGTGATGGCACCAAAACCAGTCGAAGGCAAAGTCGCACTTATCACAGGTGCAAACAAGGGTATCGGGCTAGAAATTGCGCGTCAGTTAGGCGTGCAGGGAATTACAGTTTTGCTGGGCGTGCGCGATGAAAATCGGGGTCGCGAAGCTGCCGAAAAGCTGCAAGCCGATCGCATTAACGCACGCGCCGTACAGCTCGATGTGACCCAACAAGATACGATCGATGCCGCAGCGAACTACATCGAAAACGAGTTCGGCAAGCTCGATATTTTGGTTAATAATGCAGGCATTGCGATCGACAATACGCCACCCAGCCAACTCGGTATTGAAATTTTGCGCCGCACCTACGACACCAATGTCTTCGGCGTGTTTGCTGTCACCAAAGCGATGTTGCCGCTACTGCGTAAATCCGACGCCGGTCGCATTGTCAACATGTCAAGCGGTTTGGGTTCGCTGACGCAAAACAGCGACCCGAAGTACGAATACGCACAGGCTAAATATCTAGCCTACAACTCCTCGAAAACGGCACTCAATGCCATGACGATTCAGTTCGCGCACGAACTCAAAGACACACCGATTAAAGTTAACGCGGCTGACCCTGGTTATGTAGCGACTGACATCAACGATTACAGAGGTACACGCACAGTCGAGCAGGGCGCAACAGCCCCGGTACGTTTGGCAACGCTGCCAGATGATGGGCCAACAGGTGGCTATTTTGACGAAAATGGCATCGTGCCATGGTAAGACCGAGAGTATAGACGCTCATGACGCGAAGATAAGTGAGGTGTACAGAAGTTGGTATCGCGCCAATCGGGTAAACCGATAATGCCAATGACATCAAGCCTCAAACTGCATGAGTTTAAAGGATTGACTCAAAAAAGGAATAGCAGATGAAAAATCGACAGCTTGGAAAAAATGGACCAACTGTATCGGCAATTGGCTTGGGATGCATGGGAATGTCACAATTTTACGGCACCCAAGACATGAACGAGGAAGAGTCAATTGCGACAATTCATCGGGCGATAGAACTTGGAGTCAGCTTGCTCGATACCGCTGATATGTATGGAATTGGCGCGAACGAACAGTTAGTGGGAAACGCGATCGCCGATCGTCGCGATCGCGTTTTCTTGGCAACGAAGTTCGGGATTGTGCGGAGTGAGGATAGAAGTCTTCTGGGTGTCAACGGCAAACCCGAATACGTTCGCGAAGCTTGTGAAGCCAGCTTGCGCCGTCTTGGTGTGGATGCGATCGATCTGTATTACTTGCACCGAGTCGATCCGAAGACACCAGTAGAAGAAACTGTAGAAGCCATGGCCCAACTGGTTAAACAAGGTAAAGTTCGGTTTCTCGGTCTTTCTGAAATATCTGCTGCTACCCTGAGACGTGCCCATAGCGTTCACCCGATTACAGCAGTGCAAAGCGAGTATTCTCTGTGGACGCGGGATGTGGAAGACGAAATCCTGCCTACTTGCCGCGAACTCGGCATTGGATTTGTCCCATTTAGCCCACTAGGTCGGGGCTTTCTTACAGGTCAAATTAAGAGTACTCAAGATTTGACTGAGGATGATGTCAGGCACAACTTCCCTCGCTTTCAAGATGAGAACTTCCAACGCAACCTCGAATTGGTTCGACGCATTGAGGCAATGGCTACCGAAAAGGGCTGCAAACCCGCACAGCTTGCCCTCGCTTGGGTACTGGCACAGGGGAACCATATTATTCCAATCCCTGGCACTAAGCGGCGAACCTATTTAGAGGAGAATATCGCGGCTGTAGATCTAGTACTGAGCGAAGATGAATTGAAGCAGCTTGATGAGATTGCACCGCAAGGAATTGCTGCGGGTCAGCGCTATCCGGAATCTATGATGCGTACAGTTAACGCCTGAGAAATTAATCATGAGCGCGTTACCTAGGTGGTTCTACGACGAATTGCAACAGACTGGCGTTGATTTTGAGGATACGGCACAAGTTGAAGTGTACGATCGCAATCAACGCTCTAGTAGCGAACAAGCCGAACAAGCATTGATTGAGCAGTTGGGTATCTCAGCAGGTCATACCGTAATTGACCTGGGCGCAGGGACTGGCACGTTTGCGATTCAAGCCTGTAAGGCAGGTGCCCGCGTACACGCTGTGGACGTATCGCCAACCATGCTCGCTTATGCTCGAAAGAAGGCTCGTGCTGCCAATGCTGCAAACATTGAATTTCACCATGCTGGATTTCTGACTTACGAGCATCAAGGCAATCCAGTTGATTTCATTGTCACGAAAGCTGCCTTCCATCACCTTCCCGACTTCTGGAAGATGGTTGGGCTGTTGCGGATGGCATCAATGTTGAAGGCTGGAGGAGTTCTTTTCCTGCGGGACACGGTGTTCTCGTTCAATCCTAGTGAATATCGATCGCGGATTGATGCCTGGATTGATCGAGTGGCAAAGCCAGCCGGTGAGGGTTTTACCGCAAGCGATTTTGAAACGCACGTTCGCGAAGAATACACCACATTCGCATGGATTATCGAAGGCATGCTGACCCGCGCTGGGTTTGAGATTGAACGAGCAGATTATCTAGCACCCGAATATGCTCAGTATGTCTGTAGGAACTCTATTGCGTCGGCGGGAGATGCGCGAGTGGATTAGGGGATAGGATAGGAAGGCAAAATGTCTACGTATGAAGATATCTACGCAATTGTGCGTCAAATCCCCAAAGGTAAAGTGGCAACCTATGGGCAGGTGGCAGAGTTAGCTAACCTTTATGGGAAAGCGCGTTTAGTGGGATATGCCCTGTATCGAGTGGATATGCGCTCATCTGATATCCCTTGGCATCGGGTAATTAATGCCAAAGGCGAGATATCCCACTCGCCCTTGCGACATGGTAATGACTACTTGCAGCGATCGCTATTGGAACAAGAAGGGATAAAATTCAGCCCTGATGGAAAAATTAACCTGCGTGAGTATTTGTGGCGACCTAAAGTACCAACGATCCCAGAAGTTATCGGTCGCTTGCCGATAAGCCCTGTCCTTGACCCTTGAGGACGGATATTAGTCTAGCTAATGATAGGGGTTGTCTATATGAGAGGTTTTACAAGATAGTTGTGTCGTGTGTGAACAAAACATCAAATAACTAGGAACCAAGATGAAGCGTTCCACAGTTTGGCTTTTAACGGTCGCCAGTGGGGTCGCCGTTGCGAATTTGTACTACAACCAACCGCTCCTTGCAGAGATTGCACGTAGTTTAAATGCTTCCGTTCAACAGGTCGGTTATATCCCGACGCTAACGCAAATCGGCTATGCCGTGGGCTTAATCCTGATTGTCCCGTTGGGGGACGCGATCGAGCGTCGCCGGTTGCTCGTGATTCTGTTTACCATTGTGGCTGGCGCGTTGGTTGCAGCAGCGGTGTCACCCAATATTATCTGGTTGGCGATCGCAAGTCTAGCAATTGGTATTACGACTATCGTGCCTCAGCTGATTATCCCATTCGTCGCTCAATTAGCAGAACCTCAAGAGCGGGGAAAAGCAGTGGGAACTGTAGTGAGCGGACTGCTTTTGGGGATACTTCTTGCCCGGACTGTCAGCGGCTTTGTAGGGTCTATCTTTAACTGGCGAGTGATGTATTGGCTGGCTAGCGCATTGATGATTATCTTCGCTGTTGCCATTTCGAGGTTACTGCCAAAAAGCCAACCATCCGTTGCGATGTCCTACCGAAACTTGATGCACTCATTGCTGGTGCTAATCCGAGAGCAACCCGTACTGCGCGAAGCGGCATTAATCCAAGCGATGGAGTTTGGGGCATTTAGTGTTTTTTGGAGTACGCTCGTCTTTTTGCTGGAAAATCCGCCCTATCACTATGGCAGTCAGGTGGCTGGTTTGTTTGGTTTAGTTGGGGCTGTTGGAGCAACGGCAGCACCCCTGATTGGACGGCTAGCAGACCGAAAAAGTCCCAGGCGAGTGGTCGGTATTGCGATCGCGATTACAACATCAGCCTTTCTCCTATTTTGGTTATTCGGATACCACTTGTGGGGGCTGATTGTCGGAGTCATCTTGTTGGACTTAGGTTTACAGTCTGCTCAAGTCCCCAACCAAACCCGAATTACCAGCCTAGTCCCAGAAGCCGCTAGTCGTGCGAATGCCGTCTTTGTTGCGTGCTTTTTTTGTGGAGGAGCGTCTGGCTCGTTTCTCGGTACCTATGCTTGGAGTAAGTGGCAGTGGCACGGGGTTTGTTTAGTTGGACTGTGCATGTTGACGATTGCCTGGATGATTTATTTCAAAGCACGCAAGACACCTCCTTCGGTTCTACAGCACAGCGTGTCTGATAGTACCGAAACTCAATTGGATGAACGCTTTTAGAACAGGATTAGCCAACAACGAACGGAGAGTATAATGAAAACCCGTCAATTAGGTAAAAGTGGATTGGCTGTTTCAGAAGTAGGACTGGGATGTATGGGTATGTCCGAGTTCTACAGTGGCAGGGATGAAGCAGAATCTATTGCCACGATTCACCGGGCGCTGGAACTCGGAGTCACCCTGCTCGATACCGCTGATATGTATGGAGTTGGTACGAACGAAGAGTTAGTGGGAAGAGCGATCGCCGATCGTCGCGATCGCGTTATTTTAGCAACCAAGTTCGGCGTCCTGCGAGGTGAAGATCGAAGTTTTCGTGGCGTCAATGGTCGACCCGAATACGTGCATCAAGCCTGCGATGCCTCGCTACAACGTCTTGGCGTTGACTACATTGACCTTTACTATCAACACCGAGTTGACCCGCAGGTTCCGATTGAGGAGACAGTCGGTGCAATGGCTCAATTAGTCCAGCAGGGCAAAATTCGCTACATTGGTCTGTCTGAAGCCGCCCCAACAACCATTCGACGCGCCCAGGCGGTTCACCCGATTACTGCTTTACAAACCGAATATTCGCTCTGGAGTCGCGAACCCGAAGACGAAATTCTCCCGACTGTCCGGGAGTTGGGGATTGGTTTTGTCGCTTACAGTCCGCTAGGTCGAGGGTTTCTTTCTGGAACTATCGCCAGTCCAGACGATTTGCCTGCGGATGACAACCGTCGCCATATGCCGAGATTTCAAGGTGAGAACTTCTACAAGAATATTCAGGTGGTCGATCGCGTCAAGCAGATTGCAGATGAAAAGGGTGTGACTCCAGGACAATTAGCGATCGCATGGTTGTTGGCACAAGGAGACGATATCGTGCCAATTCCCGGAACCAAGCGCCGTACTTACCTTGAGGAAAATGTTGCTGCAACCGACATCGCTTTGACTCAATCTGAACTGGAGCGCATTGATGAGGTGGCACCCAAGAACATTGCACTTGGCGATCGCTACGCCGATATGAGCGGTGTGAATCGCTAAAAATGAGCGTGAGGAGTCATACCAGATCGGCTTCAAACAGGGAACAGTGAGGGAGTTTGAGATGGGGATTCAACCTCATCTCAAACTCCCGCCGCCTGTATAGGCTCTCGGATTAGGAGTTCCCACGCCCGAGTAAGCTCCTGACCAACTATTGACTGCTCACGGCGTAACTGTTCGCTGTTCAACGGTCGTAGTCTACGTAGTCAATATGCCGTTCTTCAACCGGAGTAATCACCTCAGCACGACGCCTGGGGACTACGCTGGGTGGAAGAGCGGTGTAGGGTTGTTGAACCACATAGGTTGTTCGGGCTGGACGCTGCTGTTGGCGAGAGAGAACGGCTAACGCTCCAACAACGACAAGACCACCACTAATCGTGACAGCCATGCCTCCCAATCCCCACACAATGCCAGAAAGCACTGAATTTTCTGGCTGCTGCTGAGTTTGAGGAGCATTGGTTAGGGGTTTGCTCCAGGTTGGGGATGCCGTGGGGTTAGTGCTCTGCCCCGATAGCCGTTCAATTAGCATTTGCTGACTTTGCAGCTGAGCTTTGAGCTGCTCGGTTTCAGCACGTTGCTGGTCGAGGATGGCTTTCAGGCGATCGTTCTCCAACCGTTGCTGATCGTTGTTGTACAAAGCTGGATCGGGTGAGGCAGGAATCGGCGACTGCGGTGTTGTTAAATAGGGATTATAAGAAGAATTAGTAGCAGGTGAAACCGGCAACTGTTGAGGAACAGGCAGGTTCGTCGCACCCAGGTTGCCTCCTCCCTTCAGCATAAAGAGAACCGCCACTCCGGCGAAGGCAGCTCCTGTTAGGAATGCCATTCCATCACTCATCGCTCTTGCCTCTCAACTGCGACTAGAATCATCAATAGGTGTAACCGATGCACTCTGAGACTCATTTCGACTTTACTCTATTGGGGTGGATAGCCCATTGACTCGCTGGGGATAACTGCTGACTTTTTCCCATTCAATGTCTGCTCATTCATTCAAAACTACATTGGTTCAATTGTCTACTCAGTAAACTCTAAAAATTTCTGAACGCTTTGATAGACCTTATCGGGTCTATCCGCTTGAGGGTAGCAGCACGCTGGCGAACTCAAGAATTTAGAGTTTCCTGGGGATGCCCTTGACAATGATACACCGATGCTTTTGTGCCAGGGTTGCAGTCTTGGCGTTTCTTGAAGGTGATACTGAACTCGCCACGCATCGCTCTTGATATTAGCGATCGCTTTTGATAGTAGTTATCCTCATGATGACTTGCCACATACACCCTTTGTCGAGTAACCAGATTGCCCAAGAGTCGTAGGGCTTGATGAGAGTTTACCTGTAGATAAAATCTCACCAGGAGCATAATTGCTGGTTTTAACGTCACAAGGTTAACGGAACTACTGCTACTCTTTTATGACTGGTAGCGAGATTCAACACCCCTATCTCTAGCTGTTCACTGTTACCTTATTCAAGACTTATGCCTCATCAACCCAATCAAGATTTTAACAATCCTTCCCAGCCAAACCGCAACAATCTCTGGCTGGATGGATTGAAAACACTGGGCCTTAGCCTAATCTTTGCTTTTGGGTTTCGTACCCTCGTCGCTGAATCTCGCTATGTTGCCTCGGAGTCGATGTTGCCAACCTTGGAAGTAAACGATCGCCTTTTGATCGATAAGTTAAGTTATCACTGGTCCAATCCGCAACGGGGAGACATCATTGTATTTGCCCCGACCGAAAAGCTCAAGCAGCAAAATGTTCGCGATACTCTGATCAAGCGGGTGATTGGGTTGCCGGGGGATAAGGTGGAGATTCAAGGGGGACGGGTGTATGTTAACAATCGCCTCTTGTCAGAAAAGTATATAGAGGAGAATCTCGCCTATCAGTGGGGACCTGTCACTGTCCCTACCGACTCGTATCTAGTCATGGGTGATAATCGCGATCGCAGTTATGACGGTCGCTACTGGGGATTTGTCCCTCGCGAGAATATTATTGGTAAAGCTTGCATTCGGTTCTGGTCTCCTGACGCTCCTGAACGTCTTGGCAAAATCGATCCATCTCCGCTTTATCCATCTCCGAAGCGATCGTCTTCACAGCCTTAAATCGAATGTCACTGACTTAACCATTGAGCGACCCTCGCGCGCGGGGTTTGGGGAGACGCTTGTCCCGCAATGGGGCTTTGGGGGTTTCCCCCAAGTCCGGGTTTTTTCTAAAATAGCACTCGCCACAATTGCTAGGACATTTTTCTGTTGGCTGTTGGCTGTTGGCTGTTGGCTGTTGCCTGTTGCCTGTTGCCTGTTGCCTGTTCCCCGTTCCCCGTTCCCTATTGATTCTTCGCTACGAACAATTACTTGGATGGAAGAATCTGACGTTGTTCAGCGCAAAGGAGAAACACTGATTCGCGAATCACAACATTTAATTTGCGGATTTACGGGCATAATGTATGGAGGTAAGCGGACTCGAACCGCTGACATCCTGCTTGCAAAGCAGGCGCTCTACCAACTGAGCTATACCCCCATGAATTTGTAGCGATTTAGTCGCTTTTGCTATTGTAGCTCCTGAACTTCCATTTCGTAAGGGGGTAGAGAAAAAATATTTTCTCTTCATCCTGATGCTCGCCTTTGTTAGCCTTTAAACCAGAGCCGAACATTACCATAAGTCCCGCTGAGTTGGAAAATGACCCAAGTTGTTGCAACGTTCTATAAATTCGTCCGATTGCCAGACTTTGCCGAAAAACGAGAACCTTTGTTGTCATACTGCCAAGCACAGAGCATTAAAGGGACGATTCTGCTGGCAGCAGAAGGTATTAATGGAACGATCGCAGGTTCGCGTCAGGCCATCAACTCAGTTCTATCCTTTTTGCAGGGCGATCCTCATCTAGCTGACTTGGAGCATAAAGAATCCTATGCTGATGCTCAGCCGTTTAACCGGATGAAGGTGCGGTTAAAAAAAGAAATCGTCACCTTAGGATTGCCGGAAATTAATCCGAGCGATCGCGTCGGTACCTACGTCAGCCCGAAGGACTGGAACTCGTTGATTTGCGATCCAGAAGTCATAGTTATCGATACCCGCAACGATTATGAGGTGAGTATTGGCACCTTCAAAGGAGCGCAAAATCCCAAAACTGGCTCATTCCACGAATTTCCTGATTATGTTCGCAATCGCCTCGATCCCAAGCAACATAAAAAGGTGGCGATGTTCTGTACGGGCGGAATTCGCTGTGAAAAAGCATCATCCTTCATGATGGCGCAAGGATTCCAACAGGTTTATCATCTCAAAGGTGGCATTCTCAAGTATTTAGAGGAAGTTCCAGAAGAAGAAAGTCTTTGGCAAGGAGAATGCTTCGTCTTCGATCAGCGCATCGCCGTGCGTCATGGTTTGGAGGAAGGAACTCATGACATGTGCCGCAGTTGCGGACATCCCATCTCCGATGAAGATAAAACCTCAGAACATTATCAAGAGGGTATTTCCTGCCCCTACTGTTTCGAGCGTCTTACCCAAGAGAAGCGATCGCGACAGGAAGCAAGGCAGCAACAGATTGAGTTGCATGGAGCGAACAAGATCGACTGAGTTCTAGCAGTTACGGGAAAATTTACGCTCCTTAATTGCATCAGCAGCGTAAATTTTCCCATGGAAAGACCATAGCGAGCAAAATGAGTATCCAGAGCGGCTTGGACATCCGCTGTAGCTCTCAAAAATGCCAAACACATTTCAACGGAGTCTATATCTAACTCAGGGTAACAGCTAGCAAGCGTTTGAATCATTTGGCTATCGGCGTTGCGATCGACAAAAGGGCGTAATATGAAATAGTTTTAAGTTTGCTACAAATGAATCCGGGAGGCTAACGAAGCAGGCAATTTCATCTGTAGCATTCATTTAGCGATTTCATATAAGATGACCACAGTCTGCAAAATTTAATCGAGCGGCTGACCATAGGGTAGCTTATGCGATTAGCCAGCCGTCTTTTGAGTAAGATCGTCAATCTCGTCTGATGGCAACTACCCGCAGCCTGCGATAGTCTGCGATCCAGGTTCCTTCTCGATACAGTGTTGG
>DATNPT010000092.1:0-36164 GCA_036703075.1 Chroococcales cyanobacterium
TCATCTCCTCACTGCATGCTACTTAACGGGCAACGGGGAACGGGCAATAGGGAACAGTACAGGTATTGGAAGGAGATTTAAGTCCCTCCCAATACCAACCGCTTTAAGGCAGGGGCTTGTATCAACAGAGCAAGGGGAAACCCAGCTCGGAAACGAAGAACGGTTCGTTCCTCACCGTTTCCTGTTCCCTTTTGGTCAATTTCCAGTAGCATGCACAACTTAAGTAGCAGATCGCCTATAACAGCGATAAAGAGTCCCGACTTCTCTAGGAAGTCGGGACTCTGAGCTTCACGCATCTAGTGTAGGAAGATAACGGGGCAATCAGTCAAAGATATCAAACGTCCCGTTTACTGAAGAAGTTGTAAACAGCTAACCCAATCGCCAGCAGCAGAATTATGTGAATCAAATTACCTGCAATGTGAAGTGCAAGTCCTATTGCCCAAAAAGCAACTAATATAACGACCAACCCCCAAAGTAAGCCGAACATAATTTTTCACCTAAAAGCTGATCTTTCTATTAATTCTTATGGACTACCTGGCTTGCATCTCCCAGTGTGATGATTTTGCTCTCGATCGGGCAAAGATGCTTACTTAGTTTGACATCCAGTTATAGAGGTAATCGGGTGGTTTAAGCTGACTCTTCCCGTTGACGTTGATGTTTGGCTTGCATCGCTAGCGTGAATTTAATGATTGGGCAAATCGGTTGAATTTCCTTGTTCCGCCAAATCAACGAGCGCCTTTACCAGTTTCTCTGGCTCAACAGGTTTGGCAATGTGCATTTGAAATCCTGCTGCCGGTGCCTGTTGGCGATCGACTTCTCCAGCATAAGCGGTCAGAGCAATGGCTGAAATTCGTCCTCCCTGTTCAGGCAGTAAACCTCTCACTTGACGCATCAAACCGTCTTGAATCGGGCTTCGTTCTCTTGCAATGCCATTTCGGCTTGCCTACATTGGGGCGATTTCATCCGCGAGAACGGATACTGCGTCCGTTACGACGGTTAATACCCCACCCACCATTCCCCGCTCATTTGCGATCGCACTATGAGAAAGGGTAAAAGGAAAAATCGGTAATGTGTCAAAGAATGCAGCTCTTTTTAAGCTTTCCGAAAAGGATTAAATGTCTTTCCTAGGAAATAATACAATGGTGGAAGCTGCATTTGAGGCAAATCTTTTTGATAGAAAATATAATCTTCCTCTGTGCCAACAATGTAAACCTTTTCTCCATTTTTAATCCCCTCTATAGCAAAGTAAGTTAGGTCATCTCCCAAAACGAATGCATCACAAATCTTAAAAAAAAACGGCTCTATAGTTCGTTGTTCTATTAACTGGAAGACAAAACGATACGCTTTTTCTAGAGAATCTTTTTTCGACCCTCCTTTAGGATAAATAAAAAAAAACTGGATATACCAGCCTGCATAGCAATAAATCCAATCTTCTGGAGTAAATGCTCTCCAATCGTCAATAGCAACAAAGCTCCAGGTTACAGGCCCAGTAATACCAATTCCCTCAAATCCCTTTTTCATCCTATATTCAATCAAGAACACTTTTACAGGATAGGGCTGCCACGGCCAGCTAACTTCATGTTCGTAAATAATACGCTGTTGAATGGGCTTCTCGCCAAATTCAATTGAATGAGATAACCATTTATCCATTTCATTCAATGCCCATTGCCGATTTTTTATTAGTTTCACAGCGTTTCTTACAGCAATGTAGTCTATGTGTATTATTATAGCTTTCTAAGAAGATATTGTTGTGAGTAATAAATACTTTTTGCTAATTTAGTTAACTACTATTTAGAGTAGTATTGCTGCTCTAAATGACCAGGAATAATGACATTTCCTTCCTCATCACTAACCCTAGCTTCACTTGTTCAAGTGCAGCGTGGCCCAAATAACTATCCAGTTGAACAAGTTTGAAAAGCTTAGAGTAAAAGCTTCCATGTCTTCTACCCTCTGCCTTCTTGCACTAGAGAGATTTACCTCCGAACTCATGCAAAGGCCGATCGCCTGTGACGCGGCGCTTCGTGCAATCGCGAAGTTCTGAGTTACAGCACTTCGCGAATCGGTGTGATACAGTTCCCCAAAATATTGGGGGCTAGGGTGGTCAAACTGTACTTCCGAAGAGTTGCAAGCCGCTGTAAAGTCGTTGTCATAGCAACTCTAGCGATCGCTACAGACGAACCCAACACCTGTGCAACTGATTGCTTGTGGAAAATCAATCTCCACTGCCCTGATAATCATGAAAATACCGTGTGGAACTCCACGAAAGAAAATCATGAGCTGGATTTCCCACTGACGGCCTGGCTATCTTGCCAGAGTTAAGACTGAGCTTTCTCTACAATAGCGTGTCAACTAGAGCAGCGCTTTTGAGTGCGATTTGCTCACGGCTTAGCTCGACAAAAGCGATCGCCCTTTCAGGGCAGCGCTTTCGCGATCGCAAACAACAAACGTTAGTCGATCCTGACGAAATGCGAACAACCAAGTTTCCGACCAACGGCTTAGCTCGACTCGCTCCATTTAGCCAAAGTGCGATCGCATACACTTAAACCCCTAGCTACCAATATCTCCAAGCATCATCAGACTCTCGCTAATGACGATACATCAGAATTTCCTACGATCTATATGAGTGGACGCGATCAAAAGCGATCGGACATCCACGGTTCTGAGCTAGCAAACAGTTTTGTCGCAATTGCAAGGGCAGCCTCGCTAGTTTGAATTTGACCGGCAAGTTGTAATTGATGAGGTGTAAATAGTCCCGTATAAAGTGGCGCTAATGCTCTGATATCCAGTTGCAGTTCGCCCTTCCCACCTCGTCTTACTTCGCCTCGTCCCTGAGATACTCTCAGAACAAACTGTCCATTGTTCTCGCTCAGCAGCTCATCTTTAATATCTAGATGTAACTCAGCGTTTACTCCTTCAGGATAGCCGCGTCTTGAGAGTGCTTTTTCGACATCAACCACTCGCAGCAGCCAGCGTTGCAGCAGTCCAATTTTGCCGGTTTGCTCTGGTAGTAATAACAGAAAAGGATCGAGGGCTGGGCCACGCCACAGCACCGAATTAGCTTGCGATCGATGATCGGCGATGAATGTCCACAACCGCCGCGCAGCAGCAGCGGTTAAAGCAACCCAGTCGCGAACGAACATGTTGTAGTCTCCAGTCCCTGGCTCCTGGTTTGGCGATTGGTTGAAAATGATATAGCCTTCGGGTTGTGTTGGGGAGCCAATGAGATAGGCGTATACCTTCTCATGGGGTGGCTGAAGCAGGAACTCCCACATCGCCGAACTTCGATCCACATTGCCACTATTGTTAACTGCCCATTGTTGGTAAAGGTTGTGGAAAAATTCGGGTTGTGGTGGAACGGCTTGAATTGGTAAGGTGCGATCGCTTAGCTGAATACTTTCAATGGGCAGCTTCCAATGACAACAAGTTCCCGCTTGTTCGTATCCCGCTTTTCGATAGAGGCGTTGAGTTGCGGGATAAAGTGTTGAAAGCAGCACACCTTGGGCGTAAAGCTCTTTGAGCGTTTGGCTCATCAGTTCAATTGCCACCCCTGTGCCTCGATGCTCTGGTAGCACTCCCACCGCTGCGATACCTGCCATCGGTATGCGCTGTCCAGCAATCCACTGTCCCATCTGCAAAATTGCTAAACCACCAATCACCTCAGTGGCATCGCGGATAACTCGGAAGTTTTCCAATCCAATGCTATTGGAATAGTACTTCCAGTAGTCGCTGAGTTGGGGATTGAAGCACTGGCCTAAAATTTCCCCTAGGCGTTGAGCTTCCCTCTCCTTAGAGATGGTACCAAATTCGAGTTGGGAGTTCATATCGAGAACTAACTTGCCAAAAACTGCATTTTGAAGGCGTGTCAACTTTAAGCCGCGATTTTGCAACACGCCGCGATCGCCAATCTGACCTATAGTACTTCGCTAGTGTTGCTTGGGAAATACGGAGATGCATTGTTCCATCGCGCTTTACCATAGGAGCGATTGCAACTCTCAACTAATCAAATTATGTAGTAAAACTTAACTTTTCTTCATTAAATCTTCCAAAAATATTTAAAGTTCATTGCGAAGCTAGCGATCCTGGAAGAATGAATGATAAGTTCTATTGATGTTGATGGATAGCTGAACTTAGGTAAGGAGGACACCTTGGATTTGCATTCTGCTCAAGCCTCAACCGAATTTTTTCGTGAAGACATTAGTGAGTACGTAGCTCAGCTTCAGCTTCATATGGCGTTACAAGCCAGGAACTTAGTCCCGACTCTCACTAAGGCAGCAGATAGCCGAGAGCAGCTCTTGCAGCAAACCCAAGCAACGATTGAAAAGCTTGTCTCTCGCCAAACTATTTAGAGACACGAGGGATTGGGGAGTCGGAAAACGTTTCATCCCCAATCCCTAATTTCTAATTCCTAACCCCTGAGCTACGCGATCGCTTCGACTTGCAGTTAGTACAGATTCGGCATAGTTGAGCGCCTCTTGCCACACTTCATAGCCACGGAGCGTCAAATGGATGCCATCTGTGGTCAACTCCTGCCGCATCTCTCCTTGCTCGTCGGCAAACAAACTATTGAGATTGAGATAGCCTGCTCCTTGTTGTCGAGCCACGATCGCGATTTGTTGATTGAGATTACGGATTCGCTCGTTGGGGATGGCTGGCAAGCGCATAGGCAAAATTGACTGCACCACCACTTTGGCTTGGGGATGATTTTGGCGCAGGCGACGCAAAATCTGGCTGAGGTTATTGAGGATAACGCGATCGCTTACCCCTTGGCGCAGATCGTTGGTGCCGGCCATCACATAGATAGTGTCGGGTCGAGTTTGAGAGAAAGCCGATAATCGTTTGAGGATTTGACTCGTATTCTCGCCAGAAATTCCTTGATTCAGCCAAAGCTGGCCGTAAGGCAGCCACTCGGACGGAAACCACATCGAGAGCGAATCTCCTAGTAAAATCGAGAGTCGATTCGAGCCTTGCCCTTTAGCAATAGCCTTGGCTTCTAGATCCAACAACCGTATCCATTGCTCGTGAGTAGGTTGTTGTAGCAGCATCGCGTCTGTACTGGTTCCTTTTAGCCCAACTGTTTGGAAGCTATCAGCTTTCAATCTCGTATACGTTTTACCTGCTTTCAAGGCGGCTAATCGTTGAAGATACATCTGACTTCCAGATATCGATCTAGACGCGATGGGTTGAGGTTTGGGCAATGTTTGCAAGTCCGTTACCTGTTCCGTTGCGGCTTGAGCGGCAGGTAGTGTCAGCACGGGAGGGATAAATTCTGAAGCAGTAGGCTGACGTGCCTCGGCAGCGTTCGCTTGGAACTGGCTAAATTCAGGGGAAGCGATTTCTAGAATCGGGACTATTTTGTTCGTGACAGCCGACTGCAACACCCCAGTCGCAGTAGAGGCGAACAACGCTGAGAAGCTATTGGGTAAAGTCGGGGGAAGCGTTGGAGGAGGCGGAACTGGTATAGGTCCGCCTGCTGTGATTAGACTAGCTGCTAGTAGGTAAGGATCGCTCATTGTGTGACTCCATCACACTCACCTTTCCTTTTGACAGCGATTATTGGTTAGATTCAGGAAATTTTTTGAATAAAAACGCTTTTTTGCATCCAAAATGGCATTAGCCAGTTCAGTTGTTGGCGTTGCTGGAAAAATCCCCGTCAGGTAGCGTGAGAATTTCGACGCTATCTTCAGTGACTGCTAGCGTATGTTCAAATTGTGCAGAAAGCTTGCGATCTTTTGTCACAGCCGTCCACTTATCAGCCAGCACCTCAACTTCCCAAGTGCCTTCATTAATCATCGGCTCAATTGTGAACACCATACCAGGGCGGATACGCTTTCCCTTGCCTCTCGTACCATAGTGAGGAACTTGAGGTGCGGTATGGAAAATGTTACTGATGCCGTGTCCGACAAAGTCTCGCACTACAGAAAAACCATTAGCCTCAGCATACTCCTGAATTGCCGCACCAATGTCTCCGATGCGAGCTCCTGGTTTCACTTCAGCAATGCCTCTTCTCAAGCACTCCTGCGTTACTTCAACCAGCTTTTTAGCAATGGGGGAGGGAGTACCAACGCAGAACGTTTTGGATGTATCGCCATGATAGCCATCCAAAAGTGGTGTTACGTCAATGTTGATAATGTCGCCATCCTGAAGGATTTGTTTGGCATTAGGAATGCCGTGACAAACCACCTCATTGACACTGGTGCAGATTGACTTGGGGAAGCCATGATAGCCAAGAGGAGCGCTTTTTGCTCCATGTGCCTTTGTCCAGCGTTCAGCTTCTTCATTCAGTTCTAAAGTGCTGACTCCAGGCTTCACCATTGGTTCGAGGTAGTCTAGAAGTTCAGCCGCTAATCGCCCTGCACGGCGCATTTTTTCGATTTCTCTGCTGGATAAAAGAACGATTGTTTCGCTTCCCATGAATCTTCCTTACATTGATTTCCTCAACTCTCTGAGGAAGTCTATATTTTAATATTAATGAAGTTTGCCTCGATCGCCTTGGCATCCCCCACGGGTGGATGTAACTCAAATACTGGCTGGGACAAGAGTTGGTGCCGCCAGATGACAAGGGGTACACCATCAATCCTGGCTAAGGCGGCACGATTGGGTTCAAGTCTAGTCGGGACTGCGGAAGCTCAACGCAAGTGATTTGAGGAAGTAAGTTGAGTGCTGCTGACTCCAGCAGTGCTAATAGGCGGTATGCAATGGAAGCGATCGCCTCAGAAGATATGCGATCGCAGCGTTTTGCCCACGCTCGTAAACCAATTTTCGACTGCGTTATTGTCCGTTCAAACGTCAAGCCCCAATAATCTGCCAGTTCACCATACAACCCTAAGCGAAAGCGAGCGCCACCTAAGCGTAATACCGAGTAGTGATATCCGGTAAAGATAAGGTTGTTCACGATTCAAGTGACGTACTCCTGCGGTTTAAGCTGAAAGTCGATCGTTTGATGCAACCAGAAAGGAGCAGATACATGGAAGTCAAAGCAGCCGTAGCTTACGAGGCAGGCAAACCATTAGCGATCGAAACGGTTCAGTTAGAGGGGCCCAGAGCAGGCGAGGTGTTGGTTGAAATTAAGGCAACTGGAGTTTGTCATACCGATGCCTATACCCTCTCCGGAAAAGACCCTGAGGGGCTGTTCCCTGCCATTCTAGGGCATGAAGGGGCGGGTATTGTGGTGGAGGTAGGTAAAGGCGTCACAAGCGTGAAACCGGGCGACCATGTAATACCTCTTTACACTCCGGAATGCCGTCAATGCGAATACTGCCTAAGTCGTAAGACAAATCTCTGTCAAGCCATTCGCGCAACCCAAGGACGAGGGTTGATGCCGGATGGCAGTAGTCGGTTCTCGATTGATGGCAAAATGCTCCATCACTATATGGGAACATCCACGTTCGCGAACTACACGGTATTACCAGAAATCGCCGTAGCCAAAATTCGTGAAGATGCTCCTTTCGATAAAGTCTGCTATATCGGCTGTGGGGTTACGACTGGCATCGGTGCTGTGATTTACACGGCGAAAGTCGAACCTGGAGCGAGAGTTGTCGTGTTCGGCTTAGGGGGCATTGGTTTGAATGTCATCCAAGGGGCGCGGATGGTAGGGGCTAGCCAAATTGTGGGTGTTGACCTCAATCCGGCTAAGAGAGCGCTGGCCGAAAAATTCGGTATGACAGATTTTGTCAATCCCAAGGAAGTCGAAGGCGATTTAGTGCAATACCTGGTTGACTTAACCAAGGGTGGTGCTGATTACAGCTTTGAGTGCATCGGTAATGTCAATGTCATGCGCCAAGCTTTGGAATGTTGCCACAAAGGTTGGGGCGTTAGCACAATCATTGGTGTTGCTGGTGCTGGCGAGGAAATTCGGACACGTCCGTTTCAACTTGTGACTGGACGTGTTTGGATGGGTTCAGCATTTGGTGGTGCGAGAGGGCGCACGGATGTCCCCAAAATTGTGGATTGGTACATGGACGGGAAAATCAACATCGACGACCTGATTACCCATGTCATGCCCTTGGAGAAGATTAATGATGCCTTCGACCTGATGCACAAGGGCGAGTCGATTCGTAGCGTCGTGACGTTCTCTTAAGCCCATCTCCAGACTGAAGGACGAGAGGTGAAAGGGGTAATGGGTGAGAATTCCCTATTCCCCTTTTTCGACGGCGGGAGAAGGAGTCTGAAGATGTCTCGCTCTTTGAATGCACAAATTAGTTGTGCTTGTCAAGTCGATAATGCGAATTATAAGAAGGAGCTATAGCCCTCAATTCTCTTTTTTTTGAGAAAGGGAAGAGGGGCAAGTGCCTTGAGCGCTTCTGCATTCACTATTCCAGAATCGTCACGTCATCTTTAAGTTTTAGTTGGGGGTATTAACCTCTATAACTTTCTTTGCTAAATGTGTTAAGTCAGCGATTTTTGTATTACGCTGTATAACGTAAGTGTCCTACTGTGTTCAATAGGTCTGTCAGCCTCAGGCAATAATGAATTGATACCTCCTCGTTGCCTGAGGTTTTCTCTTTGGAACGTGAAAATGCCTAGTAAGTATTTTATACTAGCAACGTGCGGGGAGGGAGCCGTTAGTTCTACGAGACCGTACTGAGACAGGCAAGCTGAGCTTGGATTGCTTTAATGAATTCCTCGAGATTAAAGAATTTATCCATACAGTCATTCGCACCTAATTCTTTCGCACGATTATAGTTTTCAGGCGTACTTTCTGAAGTTAAAATAATAAAAGGAATATTGCAGATCGCGGGATTTTTGCGGAGAGCTACTAATACGTCATAACCGCTCAATTCCGGCATTCGGATATCGCAAATGATTAAATCTGGCTTTTCGGTTTCAGCCAATTGCAGCCCTAACCGTCCATTACTAGTGAAAACGGTCTGAAAGCCATGCACCTGAAGCATATCGCGAATAACGTCTAGGAAGAATTCATCATCATCAATAATAAGAATTTTTTTCATTTTCTATTGCCTCACGCCTAAAAGCCTAATTAATTCAAGCTTAGTTAAAGCTAAAATTTGGCGAATAGTGTTCTAAACATAGATAACAAGAGACATGCTTACGCCTTACTAAAGTTAATAGTCTATAGAGACGGCGATCGAGGATGCAGCCTTGATACCCAGGAATCCGACAAGAATAGGCATAGCGGATATTAAAAGCATGGGCTTGAAGGTCGTCTAAAATCGCATTACAACAACTCGCTCCTAACACCCTGGTTGTCTAGCTCTTTTAACAGCAGGTTCTGTATCATCTTCCCATCAAAAGATTTACACTTTGTTAAAGACAGGAAATAATTGGGGTCTTAAAGTGGTAAAAGCGACTCATACAAACGTAGAAGTTAGCGCAAGTTTTCTCGTCAGCGAGGAGAGCTAACCGGCTGCTGTCAGCCGCGTCGCTCGAAAGACGCTACTTCACCAGGCGATTGCGTCCCCGCACTGAGGCATTGGCGATCGCTTTTGGATTCCAATCTGTGAGATTGGTGTAGACAAGATAGTATCCAGCGTTTTCCTAATCCGAAACTCTTGATGTAGAGCCACTCCACGATCGCTAGCAATCGGCATTGCCTGCCTGCATCGGGAGCAATACCAATAAATATGATTGTGGCTAATATGACGGAGCAGAGGAGCTGAGCAGCAAAGACATTCGTTCATGATAGTCCCTCACTCGACGACTCTGACTTTACCACTCAGTTGTCAAAAAATTGGGTAAGGAATCGGGAAGAAATCTAGATGTTTAGTAGAATCTTTTAAATAATTATTACCCTAATTGCTAAAGTTTTGTAACAGCCGGTGTGAATAATTATTTTGTTAGTTACTAAAGCTAATTTATACATAAAAAATTAAGAAAATTCATATTTTGCTTGAGTGGGTTAATGCCGTCTATGGGGCAACCCCTCCTCTGTTAACGCTAGCAATTGCCTTGATGCACGAGTTGCATGAGACGATCGCTATAGAGAACAAGTCAGATGCGATCGCTTGGATTGGAGCGGATGCTAAATTTCTGTAGGTCAACGAACTGCACGTTATAGTCTCTCGCAGACAGCAATCATTATAAAACTATGAAGTTGATTGCCTGTTACAACGATCGCTAACCCAAAGTAGCTATTTTATAGGGGAAGCGATCGCCCCTAGAGAGCAATGCTCTCGCGATCGCCTGGATTCGCCCTGAGTGAATTTCCCACCTGATTCACTCAATCAAGACAAGGAACACCGACCAATGGCAAGCAGTATCCTACAGCGTAATAACGTTCACATTCTGGGCGATGGCCCAGAGACTCTGATCTTTGCCCATGGCTTCGGCTCCGATCAGACCGCTTGGCGACACCAAGTAGCAGAATTCGCATCGGATTATCGCATCGTACTGTTCGATCATGTCGGAGCGGGTCAGTCAGATTTTTCGGCCTATAGTCCACACCGCTACAGCAGCATCTACGGCTACGCGGAAGATTTGCTAGATTTGTGTGCACACTTAAAGCTACAACAAAGCATCTTAGTAGGTCACTCCGTCAGTGGGATGGTCAGCCTACTCGCCGCCTTAGTCGAGCCACAATGCTTTAAGCAACTCATCTTTATCAGTGCCTCCCCTCGTTATCTCAATGATGTTGAGTATTACGGTGGATTTGAGCAGTATGAGCTGGATGCCTTGTACGAAGCCATGTCCGCTAACTACTATGCTTGGGTCAGCGGCTTTGCTCCCATCGCCATGGCAACTCAGGATAAACCTGAATTGGCAGCTGAGTTTGCCAAGACCCTTGCCGCGATTCGTCCTGATATCGCCCAAGCGGTGTCGCGGATGATTTTCCAATCCGATCACCGAGCCGAGTTACTGCGACTGAAGGTGCCTACTGCGATTTTACAGGCGAGGGATGATATTGCCGTACCAACTCAGGTCGGTCAGTACATGGCCGATAAAATCCCCCAAAGTCAGCTCATTCCGATTAATGCTAGGGGACACTTACCTCATCTCAGCGCCCCCAACGTGGTAACAAATGCGATCGCCAATGTCTTATCATTTCAGCCTAAATCGTCTAGATTCGAGGTTGCCGTTCGATCGTCCTGACTGGTTACCAACCTTTAGACCTTTATTACTAGGCTTAATCCTTTTGTTCGTTAGCATGGGTGTACTGGATGGCTGGACACCCATGCTGCTCGTTGCATTGGTACTCTTGACCTTCTGCACCCTGTTACCCCTACCCACTCAGGTCTTAGGATTCCTCGTGGGTCTTGGTACATTGCTTTTCGGATTTGTACAGCAATCCTCGACCCTGCTGCTACGCCAGTCTATTGTCCTGGGAAGCGTAGGTGTATTTAATATCCTGCTTTGTCAGTTCCTACGCCGCATCGAGTGGCAGTTAGCCTCTCAAACCGTACTAGCTACCCTTTCAGAAACTGACCCAACCGCTTCTACGACCGAACCGATCGCGCAAGCCCTCACCTTGCTCCGCGACATTGCCCGTGCCGATAGTGCGATCGCTCTTCGCCAACTCGACGAGGTTACGGCGCAAGCCTTGATCAGCCTGCCTGCAAAGGCTCTCCCCGATCGACTGACCACTCCCACCCTGTTTGCCGCCGCAACCCAAGAGAATCGCTGCCTCTACTATCGGGACTATCCCTCTACCCCGGATGCATCTCATGTTTTGCTCGCTCAGGGAACCCAGTCGCTTGCCGTCCTTCCCCTCACCTTATCCAATCACCAAGCAGGCGCTATCCTGCTGATTTGGCATCGCCGGACAGAGATTTCACCTCACCTGCGCTCCTTGATTGAGTCGCTACTGAGCGAATTACGCACCCTTTTATCGTTTAGCGATACAACTCTACGCCTCGATCGCCTCCAAGCACGCTTTGGAGCCATGCTAGAGACAATCGATCAGGGTGTAGTTTTTGTTGATGAAAGTGGCGAACAAGGCTGGGTCAATCAAACGGCCGCTCTGGAGTTAGGACTCAATCCAGGAACGGTAGACCCACCAACACTGGCCCAAGCGATGGCCGCACTGCGGATGAGTGCCGACAATCAAGCAGAAATCGCCCAGCAGGCGGCACAGTTTTTCTCCCAACCCCAGGCAGAAATTCGCAACTGGCACTGGCTTTTCTCCAAGCCACAACCCAAAGTCCTGAGTCTTTCTAGCACTCCAACTCGCGTCCGGGAGGTACTCGGTCGGCTTTGGATCTTCGACGATATTACCGAGGAGTATTTCGCTCAACTTGCCTTAGTGGAGCGTTCTGAGGAATTATCCGAGACGAATCAAGCCTTGGAGCAGGCAAAAGCAGAAGCGGAAGACGCCACTCGCGTCAAGAGTCAATTTCTGGCGAATATGAGCCACGAAATCCGCACGCCGATGAATGCCATCATCGGCATGACTGGGCTATTACTCAACACCGATTTAACGTCCGATCAGCGCGATTTTGTCGAGACCATTCAGAGCAGCAGCGATGCGCTGTTGATGCTGATTAATGATATCCTCGACCTCTCAAAAATCGAATCGGGCAAGCTAGAGCTAGAACAGCATCCGTTTAATCTCCGAACTTGTGTCGAAGAATCCCTAGACCTTTTGGCGTTTAGTGCCGCTGAAAAAGGCATTGAATTAGCCTACCTCATCCACCCTGAAACGCCCAATGCGATCGTTGCCGATGTCACTCGCCTGCGCCAAATCCTAGTGAATTTGCTCAGTAATGCCGTCAAATTCACGAAGACGGGAGAAGTGGTGGTTTCGGTCACTGCCCGACTAGTGGGAAATGGGGAAGAGGACGCGGGGCGAGAGGATGGGGAGGAGTCTGAATGTTTGGCGTCTTCTTCTACGCCCTACCCTCGCTACGAAATCCAATTTGCAGTTAAAGATACAGGCATTGGTATTTCTCCAAAGCGTATAGACCGATTGTTTCAGTCCTTTAGTCAGCTTGATGCCTCAACCACTCGTCAGTATGGTGGAACGGGCTTGGGTTTGGCCATTGGCAAACAGCTCAGTGAAATGATGGGTGGCAGGATGTGGGTGGAAAGCGGTGGTACCATCGCAGGAAATCCTCCTGCCGATTTTAAAGCTCGCCAAAATTCATTCGAGGAGATGCTAACTCATCGCTCAGATTTTGAATTAGCAAGTATTGCTCCCCAACGACAGGGCCTCTTGAATCATCCGAAATCCAAAATCCAAAATCCAAAATCCTCAGGCTCTACATTTTATTTCACCCTAGTGGCGGCATCAGATCCTACAGCCTCGACAGTTGACGCTGACCCTCTCCAGCAGCAGTTAGAAGGAAAGCGTCTGCTGATTGTGGACGATAACGCGACGAATCGGCAGATTTTAACGCTGCAAGCGCAGTCTTGGGGAATGGTGTCTCGTGCGGCGGCATCGGGCAGAGAAGCTTTAAACTGGCTGAGTCAAGGGGAGGCATTTGACCTAGCAATTCTCGATATGCAGATGCCGAAAATGGATGGTCTAACTCTAGGAACGCAAATTCGTCAGCTACCCGATTACAAGAAGTTACCCCTAGTCCTGTTAACCTCCATTGATAAACCCGAAAAAAGCGATCGCCTCTTTAGCGCTGTATCCTTCGCCGCTTTCCTCACCAAGCCGGTTAAGCAATCTCATCTCTACAATATCTTGAGCCAAATCTTGGTGGGACAACCTATTTCAGTTAAGCCTTCGGATACTCCTGCACCTCAAATCGATTCCCAATTAGCACAACAGCATCCTCTGCGAATTCTGTTAGTTGAGGACAATATTGTCAATCAGAAAGTCGCCTTACTGCTACTGCAACAGATGGGCTATCGAGCCGATATCGCTAACAACGGATTGCAATCCCTAGACGCATTGCGCTCTCAGTCCTATGACGTGGTGCTATTAGATATGCAGATGCCAGAAATGGATGGTTTGACTACCGCTCGCCGCATTTGCCAAGAATGGTCGCAGGATATACGTCCCCGTATTATCGCCATGACTGCCAATGCCATGCAAGGCGATCGCGAGGCGTGCCTTGCCGCAGGCATGGATGACTACATCAGCAAGCCGATCCGAGTAGAAGCACTCGTCCAAGCCCTGATGCAGTGTAAACCTAATGGGGAGGCGCTAGAAGCAGTGGGGACATTCAACAAGGGAGACTCAGAGAAAGCCAGTGATAGCGGCGATAGCATGACGCCAAGCGAGACGGCATTACCGAGTTCTCGGGATTGGACAGTCGCGACAACAGGAACATCACAACTACCCGCGTCCTTTTCCCTCCCACCTATTGACGCCCAAATCTTACAGTCCTTCCGGGAGATGATTGGTAATAACGCAGATTCTATCCTGGCTGAAATGATAGATTGCTACCTGGAAGACGCTCCCAACCTGATCGATGCGATCGCTCAAGCCGTTGAGCAGGACAATGCCAAGCTGTTGCACTCCTCAGCCCACACGCTCAAGTCCAGCAGTATTACCCTAGGCGCTACAACCCTATCCAATCTATGCAAAGAGTTGGAAACCCTCGGTCGTCATGGGAATACTAAAGGTGGATTAGACAAAGTGCTGCAACTAGAAGCGGAATATTCCAGAGTCAAAGTTGCTTTGCACGTAGAACGCCAGCAGGCTCGACCATGAACACAGTCAACACTCAGAAAAATCCACCCCTTGTTCTCATCGTCGATGATGACAAATTCATGCGAATTCAGTTGTGCCGAGCGATGGAACAGGTCGGGTATCAAGTGGTAGAGGCGAGTAATGGAGAGGAAGCATTAGCTGTCTATACCCGCAGAAAACCCGATATCGTGCTACTGGATGCAATGATGCCAGTTATGGATGGGTTTACCTGCTGCACTCATTTAACCACACTAGCTAATGGGGATTCCCCTAATGGCCATAGCTCGACTTCACCCACGCCAGTGTTAATGATTACGGCACTTGAAGACCAAGAGTCAGTCGATCGAGCGTTTGAGGTTGGCGCGATCGATTACATTACAAAGCCGATTCATTGGGCCGTACTCCGTCAACGCGTCAATCGTCTTCTACAAGCGAGTCAGGCAACCGAGGACTTGAAACAGCAAACCGAGCGGGTTCGGGCTAGCGAAGAGCGGCTCCGGTTAGCATTAGAGGCAGCTCGCATGGGTACCTGGGATTGGGATATTTTAACCGGTAAAGTGATACACTCGGCAATCGCTAAATCGCTATACGGTTTTACTCCAGGCAATGTTGAAAGTACGTTTCACAGTTTTCTGGACAGCATTCACCCTGACGATCGCAAATGGCTTACCCAGGCTCTACACCGCGTCTTGGAGGAAGGAGAAGACTATAACATTGAGTTTCGCGTCATTTGGCCGGACGGTAGCGTTCATTGGATAGCCAGCAAAGGTCAAGTTTATTACGACGATATCGGTAAGCCCGTGCGGATGACGGGAATTAATATGGACATTACCGATCGCAAGCAAGCAGAAGAAGAACGGGAGCGACAAAATAAGCGATCGCAATTGTTTGCCGAAGTGACGCTCAACATTCGTCAATCGTTGAAAATTCAGGAAATTCTCCAAACTACTGTCACCGAAGTCCAGCGAATTCTGAATAGCGATCGGGTCTTAATCTTTCAATTTATTGGGTCAGATGGAGCTGGCAAAATTGTTACAGAAGCCGTCGATTCCCACTGGCCTTCTGTTTTAGGTCGCAATATCATTGATGATTATTTTGAATCCGAGTATCTCCGCAGATACCATCAGGGTCGAGTTTATACAATTGCGGACATTGAGAAGGCTGAGGTGCCAGATTGCCTGATCGATTTTATGCAACAGTTTGATGTGAAAGCCAAGCTGGCTGTACCCATTTTCTTGAAGGAAAAACTATGGGGTTTGTTGATCGCTCATCAGTGTGCTAAGGCTCGTCAGTGGTCTAGCTTTGAAACTGAACTGATGGGACAGTTAGCCAATCAAATTGGGATTGCCCTAGCTCAAGCTCAACTCTTAGAACAAGAAACTCGTCAACGCCAAGAACTCACTCGTTCTAATCAGGAACTCCAAGAGTTTGCCTCTATTGCTTCACATGACCTACAAGAGCCATTGCGGAAAATTTCGGCATTCAGTTATCAGCTAAAGACCAAATTTAGTGAAGTCCTGCCCGAACAGGGGCGCGACTACTTGGAGCGGATGCAGAATGCAGGGCAACGGATGCAGACGCTGATCGATGACCTATTAATCCTGTCACGGGTGACAACTAAAGCGCAGCCCTTTGTTCGGGTTAATCTAAACCAGGTGACGCAAGAGGTATTGTCTGACTTGGAAGTGCGGATTCAGCAGACAGGAGCGCGTGTAGAAGTCAGCAACTTGCCCACAATTGATGCCGATCCCCTGCAAATGCGTCAACTCCTACAAAACCTGATCGGCAATGCCCTGAAATTCCATCGCCAGGAGGAACCTAGGGTCGTTAAAATCTATAGCCAACAACTTCAGGATGAGGAAAATTCTCCTGCCAAAAGTTCTTCAGCCGTCGATCGCTGTCAAATTATTGTGGAGGATAACGGTATTGGTTTCGATCGGAAGTATCTGGAGCGCATCTTTAACGCGTTTCAACGCCTGCACGGTCGTAGCGAATATGAAGGAACGGGTATAGGACTCGCCATCTGCCGTAAAATTGCCGAGCGCCATGCTGGTAGTATTACAGCCACTAGCACGCTGGGAGAGGGAGCCAAATTTATTGTCACGCTGCCGTTAGAGCAACGTATACAAGATTCTCGTTCGGGGACTTCCAAATAAAAAAATGCTCAATGCTCTAGCTGCCAAGTCTGAGTTAGCGGCTTACCTTGGATAATTTATTTCTTGGAAGTACCAAAAGTCGAAAGCCGCTACGATTTCATTCAAGTTTCAAGGATGAAAGTTGTATAACTTTATGTAAAGCGTAAGTAAGCCAACAACCTTTCCAAGCAACAATAAGCATCCTAGCTATGATTGAGAGATGAACTCACTTCTCAATCAGCTCGTGACTATGGCTCCGTTTGACAATACTGCTCCGTCAGTGTTTAGGTACGTTAATTTTTGTCTGGATTGGTCTAGTTTTTGAGCAGTGGTGAGAACTAGATATGAATGACGAACCCGTTAAAGTACTTTTAGTTGATGATGACGAGGATGATTACGTCCTGACTTGTGGTTGGTTCTCTGAAATGGAGGGAGCCAGATTTGAGTTGGAATGGGTGGCAACTTATGAGGCGGCGGTAGAAGCGATCGCGCACCATCGGCACGATGTCTATCTTCTCGACTACCGTCTAGGAGAGCGGAACGGACTAGAACTCTTGCGCGAAGCGGTGGCAAATGGCTGCTCTGCTCCGATGATTTTGCTGACTGGACAAGGAGATCATGAAGTAGACATCGAAGCCATGATGGCAGGAGCCTCAGATTACTTGGACAAGAGTCAGATTGGTGCGCCTCTTTTAGAGCGTTCTATCCGTTACGCGATCGAGCGCAAGCAGACTGAACAGAAAATCCGCGAACAAGCGGCTCTGCTCGATGTCACCACTGATGCAATTCTCGTTCAAGATTTAGACAACACAATTGCCTTTTGGAACAAAGGAGCCGAGCAGTTGTATGGCTGGAAAGCACCTGATGTTCTCGGTCAAAATGTCTTGGATCTTTTGTATAAAAAGTCTTCGCCTCAAGTTCAACACGTTCAAAAAAGTCTTGACGAGACAGGAGAATGGAAAGGGGAATTACATCAAGTTACTAAAACGGGTCGAGAGATTGTCGTTGCCAGCCGTTGGACACTAGTGCGCGATGCCCAGCGGAAACCAACATCAATTCTCGTGGTGAATACTGATATCACTGAAAAGAAGCTCCTCGAAGCCCAGTTCCTCCGCGCCCAGCGTATGGAGAGTATTGGTACCCTGGCAGGTGGCATTGCTCATGACCTGAATAACGTGCTAGCCCCCATTCTCATGACAGCCCAACTCCTGGAGATGCAACTACAGGACGAGCAAAGCCAGCGGCTGCTGTCGATCATTATAAAAAATGCCAAACGGGGAGCCGCTCTAGTCAAGCAAGTGCTGTCGTTTGCACGCGGGCTTGAAGCGAAGTGTACGTTACTTCAGGTAGAGCATCTGATATTAGAGATTGAGCAAATTGTTATAGAGACATTTCCCAAATCGATCGGAATTCGCACTAATATATCGCCCTCTCTTGGCACTGTTTCTGGAGATGCCACTCAACTCCATCAGGTACTCATGAACCTTTGCGTGAATGCTCGCGATGCGATGCCCTATGGCGGCACATTGAGTATCTCGGCTGAAACTTTGTTTGTGGATGAAAATTATGCACGCATGCATATTGACGCTAAAGTCGGTGCTTATGTTGTCATTACTGTTACAGATACGGGAATTGGCATTCCTCCAGAAATACTTGATAGAATTTTCGAGCCATTTTTCACCACGAAAGAAATCGGCAAAGGCACGGGACTCGGTCTTTCTACAGTGATTGGAATTATTAAAAGCCATGGTGGTTTCGTGCATGTCTATAGCGAGGTAGGAAGAGGAACTCAATTTAAGGTGTATTTACCCACAGCAGGGGTAGTTCAAAAACCACAATTGGAAGACTCACAATTACCAACAGGACAGGGAGAATTAATCCTCGTTGTGGATGATGAAGCTGCTGTTCGAGACATTACCCAGACTTCCCTGCAAACTTATAACTACAAAGCGCTGACAGCTAGTGACGGGATAGAAGCCATTGCACTCTACGCCGAGTATCAACACGAAATCAGCCTGGTGTTAACGGATATCATGATGCCATCTATGGATGGTCCAACCACCATCCGGACATTACGAAAAATCAATCCGCAGGTTAAGATAATTGCGGTGAGTGGACTCGCCTCCAGTGATAAGCTAGCAGCAACAGCAGAGACTGGCGTCAGAACGTTTTTATCGAAGCCTTATACGGTAAAGGAATTATTGAAAACCATTGATGGAGTGCTCCATCCGAATGGGGATAAGCTGTCAGGCACTTCAGAACGCTAGTTGAGGCTAACTAGAGGACGGAGAGATAGAGAGACGGGGAGATAGAGAGACGGGGAGAGAAACAGCTATATTCTGCACAGGCATAAATTGAGTGCAAGAAGGCAGGAAGCAAGAGGCTCCAAGGCAAGAAAGTTTGTACAGTAAGCTTTTTAACTTTTTTCAACTGGATAGTTATTTGGGCCACGCTGTACTGAGCTTGTTATTTAGCTGCGATCCATGAGCTGTAAGATTTTGGCGGGAAGCTGACCGCTGAAAGCCGATCGCCCGAAGTATACCTATCAACACTGTATTCTCGCTAGCTCTCGTAAGTGCTATTATCATCTTTTCTCAATTTTTTCAGATTCACCTCCAGTTGTTACGAGCAACTGAAGCGTGTCTTTGAATCGGCAAGAAGCGCGCTACGCTCAATTACGTCAGTTCAGCAGTGAGCGGTACTTGGGCTTTAGGGTAACCTCTTGCCAACACTGGCGGATGCTTTTTTAGCTTTATTTTCAAAAAGTATCTCTATTTAAAGACTCACCGATGAACGCAGAGTTTGAAGATTTATTTCTTGATGGGATAAAACATTTGCTTTTGGCTGTATCAAAAGCGACTCAGTTGATAAAAACACAAATCATTCGCTCATATTAGCTTCAAATATCTAGGTGTTTCGACAATGTTTATTAAAGATTTTGCAAATTTATGACTTAACTTAGGGAATAACCACTACCACTACTTATAAAGAATAGAGAGTATTAAGAAAACGATGCAGCGGGGAAGTAATACGCCCCAAAATCGAACTTTCTGTAATGGAAACTTTAACATCATGCGAACAGGGTCAATGCTTTAGCTCCGAAGAGCTGCCGATGAAGATGGATGCTTCTGTATTAGTGGTTGGAAACGAATTATTTCTTACCACATTTGTGAACCAGATTTGTCATACGCTCTCTGGTTCTGTTGAGGTGTCCTCTAATCTTGATGAGGTTATGCCACTGATTCAAACTAAACAACCAGCGATTTTAATTTTGCAGGCAACACAGGTAGGTAGTTCAAAACTGTGTCATCAGATTAAAGAACAAACTCAACTAGGTTGGATCTATTGCATTTTAGTCAACGATCAGTTTGAGAGCGACGGCAAAGAACCATCATCTGAAACAGCTCAGGAGTTAATAGCCTATGCCCAAGCTTTGGAAAACGGAGCAGATGCTTACTTAAAAATGCCTTTAGGAGGAGCAACGGAGTCAGCACTAAGCCTTGAACAATCTCGACTTCTGGAGGCTCAAATTCAGGCAGGATTGCGGGGAGTGAAATTTTACCGGGAAATCATCCGCACGAATGACGTGTTGTCAACGATGGCGTTGGCCGATCCCTTGACAGAACTGAGTAATCGTCGGGCAATGGAATGGGAATTGCCCCGACAAATTCAAAATGCTCATCTCCATTCAACTCCTCTGAGCCTAATCATGCTGGATGTGGACTATTTCAAGTCCGTCAACGATACCTATGGTCATCAAATTGGCGATCGCGTTCTTCAGTTACTCACGGCCCGCTTGCAACACAACCTACGGCTTCAGGATACTCTCTTCCGCTATGGGGGCGAAGAATTTGTCGTCATTCTCAGTCAAACCAACGATCGGGAGGCACTAATTGTAGCCAGACGCCTGCGTAGCCTGATCGGTAATAAGCCCTTTAACATTGATGGAACGCTAGCGCTCGAAATTACAATTAGTCTGGGAGTGGCTTCTCTGAAAGCGTCAGATGACTCGAAAGGGGAGAGTTTGCTGCGACGTGCTGACCACAATCTCCTGCGAGCTAAATCGAGTGGTCGCAACCAGGTATTCAATGAAGAAGACAGCCTATAGTCATTCTTCATGAGCAATGAACTAGTTTTTTATATCAGTAATGGTATCAGAAACTATACCTGTGTTTCATAGGTATAGTGTTTTCTAAATTACAAACTAACTTAACTTAAATTCGTTCCTTAGATAGAAGAGAAAGTTAGCCATCACCTTTAATTTTCAAGTAGCTTGAGATAGATTGCTCTCCCTGAAGGTTCAGCACGCACTCAGGAAGAACTTTACCTATCTCGATCGCCACTGACCCTAGATTGGGAAGTCTTCCAGATTAACTCCTATTGCGATCGCGCACACTCTATCCCATGGCTCTTCCCCTCCGCTAACAGGATTTTGAAGTTGTTTTTACTCTTTGCTCTTTTAAGAAAAGTGAATCAAACGCATCATTTTGGAGAACTTCCCCTCAAACGGATTGCCATTTTACGTGCTTTAGGAGGTTTAGGTGACTTACTGTGTGTTGTTCCCGCTTTGCGATCGCTACGTGCTGCCCATCCTCACTCAGAGATTGTTCTCATCGGTTTAGGAGCGATCGAGCCGTTAGTCAGACGTTTTGACCGATACCTAGATACGCTTCTGGAATTTCCCGGTTATCCAGGATTACCGGAGCAACCCCTGCAAGTACAAAAAATTCCTGCATTCTTTCAACTCACACAGGAAATGCATTTCGACTTGGCAATCCAGATGCATGGCAGTGGTTTAATCACCAACCCACTCACCACAATCTTAGGAGCTCGCTTCAATGCAGGCTTTTTCATCCCCGGTCAGTATTGCCCTGATGAAACTAGCTTTCTTCCCTACCTCGCCCAAGAATCAGAAGTGCGACGCTACTTGCGGCTTTTAGAGTTTCTAGGAATACCGTCCCAAGGAGAGGAGTTAGAGTTTCCTGTGTATGAGGAGGATAAGCAAGAACTGCGTGAAATTCATGACCTTCAGAATCTAATCAAGGGCAAGTATGTCTGCATCCATCCCGGTGCTAGTGGGCTGTCAAGCCAGCTTTGACGAGCTGAATAGGTCTGGGTATCCTAATTGAGAGCGATCGCTAAAAAGCAAATTTCCCAGACCTCTGGCAATGAATAAAAAATATATAGTCAGGCTCACAGCAGAAGAAAAACAACAGCTAGAACAGTTGCTCAACCAAGGCAAGGCGGCAGCCCGAAAGTTGACCCATGCTCGGATTTTGCTCAAAGCCAACTGCTCTCAACAGCAAGGAGCCTGGACAGACTCTTCCATTCATCAAGCTTTAGATGTCAGCCTGTCTACCATTGCTCGTGTTCGCCAAACCTTTGTTGAACAAGGTCTCGATGCTGCCCTCAACGCCAAACCCTCTTCTCAAATGCGTTTGCGGAAACTGGATGGAGTAGCTGAAGCTCACTTAATTGCCTGCTGTTGTAGTCAACCACCTCCAGGGAGAAAGGAATGGACGTTAAGGTTGTTAGCCGATGAGATGGTCAAATTGGACTACGTGGATAGTATCTCTCATGAGACAATACGACAGGTATTAAAAAAAACGAAATCAAGCCTTGGTTAAATGAATCTTGGTGTATTCCTCCCCAAGCGAATGCTGAATTCGTTTGCTGTATGGAGGATGTTTTAGATGTTTACGTTCGCCCTTATGACCCTGATTACCCAGTTGTTTGTCTGGATGAAACCAACAAGCAATTAGTCAAAGAAACCCGAATTCCACTTCCGATTAAACCCGGTCATCCTCGATATTATGACTATGAATATGAGCGCAATGGGGTTTGTAATCTTTTTATGCTGTCTGAACCTTTAGCTGGATGGCGACATGTTAAGGTAACTGACCGACGCACTAAGAAAGATTATGCCCAGATACTGAAATATTTAGTAGATGAGCGTTATCCTCATGCCAAGATGATTACTCTAATCCAAGATAATCTTAATACCCATGTCAAGAGTGCTGTGTATGAAGCTTTTTCTCCACAAGAAGCTAAGCGCCTTCTAGACAAATTAGACTTTCACTATACTCCAAAACATGGCAGTTGGCTGAATATCGCTGAAATTGAATTGTCAGTTCTGTGTGGTCAATGTCTCGACCAACGCATTCCTGAGCAGGAAGGTTTAAAGCAGGTTTTGGCAGCCTGGGAAGCTGAACGTAATGCTAAAGCAACTAAAGTTAACTGGCGTTTTACTACCAAAGATGCTCGTATTAAGCTCAAGCGTCTTTATCCGTCTCTGGAAGATTAATGGCTCAGGTTTTTTGCTTAACTCTTGAGAGCGATCGCTTTCAATATAGGCTACCTAGATAGCCTCAACTCATCAAAGCTAGCTTGACAGCCCACTAGTTGGCTCGCGAGGCACTCCCCAACAAGCAATCTTACTCGGTTTGATTACCACGTTGACTCATACTGTTAGCGTTTTTGCACTAGGTATTCTGGTTCTGTTGTTCTCTGAGCATGTATTGCCAGAGCAGGTGTATCCGCTGCTGAGTCTAGTAAGTGGGCTGACGATCTGTGGGATTGGTTTTTGGTTGCTCGACAAGTATGTGAGTGATTCAACTGAGCCTCATCACCATCACGATCTTCACCGCGTTCATCACCATCATCACGCCGATTGTCCATCTAGATCGCAAGTAACCTTGCCGTCGCTGCTAGCATTGGGCGCTGCTGGTGGTTTAGTTCCCTGTCCCTCTGCGCTGGTATTGTTGCTGAGCGCGATCGCTCTTCACCAAACGGCTTACGGGCTAGTGTTGGTGAGTGCATTCAGTTTTGGATTAGCAGTGGTGCTAATCGCTATTAGACTAACCGTCGTTTACGCTCATAAACGGTTAAGCAATTTGCCATCCATCAAACCACTACAGCGGTTTGCGCCCGTTGTGAGTGCGAGCGCGATAATTATTGCAGGAAGTGTGGTTACTGTCTGCGCTGTGATTTAGTTTACTGTAAAAGCTTTCTATCCTCCTGCATAAGAGCCTTCTTGCACTAAGCTACGCTTGGTTTTGTTGCATAGAGTCACTTATCTGTCGGTGAGTCTCTCGTACAAGATAGTGCTGAACCATTTGCACCAACTCTTGAGGGTGTGGAGGCTTGCTTAAAAACTCAGTTGCCCCCGCTTGTTTAGCACGAAAACGGTCAACTTGAGTATTGCGGGCCGTCAGGATAATAATCGGCGTCTTTTTAAACACGGGGGTTTCTCTCAAGAATTTGCAGATGCTATAGCCATCGGCATTGGGCAAGTGGAGGTCTAATAAGATTAGTTCGGGTGTGTGTTCTATGAGTTGGGAGAATCCTCGCATTGGTTCTGGGATAATCAACACGCGATAGTCAGCTTGCATCAAGATTTTTTTTAATGTATGAGCCAACACTGGGCTATCTTCAATACAAGCGATTAACGGTTTGTTGTGGCTAGGTGCGATTGGCTTGGTTTCTAATCGAGGGGGCAGGACTGTAAGGGGCTGTTTATGCGTGGGTACTGGTAAATCTGGAATCTCTTGGACTTGCTGTTTACCCGTCGGTACCGGTAAATCTGAAATCTGTTGCCATTGCAGTAGGCGCTTTTCCACAAAAGGAAGCAAGGAAACAGTAACCTCACTCACCGATTTTTCTAATTGCAAGGCAATATCCCAGAGGGTGAACTGACCGTTGAGATACTGGCTCGGAACTGGTAAAGTTTGAGAGTCTACACCCTGCCGCAGCGTCGGTGCGAGGCTTGGACTGAGGCGATCTAAACCAGCCGTGTGCCATTTTTGCTGCATCTGTGTCGCGTTATTCAAAACAGTCTGTATTTCTTTGCTTGATAAGGCTACGGTCTGATAGAGAATCGATACAGTGTTCTGGCTGGGTTTCCACTCACTGTTCCAGTCCGTATAGCTACTTAGCTCAAACAAACATTCTTGGACAACCGCACGAATCGCTAACTTAGCTTGAATCAGGCTCAGTTGCTTTTGACTGAATCCTTGAGTGAGAAGCTGACATTCCCAAGACCCATCCTTTGATAACTGAGACGAATCAACACTCCAGTGCCAGTTAGGGCAATGCTGTTTTAAGGCTCTATCCCAACGTCTTACAGGATAGAACCGATCTGTAGCATAGAGTAACTTACCACGAACCAGATGAAGTTTCCAAACAACCCTATCGTTTTGATAGACAATTAGCTCTCCATCACTCGATTTCCTCAGATTGTCTAATTCTTGAGTCAGCCTTGTTAGTATCATTTGTTACAAATTTCCGAGTAGTGTTTAGGGTTTGAAGATTAAGGATGATGCAGTCCCCTAAAACTGATGCCGTTGGCTTGAAATCTCAGAAAAATACACGCCTTTGACTTGCTCAACGTAGATGAAGCGAAAGGTAGATGAAGTGAGAAGGGCGCGATCGCTCTCTAAATAGAAAACTTATGCCACACAGGAGATATGTTTTAGTAGCTTATTATACGTTAGTGCTAGAAGCTGTACCTTAGTATTTCATATTTATATACCTTGTTCTCATATTTGTAGAGACTAATTGCTGAATTCTAAATGAAGGTCGATCGATTTCTTAGCAGGACTACTTTCCTACGTACAAATTATAAATAATTGATGAATATTACTTGAGTTTGTTGCTGATATCGACTGATTGAAATAGTATTTATATACATGTCATACATCTGTATGACGCAGAAGAGTACTTCCAGGATGAAGACAGTAGGGCTGGTAACCGTAGTTATTTTGATTCAGCCCTACTACGAGTTAGAAATACCAGGGTTTTCGTTTTTTAGTTTCAAGCTCACTAGCTTTCCATTTCCCTTAGGACAGCGATTTACTAATCGCAGAAAGTCGGCATAGAAGCCCTCAAACGTCCTTCTTCGTGGAGGAAACGCTGCCTGCCGACATAGGTAAAAGGAATTATTACCCATTCCCTTTACCACTTGCATTCCCCCGTACTCCCACTTGGGAGATGAGCTGAAGAAATCCAGTAAGAACTCAGGGTGCAAATTCTTCCCAACCAATCAAGTCTTAGCTGAAATAGCAGTAGCGAAGTTTTGCACTTAATGAGGAGCATAATTTAAATATGACTAATATGATTAGTCAATTGCGGATTATCAATCAATTACGAATCACCGTATTCGTACTGCTTTTATTCGCTATTTTTAATCTGGTTACCATTTATCGTCAGATTGACAGCATGTCGAGTGACGGCAGAATCGTGAATTATGCTGGGATTGTCAGGGGAAATACTCAACGCTTGATGAAGCTAACCATCTTGGAACAAAATGCCGATGATGTAGTTTCTTTGCTAGATAAAGTGGTTCAAGGGCTAATAAAAGGAAGCCAAGAACTAAATCTAGTTAGAGTGGAAGACCCAGAGTTTCAGTCAAACATGACGCAGGTCGAGAAGTCTTGGAATCAGCTAAAAACTACATTAAGTGACTATAAGCTTAACCCTAAGCCTGAGGAAAAGGAAAATCTCTTAAAAGTCGGGGAAGATTACTGGAAATTAACCAACGCGGCCGTATCTTCAGCGGAAGCCTTCGCTAAACGCAACGTCCAAGCTTCCAAAAATCTGTCGATCATCCTTTTTGTCACGAACTTAGTACTTTTAGTCATTATTTGGAATATTTCTCAATTTATTAAATCGAGGTTGACCAGGACGATCAATACCCTTGCCAGTTCTTCAACTCAGATTTCAGCGACAATCGAGCAGCAAGAACGCATCGCAAGTCAGCAGGCTGCCTCGGTGAATGAAACCACAACCACGATGGATGAGCTAGAAGCATCTTGCCGACAGGCTGCCGAGCAAGCCAAAGCAGCCGTCACTGCTGCCCAACAGGCACTGGGGCTGACGCAGGGGGGTACTCAAACGGTGGAAGAAACGCTGGAAGGGATGTTTACCCTAGAAAAGAAAGTAGGCGCGATCGCAGAACAAATTTTGTATCTGAGCGAACAAGCCGAGCAAATTGGTAGTATTTCCCAACTCGTTTCGGACTTAGCGAACAAAACGAATTTATTGGCCTTCAATTCATCCGTTGAAGCAATCCGTGCGGGAGAGCATGGTAAAGGCTTTTCCGTGGTTGCCAATGAAATTCGCAAATTAGCCGATCAGAGTGAAAAATCCGCTGAAAAGATTGGTGCGCTGGTTTCTGAAATCCAAAGCGCAATCAATTCAACGGTAATGGTTACGGATGAAGGAACCAAGACAGTAGCGGCAGGTGTACAAACGGCTCAGAAAACAAATCAAGCCTTTGCTGGCGTAGCAGATGCCGTCAATAAAGTGGTTTTGAACAATCAGCAAATTTCGCTCAACCTCAAGCAGCAAGTCGATGCCATGCAACAAGTGGTTGAAGCGATGGAGACGATTAACAAAGGGGCAAAGGAAACCGCTAGTGGCATTGGTCAAACCAAAATAGGTACCTCACAACTCAACGACGCGGCTTTGGTTCTCAAGCGGATAGTCTGAAACAGCGAACACTGAGCAGTTTTAAGTAGAAGGAGAGGTATGAAAATTCATGCTGGGGAATTACGAGTTAGAAGCCCATTAACTTGGTACACGGACGTTGTGCGATCGCAATCTCTCTTTCTCCCCGTCTCCGCGTCCCCCCATCCCCATGTCTATTGTCAGATTAGTCTGAGGCAGGACTGCTCGTAATGATAGAAGACGAAGAGCTTCGGAATCTGTATCAAATCTCAAGCGAAGAACGCTTGCAGCAATTAGAAGCTGGGTTGCGGCACTTAACATCGCACCCGGATGATGAAACGACGTTAAAAGAATTGCGGCGAGAAGCTCACGGCCTTAGGGGAGACTCTAGAGGGGTTGGGGTAGAATCTGTCGAAACCCTCGCCCTTTGTCTTGAAAAGATTTTGGGACGCATCAAACGCCAACAGGTCGTTTTAACTCCACTATTAAGCGATCGCCTTTTTCAAGGATTAGCAGCGATTAGTCTTTTAGTCCAGGACGCCGTAACCGAGCAACCGAGTGGGGTGGATTTCGCTGAAGTGCTAGAACTCTTGACAGCAGACGCTGACGACGAGCAAACGGTAGAGCTTGCCCCCCCAGCATTCGCGAACAACGGTCATCGCGTGACAGCACCCACCGCACTCGCAGATATTAACGACAATGCTCCTCAATTTTCACCAAGCTTTACAGAAGACGAAACCCTGCGGGAGCTATACCACATTACCAGCTTAGAACGTTTGCAGAATCTGGAAGCTGGATTGCGACAGTTAATATTGCACCCAGGTAATGAAACAACGTTAGACGAATTGTACCGAGAAGCCCATAGCTTAACCGGAGACTCCAGAACGGCTGGGGTGGAAACCGTGGAAATGCTTTCCCACTCTCTCGAAGAGATTCTTTTAAGTATCAAACGTCAACAGATTGTTTTAACCCAACAGGTCAGTAAGTGCCTTGACCAAGGATTAGTAGATATTCATCATTTAGTCCAGGAAGCCGTTACCGGCCAACCGAGTGGGGTTGATGTTGCTGAAGCGATCGATCGGTGGATGGAACTAGTGTTGGAGTCGCAACCGCTACAAGAGGCTGTTTCAAGCACCCAAACTGAAGTGGATTTTGCCCCCCCAACAATCGTTGGTTGGAACACAATACCGTACCCGCATCTCCCCATCTCCCAATCCCCTAGTCCCCTAGTCGCCCCGTCTCCTCAACTTGCATCAACTTTAATCGAAGATGAAGTCCTGCGAGAGATATATAAAACGACGAGCGAAGAACGGTTGCAGAAGCTAGAGGCTGGGTTGCTGCATTTAGAAAAGTATCCAAATGATGAAACGACGTTAGACGAATTGCTGCGGGAGGCTCACAGTCTCAAAGGGGACTCTAGGAGTGCAGACCTCAAACAGGTGGAAACCCTGACTCATGTTGTTGAAGACATTCTCTTAGGCATCAAACGCCAGCAAATCATTTTAACCCCAGAGGTCAGCGATCGCTTGTATCGAGGATTAGATGCGATCGCGCTTTTGGTCAAAGAAGCCGTCACGGGTCAATGGATTGAGGTGGATACAGCTGGGGTATTGGAACAGTTGAAGTCCGTTGTGGTAGCACCTCCCCGTCCAGAATTCCTACCTGTCTCTCCTGAAAAGGCGGAGTCAATACCCGTTGTTGTTCGAGAAGACAAGGACGACAGGGCAGGTTTTTCCGCTCCAGGAACGAGCGAATCCTACCGCATCGACACCATTCGCGTTCCCACTCGCGAACTCGATGATTTAATGACCCAAGCGGAGGAACTCACCGTCACCAAAATCCACATCGCTCACGCTACGTCTGAAATTGAGGAATTAGCGCAGTTGTGGGATAAGTGGAAGGCGTTTGATAAAAAGCAACGCCGTCGTTCTCCCTCTGTAGGGGCTAATCCCTACCAAGCCAGTATAGAAAAAGCGATCGATACCCTCAGCTTATTAGCTCAGGAAAATAGCACCAAACTAGACTTCATCGCTAGAGAATTAAGAGAAAAAATCCACACGCTACGACTTCTTCCTTTATCTACGCTGTTTCAGCTATTTCCCCGGATAGTGCGCGATTTAGCCAGACAGCAGGGCAAAGAGGTAGAACTCATCATTGAAGGAGGAGAAACAACAGCCGACAAACGCATTCTCGAAGAAATCAAAGACTCTTTGATCCACATGATTCGCAATTGCGTCGATCATGGCATCGAGACTCCCGCCGAACGAGCAAAACTCGGCAAACCTCCCGTCGCGACGATTTGGCTGAGGGGTTATCGGACAGCACACAACATCATTATTGAGGTAGCCGATGATGGACGAGGGCTGGATCTCGAAAAAATTAAACAAACCGCTGTTAAACGCAAGCTCTACCACCCCGAAGAACTGGAAACCATGGCTTCCAGCCAAATTTACTCCCTTATCTTCGCGTCGGGATTCTCAACCCGGACATTTATTACAGAAATTTCTGGTCGAGGCATTGGATTGGATGTAGTACGCACCAATGTCGAGCGACTCAAAGGGACGATTCAAATCGAATCAACCCTCGGTCAAGGATGCACCTTCCGCCTCCAATTAGGGTCTTCTTTAGCAACTCTCAATGCACTGCTAGTACAAGTACAAGGTATCGTCCATGCCCTACCCATGGAGTATGTGCCAGGAAGTTTATTGGTTGCCCCAGATGAGATTTCTACAATTGATGGTCGAGCAACCATTACCTGGGATGGTCAAACAATTCCGGTTGCAGATTTAGCCGATTTACTTCAACTGTCTAACTCTCCAGCTTATGCCTCCATTGCCAAGGTTGAACCACCAGCAAGCGATTTTCGCTCTTGTATTCTTTTGAAAGTCGGAGAAGAACAGGCTGGATTTTTTGTCGATCGCCTTTTGGATACTCAAGAGATAGTTATCAAAGCCCAGAGTCAGTTATTGAAGCGGGTGCGTAACGTCACTAGTGCAACGATTCTCCCTTCAGGAGATGTTTGCATGATTCTGAACGCCCCAGATTTACTCAAATCGGTGCAACAGCAAACTCCATCTGCTGTCTCTACCAAGCCAATCAAAACCATTCAACGCAAGCCAGTCATTCTCCTAGTCGAAGATTCGATTTACGTTCGTACCCAAGAACAACGGCTTTTAGAAAAAGCTGGTTATGAAGTTGTGACAGCAGTAGATGGACTAGATGGTTATCATCAACTCAAAACTCGTGGCTTTGATGCTGTGATATCTGACGTAGAAATGCCCCGGTTAGACGGACTTTCCCTGACTGCCAAAATTCGACAGCATCGAGAGTACGCAGACTTGCCAATTATCCTCGTCACCACGCTTAACTCCGATGAAGATAAGAAAAGGGGGGCTGAGGCGGGAGCGAATGCTTATGTGATTAAAGGCAAGTTTAATCAAGGGGTACTTTTAGAAACATTAGGAAGACTTGTTTAAGTGTTGTTCGGGATTGGTTAGGTGTTCTTTGTCTACCACTAACAACCAATAACCCACAGCCAATAACCCACAACCAATAACCAATGCCAATTCGAGTTTTGTTAGTTGAAGATTCGCAAGTTACCTTAGCCATTTTGAGAAGAATTCTCAATTCATCACCCGAAATTCAAGTAGTGGGAGAAGCTCGTACTGGCTTAGAAGCATTGGAATTGATTCCCCAAGTTCAGCCAGATGTGATTTGTACAGACCTTCATATGCCCCAGATGGATGGTTTGGAGTTTACCTCAGAGGTTATGACCCTCTGTCCTCGACCGATTCTAGTGATTAGTGCCTGGATAAAAGAAGAAGATAGTCCTCATGTTTTTCAACTTTTAGAAGCCGGGGCATTGGATATTTTTCACAAGCCGACCGCAGGACTGTCATCAGAGGATAAGTTACTCAATCAAGAGTTGCTCGATAAGATTCAAATCTTATCTGGAGTAAAGGTATTTAAGAAAAAGCGAAAGTCTCGCTCTCCAATCAAAAGCTTAGATAGTTTCTCTTCTAAGCCCCATATCAATGCAGAAATTGTAGTCATTGGTGCCTCTACAGGTGGACCTCAAGCAATTAACGAGCTGTTGACTCAACTCCCAGCCGATTTCCCTATACCAATCGTTTGCGTACAACACATTTGTGTCGGTTTTTTGCAGGGATTTATTGATTGGTTGGTCACAAGCTGTAAGCTACCAATCGAAATTGCTCGACCTGGGAGTTTACCAAAACCAGGGACAATTTATTTTCCCCCAGAACAGCAACATTTAGAGTTAGACGCTCGGGGGCGATTTATCTGCTCTGATGCACCGTCCTTAGACGGACATCGTCCTTCCGTAACCGTTACATTTAAATCTGTAGCTAACTTTTATCGTGGGGCAACAGTGGGAATATTGTTAACAGGGATGGGTCGGGATGGGGCAGAAGGAATGCAGTCTATTGCCCAAGCTGGGGGTTTAACCATTGCTCAAGATGAAGCCACGTCTGCTATCTTTGGCATGCCGAAAGAAGCGATCGATCTGGGAGCTGCTAAACTCGTCTTACCGATTCACGCGATCGCGCCGAAGTTACTACAACTTTTGCAAAAACAAAAACTTTTATCTGGGAAATAGATTAAATATAACAGTTTGGTTTGATTGACATTTTTAGTCATCAACTACAGAGGCACAAAGAGCGCAGAGGAGGTGAAAAGGAGAGAGTTAATATCTCATAATGAGAGACGATTGCTAGAAGGTCATTTCCTAGAGTTTTTGGGAAAATTAAAGTGTCAAATCAAGGCTTTTTAAGTGAAGAACTAAGACAAGCTTTCATGCGGTTAATCGCTAAGCATACTGGACTAGAAGTTAGAGAACGGGACAAAACTGCTTTAAGCGAAAAAATAGCCCTCAGAATGAAAGCTCTTAAATTCGATAGTCCAGAAACTTACTATCAACTCTTGAATTCTTCTACTCCAGAAAGCCACCAGGAGTGGAAACAATTAGCGATTTTAATTACGAATATTGAAAGTTACTTCTTTCGAGACAAAGACCAGTTCGCTCTCCTACGCGATCGCATTCTGCCAGAATTAATTCAACGCAAACAAAATAACAAGACAATTCGGATTTGCAGTGCTGGATGCTCGTCAGGAGAAGAACCCTACTCTCTTGCGATTCTGCTCAAGGAACTCCTGCCAGAGGTAGAGCAATGGCATCTAACAGTTTTAGGGATAGATATCAATCAAGAAGCACTACAAAAAGCGGAAAAGGGAGTTTACCGACCTTGGTCATTCCGACGGGTCGATCGAGAAATAGTGCAACGATATTTTCGGCTAAAGAACGATGAATATCATCTTGATTCGTCCATTAGTCAGATGGTGACATTTAAGACTTTAAATTTAGTCAATGGGGTATTTCCTATCCCTAACTCAGAGCTAAGCGAATTTGATTTAATTGTTTGTCGCAATGTGTTTATCTATTTTGACTCGCCAGCGATAGAGCGGGTTTTAAATAAATTTTATAGTGCGCTCCAACCCTTGGGATATCTCATTACAGGTCATGCTGAACTTTACGGTCAGAATTTAAGTCAGTTTCAAACCAAAGTATTTCCAGAATCAGTAGTCTATCAACGACTTGAGGAACGTTTAATTGACACACCTATGGTTTCGCTATCCAGCGAGCGAAATTATATCTCCCAAGAAAATTCATTGGACAAATTGCCTCAGGGAGACCTGGTCAGTGCTTTAGAAAAAAACAATATCAAAATGCAGCAGACTGCTCTTAATCTCCTCAAACAATTACCACCTGAAACTCAAATCCCCAAACTGGGTAATCTGACAGTCGCTGAACTTATCTTACAACTGGAAACAACTTTACAAGCCATGAACTGGGAAACCCAGTGAACGAGAACTTTTATCTTAATTTATGGCTTGACCCCTAAAGTCTAAGCTTTTCTAGGGGGAAGTCGATAAAATACAACCTGTCTCAGGACGCAAAGCGCTCATTGGTGTCAACTTAAGGTTGGCTAAGCGGTTAAAACCGCAGCTATACAAACGAAAGCCGCCTGCGCGGGTTTCCAAATCCTTGATATTTCGTTAGTCCGCGCAGGCGGCCTTGGTTTTTATAGCCGCGACTTCCAGTCGCTAGGGCTTAAGTTGACACCAATGAAAGCGCTGCGCCCCTACAGTACTGCTAACTTTTCACGTCATGTGGAAAAGTTCGCGAAAAACCTAGCCCCCTTCCCTTGAAGGGAAGAGGGAAAAATCAAAGCCTCTCTCCTACAAGGAGAGAGGTTTTCCACATAAGAGTGAAAAGTAAGACAGTACTGCACTCCTGCCAAGGTATAGCACTACGCATTAAAGTTAGGACATCTGTATTGAGAATGTAGAAGTTCGTATACATGCTACCTTCAGCGATTGTCTTAATGTATTTGCGTAGCGCTATAAAACTGTTTAATTGCTTGTTGTCACCACTACTGGGACAGAATCAAATTGGCACTCTACAGTTTTATTAAGGAGCGATCGCGTTACTAACTCGATCGTCTAACTTGAAACGATAGAATCGCACTTCTCCGTCAATTAGGAGTCATAGGATGACTGGAAAGAAAATTTTGATGCTTGTCGGTGATTTTGTCGAAGATTATGAGGTGATGGTACCCTTCCAAGCGTTGCAGATGGTGGGACATACCGTCCATGCCGTTTGCCCCGATAAAAAAGCAGGGGAAACGGTCAAGACAGCCGTTCATGACTTTGAAGGGGACCAGACTTACAGCGAAAAACCCGGTCACAACTTCCAACTCAACGCAACCTTTGACGAAATCAGTGCCGATACTTATGACGCCTTGGTCGTTCCTGGTGGTCGTGCGCCAGAATATATTCGTCTCAATGAGAAGGTGCTGGAGATTACCCGTCACTTTGCGGCAACGAATAAACCCATTGCCGCAGTTTGCCACGGATTACAGGTTCTAGCTGCTGCTGGCGTGTTGTCCGGGAAAAGCTGCACGGCTTACCCAGCTTGTGGACCGGATGTGACTCTGGCAGGTGGACTGTATACCCATATCCCTCCCCATGAGGCGATGGTTGATGGAAATTTGGTAACAGCACCAGCTTGGCCAGCACACCCGAATTGGCTGGCCCAATTCCTGGAACTTTTAGGAACCAAAATCGAACACCAACAAATGGTGCCTGTTTGAGGCGACTAATATTTGTAACGGGCTGGTGGTGAGGACAACCTCACCTCAGCCTTAACAAAGTATCGAGTTTCTCTAACTAGTTGCTAGTGAAACAGCATGAAGGCGAGAAATAACGGGGCAATAGAAAGGATAGTGAACGTAATAGCGTTTTCTAAGTTACGGCTGAAATAGCCGACTGTCACTACGATGCCAAAACCTAGTACGAGCGACAGAAAGAGTACTAGGGTTTCTCCACTATGATCGATTAGTGAAACTTCCATCTTAGTTTTTTTAACAGTCTGTATTTTCTGAGAATAGGGCAAGAGCGGGAAGAAATCTCCTGTTTTGCCGATTTAGTTCATCTCTAGCATTACCTTGAGCCATTTAGCTTGCTCCAATTGGGTGATTATCCGCTCATCATATCGAGTATCTTCCAGAGGATACCTTAGCGTTACCAATTTGAGAAACGATCGCGCAACTATCTGAATCTCTATCCCGTGGTGTAAAAATGCACCCGCCTAGTCTCCGTACTAACGTCCTTGTTCTAAACGTTATTCAAGTAGAATTTTTGCGTTTAGATGTACAGCCGCATCCTCGCTTCAGTGTCTGGGTTCAGACTACGTGCTTCTATCTTACACCCACCACTGCTGAGTGCAAGTCCCCATAACTAGCTCTCATCCTAGCTGAGTCCAATCTCCTGATTTATTCCCGTTCTAATAACTATTAGAATCGTTAATTTTCACGAGCGATCGCACAACTTTTATTCCCAGAGGAAGAAAGCATTTTCATCATACTATGTCATCATTCAAGAAGAAGAAGATGTCCTAGTAAGTTTTCTGTTCGATTCAGATTTCATCATCTCATTCACCAGAGACACGGCTTAATTTAGAATTTCTATTGTAAATGAGGAAATAGCGATGTCCGAGCCTATCAAAACTAAAATTACAACCGATCTGCAAAAAGCGAAAGAAGAAGGAAAACTCCGTTCAGATCGCATTAAAGAAATTGTCCAGTCAGCGGTATCCCAAGCCACGTCAGAGTTGAAGGAAGGGTCTAGCGAAATCCGTTCTATCGCGAAAGAGGCGGTTTCTACCGTAGTTGAAAACCTGAGAGAAACAGGAACAGAAGTTAAAGAAGAGATTACGGCATCAATTGAGGGAGCAATCCAAGCCATCAGTAGCGCTAAGCGTAAATCTATCGCCCAAAAGCAAGCAGAACTTGAAAAATTACAGGCTCATATCGATGCTGACGAACAAGAACTGCAAAAACAAATTGATAGCACGCTAACTGATATTGAACAGAGTAGCAAAGACACATCACCTGATACTAAAGCTGCGCTTGATTCAGCGATCGCTTCTATTAAAGATAGTGAAGAGGTTTCGTTAATGAAAAAGCGGTATGCTCAGCTTAAAGCTCAATTAGCTGTTCTACAAGCTAACTTAGCTGCACGTTACGGCGAACAATATGACGATGTGAAGAAGTATCTCGATGATGCGAAGAATTGGTACGAACGTGCCCAACCGAAAGCTGAAGTCGTAGCGGGCCAAGTCAAACAAAAGCGATCGGAATTTGAAGAAAAGCTCGGCGAGGCGGGTACAGCCGTTGCCAAAGGAGAAAAGCGTGTCAAGCAGCTTTTAAAAGAACTCTGGCAATCCATGACTGATGGCAGCCATGATAAATAAATCATCCTCCTAAAAAATGCGGTCGTCATTGGTGTTAATTTAACCCAGGCGAATGGAATAGACGCTATCGCGTCGGGAGCATCCCAAATGTGTAAATTGCCCCTCAGACTAGAAGTCTGGGGCTATACAAACGAAGTCCGCCTGCGCGGACTAACCTTTAGCCTGCGGAGGCAGGCTTTGTCTGTGTAGCCGCGATTTCTAATCGCCCGGTATT
>DATNPT010000101.1:0-4857 GCA_036703075.1 Chroococcales cyanobacterium
TAACAACGATGTAGACAACAATTTTGAGGGTCACCATATTATTGATATCTCCCAACGGTATGAAGAGCGAAATGTAATGACGTTTTCTCTATCGCGAAATAGAGAATCCCTGTAAGCCTGCGATCGCGCGCTTGGCGGACACCGGTCGTTTTCACCAGCCACCAACTTGCCGTTAATGTTTGTTTTGTGAAACGACACCTGTGCAGGCAGCTTTTTCTACGTCGCGATTGGGCAAAGCCCAGAGCCGCAAACCGTGATTGCCCTTGAGGGGTAGCCAAGAGAGCGATCGCGCGACGTTGCAAAAAGTAACAGTTCTCATATCATACCGAAAGGAGGTCTCCTTTTTGGCGGAAAGACAAGTAAATGCCTCCCACTCTAAGACCCTTGTTTACCGTGTCAGAGCGACTGGTGCTTAGCTAGGGCGAAAGGACACGCTCGTTAGGGAAGGAGGTAACGATCGCGCCTTGGCATAGTAGACACCTAGCACGTAGCGCGGTGCCGGATTTGAATTGTACTCCTTGTCGTTCATCCTGCCGATTTTACTCCCAATCTCCTTCGGGTCGTGCCACTTGGCTATGACGACTCGCTAGTATTAAACGTTCCAACCCGCTCTTGGGAACGTTACAGTTCGAGTTCTGCTATTTTTGGTTTTTTTACCATAACGTTCATTTATTCACAACTATCTTTAGGTACAATCTAGGCTTTTGCCTCAGCTCAGCTGGGGAACTTGAATAAAACAGTATTAAATGTGTCCTATTTTCAGCAGAAGTAAGGACACAATAAGATCCGTCTAAGACTTGGAATTTTGTGCTCTATGCAGCCAATCCGCACTTTTAATGTCTCTCCATCCCTACCGAAGCAGCTGGAGCCCTTACGAAAGCTGGCTTACAATCTCCATTGGGATTGGAACGTCGAGACCAAAGACTTATTCCGACGCCTAGACCGTGACCTGTGGGAGTCCAGTCGCCACAACCCTGTCTTAATGCTGGGTATTATCAGCCAAGCCCGCCTCATGGAAGTGGCGGAAGATGAGGGCTTTCTCGCGCAAATGGAACGGGCTTCTCGTCAATTAGACGACTACATCAACGAACGGATGTGGTATCACAAACATCGCGGCAAAACTGAAACCTCGGAGTGCTATGCCTACTTCTGCGCTGAGTTTGGTCTAGTTGATTGTCTCCCCATCTACTCGGGCGGTCTGGGGGTTCTCGCTGGCGACCACCTTAAATCAGCATCTGACATCGGCTTGCCCCTAGTTGGCGTTGGTTTGCTGTACCAAGAAGGTTACTTTGCCCAATACCTCAACGCCGATGGTTGGCAGCAGGAACGCTACCCCGTTAATGACTTTTACAACATGCCGCTCCACTTAGAGCGCAATCCAGATGGTTCGGAACTGCGAATCGAAGTCGATTATCCAGGTCGTACTGTATGTGCTCGGATCTGGCGTGTACAAGTGGGTATAGTACCCCTGTATTTGCTTGACACGAACATTGAGCCGAACAATCCCTACGATCACGACATCACCGATGAATTGTATGGTGGTGACCTTGATATGCGGATTCATCAAGAGATGATGTTGGGGATTGGGGGAGTGCGGGCATTAAAAGCTCTCGGATACCAACCTACGGTCTATCATCTCAATGAAGGTCACTCTGCCTTTTTAATTCTGGAGCGGATTCGCAAGCTGATGCAAGAAGAGGGGCTCTCGTTTGCCCAAGCCAAACAGGTGGCGCAAGCAACGCAGGTGTTCACTACTCATACGCCTGTATCAGCAGGATTTGACTTGTTCCCTCCTGATAAGGCGATGTACTATGTGGGTCACTACGCCAACATTTTTGGCTTGTCACGAGAGGAATTTCTGGCGTTGGGGCGAGAGGACACCAGTAATCTGGAGTCTCCCTTTAGCATGGCCGCACTGGCTCTGAAGACTTCCAGCTTCACCAATGGAGTGAGTCAGTTACATGGAGAAGTGTCGCGGGTGATGTTCCAGGGACTGTGGAAAGACCTGCCCTTGCCAGAAGTGCCGATTACCGCCATTACCAATGGAGTCCATGCTCGTAGCGTTGTGGCGAAGTCTATTCAGGAACTCTACGATCGCTATTTGGGACCGAGTTGGTCGGACAAAGGCCCTGATGACCCGTTATGGGAGCGTGTTGCCTCAATTCCCGATGAGGAATTATGGCGCAATCACGAGCGCTGTCGCTCGGAGTTGGTAGTATACGTGCGGGAGCGGTTGCAGAAACATCTGCGCGATCGCGGCGCAGCCCCCGTAGAGCTAGCTCATGCTCAAGAAGTCCTCGACCCCGGCGTCTTAACCATTGGCTTTGCCCGTCGATTTGCGACCTATAAACGCGCTAACTTGTTCATGCGCGACATGGAGCGGATTAAGAAAATCATGATGGGCAATAAAGACCGACAATTGCAGTTTGTGATTGCTGGTAAAGCCCATCCCAAGGATATGCCAGGGAAGGAACTCATTCGCCAAATCATCCACCAGATTCGCGAAGCAGGAATTGGCGACCATGTCGTGTTTGTTCCCGACTACGACATTTACCTGGCCCGGATGATGGTTGCAGGCTGCGATGTCTGGTTGAATACTCCCCGTCGTCCCCGAGAAGCCTCTGGCACCTCTGGCATGAAAGCTTCGATGAACGGTTCGCCCAATCTCAGCATCCTAGACGGCTGGTGGGATGAAGCGGATTACGTTCGCACTGGCTGGCCAATCGGTCATGGGGAAACCTACGACGATCCGGAATATGAAGACCAAGTAGAAGCGAACGCCCTTTACGATTTGTTAGAGCAAGATGTTGTGCCCTTGTTCTACAATCGCGACGGAGAAGGAATTCCCAGAGGGTGGGTGGCGAAGATGAAAGACGCCATCAAGCTCAACACGCCATTTTTCAACACCGCTCGGATGCTGCGCGATTATGCCAAACGCGGGTATTTCCCAGCAAGCGATCGCTATTTGGCAATGACGAGTGAGGGCTATGCACCCGCGAAAGAGTTAGCCGATTGGAAGCGGCGGCTGTTTGAACATTGGTACGACATCAAAATTGAAGATGTTGACGTGGCCGCCCCTTCTGAGTTGATGGTCAACCAACCGGTTGCCGTCAAAACCCGAATTAATCTGGCCGGACTCACCTCTGATGATATCCAAGTGGAACTCTACCAGGGAGCTGTCAACGCCGATGGTCAGATTATGGATGGTATCCCTGTAGCAATGGACTACCAGGGAACCGACGAACACAACTGTAGTATTTATACTGCCGATGTGATCTATAACTCCAGTGGGTTACAGGGTTTATCTCTACGCGTGCTGCCCAAACACGAAAATCTCTCAAGTCCTTATGAGCCTGGTTTAGTTCTCTGGGCTAAATAGGAAATTAATTAGGGATGAATTATGAATTATGAATGATGAATTATGAAATGAGTTGGTTTCATTTTTTCTTCAGTCATAATTAGCAATTCATCCTTTTTTTTCAGGCTTCAACCTTTTCTAGGGTTCCCATAACCTCGACCGCCGATTGATATCTTGCCGCAAAGTGGTAGCGCACCATGCGATCTAAAATGTCTGCAAATTCTCCGCTGATATCTTTACCAACATTGGCTAGATGACGCCAGCTAATATCGCCAGTTTCCGAAATGGGGAGCTGGTGTGTTGGAATGCCGGTGATGGCTTGAATCCCAATCATGCCTAAGGCATAAATATCGCTGCTAAACATCGGGTGTCCAGCGTATTGTTCGGGTGGTGCATAACCGCGAGTGCCAACCGCAACAGTAAAGCATTCTCGATCGCTCTGCTCTTGGGGTTGAATCTGTTTAACGGCTCCAAAATCAATTAAGACAATTTTGTTATCGGCGTGGCGGCGCATGATATTACTGGGTTTGATATCCCGGTGAATTACGCTGTGCTGGTGGATGAATATTAAAATTTCTAGGACACTTTTGAGTAAGTCCACCACTTGTGGTTGTGGAAGTCTCTTATCAATCGGTAATTCCTCAGTGATGGCATGACCGTCTACAAATTCTTGCACCAAGTAGAATTGTCTATTCTCTTCAAAATGAGCCAGGAGTTGAGGAATTTGAGGATGATTGCCCAACTTTTCTAGGATTTCTGCTTCTGTGTCGAAGAGGCGTCTGGCAACCTGTAAGAATTTCTCGTCACGACGAGCTGGTTTCAAATGCTTGACCACGCACGAGGGATGACCGGGTCGATGGATATCATGGGCTAAATAGGTCAGACCAAATCCACCTGCGCCCAGAACTTGGATAATTTTGTAGCGTCTGTCTAAGAGGTTCGCTCGATCTTCTAAATCAGGAGCCTTGGTATCTGTAAAATCTTCAGGCATCGCGATTGCTGTTGACTCATCGGGAGGCATTTCCGTTGCTTCAGTCAGCGGTACCTGACGCTCTATTGTCACTGGCTCGTGGGTTTGTTCTTCCAAGAGCCTACGCAACATGGCTAAGTTCTTTTCTTGTTCCTGAGCTTTTTGCTCGATGTAGCGGCGTTCCTCCTCAGCTTGGCGGCGCTGCATCTCGGCCTCGTAGGCGCTGTAAGCCAGAACGCCGGTGCTAGCAGTAATTAATCCGAGAGCGGGCGCGACGACGGGTATCCATCCTGCAAAGAAAAACAAAATTACAGATGTTCCGCCTAAAATAACGAATGCTATCCCCTCCGCCAGCGCTTGCCGTCCCGGATGGCGGATAACCCTCACCAAGATACCGCCAGTCAGCGACCAACCCCAAATCCATAACACTTCTGCCCAATCAGGCCAAAACCAAAACAGGGGTTGTTTATCGAGTACAGCGCTCAGCAGTTGACTGACAATCTGACCGTGAACCATCACTCCCGGCATT
>DATNPT010000102.1:0-23004 GCA_036703075.1 Chroococcales cyanobacterium
TACTGCGATGACAGCGCTTCTTGCCTGTCAGAAAAATCTAGATGAGATGAAACGATTTATTCAGGATTATGATGATGAGTCAGTCGATCTGGAGTTGCAGGAAGAGATTTCTCGATTAGCTGTATTGCTGCAAAAAATAGAAAAACTGGTGATTGGGACTGAGAAACGAAAATCGTCTCAACGAGAGAGGCGATTGCGTGAACTCAATTCACTCATTGAATTTATGCAAATGGCGATGGAATCGCTTTTTCAAAAAGTCCCCAATAGAGAATTAGCCAAGCATATAAGAATTGATATTGAGCGGAGCATTTACAACTACAGCCATCCTTTTTTAGGATTCTTTGTTAATCGCTTCATGGATATCTATCGCTCAAAATCAGTTACTTTAAAAGTTGTGACTGGGCTAGCTGTTTCTTCTTCAATTGCTGCAACGTTTATTGTTGCCTGCTTGCTAACGTTCTATTTTCGTCCTCCTAGCCGGATTGAGAGGCAAATAGCAGACCAAGAAGCTTTTATCAACAAAACTCTTAAAGAGAATTTTCCTCAAAAAAACATTGAAGTATCTATATTACAACAAGTAGAGACTCCTGCCTCTAACGATAATTCTCAAAATATTACAGCTTTAGCTGTTCAGCTAGGTTTACGAGTAGATGACCCTAAATTAATTAATTTAAAAAACCAAATCGATGTTTTATCAGTTCTCAGAGATCAGCGAGATTTGGAACGTTCTGATGCCGATCTCGTTTTACTGACGATCATGGTTTTTTCATCAGGAGCTTTGGGAAGTGTAATTAGTATTTTAACAAGAATCAATCAATTTGACACTAAACAATCTGAACTTCCTCAATATGCAGACCCGCTTTTACCAATTTTCACGGGAGCATTTAAGCCGATCATTGGTTCCTCTTTCGGACTGTTATTTTTCGCTCTGATTAACTCGGGAATTATCACCGTGCAATCCATCGCAGATGGCAATAACAGAACAAGAGATTTTTTCTTTTGTGCAGTTGCTTTTATTGTTGGCTTTAGCGAGAGACTAGCAACAGACATTATTCGGAAAACAGAAAATACGATTGGTGGTAGCCCAATAGATAATCCATCAGAATTAACCTTGGAATTAGTTCAAAAGCTGACAAATAATGTAGAGAGTCTTGCAGGACGTATGACGACGTTAGAATCTCTGCTCAAAGAGGAGAGCGATCGCAACCAAACCACAGCCTCTAAAATTGTTATTACTGAGACTTCAGTTAAAGAAAATGACGAAGACTCAACACAGCCAAGTCGCTCACTTCCAAGTAAATCCTAATAGGTAGCTCTGCTCGACCAATCCTATATCGGTTGCCGCTTGCCAGATGGGTATTACTACGGGAGCATGTCATCTTTGTCAGCCCTCACCCTAAATCCCTCTCAAATCCCTCTCCTATGGGAAGAGGGACTTTCAAATTTTGCTCCCCTTCTCCCATTTTCTTAAAAAAATGAAAACGGCATGAAATTTAGCTATCTCCTGTAGAAGTAATTATCCTTATTCCATTAGAAAGAAGCAATTACACCGTCAACTTAATAAAGTGAACTCAACAAGAGCTAAATAACTCTTACTACTTGAGCAAAGCAGGTATTGACGTAAGTATATTGTATTGTAGCCCGCTCTTTTTCAGGCACAAACCATTTCGCTGTATAGCTTGAATGGGGTTCGGGTTTGATTTCAGACGTAATGTAATGCATAAAACTGACAGAACTAACAATGATTAAACCTTGCTAAACAGCTAACAAATACCGCCCTGTTATGAACTTCTGAGAAATAGAGTATGCCAACAAAAGTTTCCGTTAATTCTGGACAGATTACGATTAACGATGGCTCCACGTTTCTCGTCACCGATACTAATGGATTAATCGATGACAACTTAGCGCAGGGTTTTTTCGTACAAGATACGCGCCTGATTTCTTACTACGAAATTTCTCTCAATCGCTACCGACTCCTGCGGTTAGCCTCTAGCAACCTTACCCATCACAGTGCGCTCTACCAATTTACCAATCCAGCTTTTCCTACAGTAAACGGAACGTTGCCTCAAGGTTGTTTGATTGCAAGTATCCGGCGTGACATTGCTGAGGGGATGCATGAGGATATCGATATCACAAACTACCATTCCAAACCCGTTGAACTTCAACTCATGCTGGCTATCCGCTCGGACTTTGCTGATATCTTTGAGGTCAAGTCACAGCAAATTCTGACTCGCGGCGAGACACAAACAACATGGAAAGATAGTGCACTAACCACCGAGTATCGTAACGGCTCGTTTTATAGAAGTTTAATTACCGAGCCTGTTAATTCCAGTTCAAAACCACGCTATGCCAATGGTCGTTTGTTTTTTGATGTTGTTCTCGATCCGGGTAAGACGTGGCACACCTGCATCAACTTTACAGCTATAGCAGGCGAGGATGTCCTCAAACCCCAACATACCTGTACTGTCCCTCATGACACAGAAGCCGGAAAAGTGAGGGATGAATTCCTCAACAGTGCGACTAAGTTGTGCTCCTCCAATGCAGATATTGCAGGGTACTATCAGCAGGCACTCACAGACATGGGGGCGTTGCGGATTAAGGTAAAGGACAACGGACACGACTTCTGGATGCCAGCAGCAGGTATTCCCTGGTTCGTTGCCGTCTTCGGGCGGGACTCGGTTACGGTTAGTTTACAAACAATGGCGGTTTACCACGAGTTTGCTCGTGGCACACTTTTAAGATTAGCTCAGTTACAAGCAACCCAAGTAGACGACTGGCGCGATGCCCAACCGGGGAAAATGCCGCACGAACTGCGGTGTGATGAGCTAACCCAACTGCATAAATTGCCCTATACGCCATATTACGGAACGGTAGATACGACTATTCTCTGGATTATTACCCTAGCTGAAGCCTATTGCTGGAATGGCGATCGCACTATGCTTGATGAGTGCCGTACCTCCTTTGAGAAGGCATTAACTTGGATCGAGCAATACGGCGACTTTGATAACGACGGGTTTGTGGAATATGTCACCCGTTCTAAGAATGGCTTGCGTAACCAAGGTTGGAAAGATTCGGGCGACTCAATGGTTTACCCCGATGGTAGTTTAGTCGAGCCACCCATTGCGCTGTGTGAAGTGCAGGGTTATGTTTACGATGCGTGGTTGCGTGCCGCCAATCTCTATGAGATGTGGGGAGAAAAAAATCGAGCGAAATCTTTGCGCCAGAAAGCCGATGATTTGTATCAACGGTTTAACGATCGCTTTTGGATGGAGGATGAAGGCTTTTACTGTCTCGGCTTAGACAACAAAAAGCAACAAATTAAATCCATTACTTCAAATCCCGGTCATCTTTTATGGTCTGGCATTGTACCGAAAGAACGAGCCGATAAGCTTGTTGAACGACTATTTCAACCCGATTTATGGTGTGGCTGGGGTGTGCGAACTCTCTCATCTCAAAACCCAGCCTATAACCCAATTAGTTATCAACGAGGTAGCATTTGGCCTCATGATAATTCTTCAATTGCCGCAGGACTGAAGCGCTGCGGTTATCACCAAGAAGCTAACCGCATTGCAGAAGGAATCTTTGCCGCAGCCAGTTACTTTGAAGCGGGACGGATGCCAGAACTCTTTGGCGGCATTGAACGCACCTCTGATAACAACTTTCCGGTACCTTACACCGAGGCTAATATTCCTCAGGCATGGGCGGCTGGCTCAATTTTCTTACTTATCCGCACTATCCTTGGCTTAGATGCCGATGCATCCCATCGACGGTTAAAGGTACAACCCTCGCTACCTGATTGGTTGTCCGATTTAGAACTACAGAATTTGGGTGTTGGAGATGTAAAAGTGGGATTGCGTTTTTGGCGAGAGGGTATACAAACACGGTGGGAAGTAACTCAAATGGAGGGTGAACTAGACGTTTACACCGAGCAATAAGACGATGTGATAAAGCTAACTAAAATACTCGGAGGGTATGTTGTTGGCATAGCCTACATCTGTAATTACCCAAACGATTTCTATGATTTACTAGCTGTTTAAGTTTTCCAGATGATGCTTTTGGCACAAATGCTCAGCTTAGTTTCGGGGTGATTATCATTCTTGGCAATCAGGAGAATCAGTGGCTAGCGATCGCATCTGGTATTTTTGCTTTCATTGAGATGTAGCCATTACTCCTGAGTTGAGAATTGGGATTGACTTGACACGACTGAAGCATTTCCAGGATGTCGCGTGGTATTGGCCGACCAGCAGCGATGTCGTTGTTGATTTTTTTGAAAGCTTCAAGGCTATACTTGGTCTGGATTTTTCTGATCGTACAGGCACAAATAGCCTGTACTGCCGGACCTCGACCAGCTGTGCAACTCGTAATGTAGCTTCTGACAACGTCAGGAGGATAGGTAGAGGGTTTTTGCTGAGCGTTAGTACTAGCGATCGCGAGGAAGACTAAACACAAGCTACTAAAATACGTCCAAAACGAATGTTGTGCCATCTTGTTTTTAAAGCATTTCTCCAAGCATGCGAACCAACATTTAGACTAATTTAGAGCTTGTCCCGTTCCCGGATTTTACCCCATGAGGTGGGAAGAGCTATAACTCAATAGAGATTTATTATCTTTGTGAAACAAGGTTTTGGAGTTTACAGATAGCTTTTAGCACTTGTAATAAGTGAATTGCACTTTCAGAATCCATCAAGTTCAAAAGCGGCATCTGTTGATAACTTGGAGAATTTCCCTGTCGAAGTAAAACAAACTGATATTGCATACCGTTTGTTGTTAGTCCCCACACTGATTTTTGACGCTCCAGGCTTTGATAAGCATAGGTGAGTAATTGTGGCAAACCTTCCAAGGAATTAACTGCACTGTTTTTCGCTTCAATAACCAAGACCCAAAATGCGACATCAGTTGCTGTTGGTTGCTCCTTGTTAATGGATAAGATATCAAACCGACCAGTAATAGTTTTGTCTTCATCCTCAATAACGATGCTGGCGATGTCAAGTTCCAAGCTGATTTTGATCGGGGAGCGATAGAATCCAGCTAATCGGAGTAAGGGACCAATCACCAGTAACTTGATTTGCCCTTCTAAAACTTTGCCTTCAATCAAGTATTTCTCAAAGTCATCTCGGATTTGTGCAAGTTCCTGCTGTTCAAACTCGGTTAGAGGCTCTAAAGATAGTAAAGATGTGAATGAGCCATGAGGGAGTTTATTGAGTCTAAGTAGCTGATGAACTTGACTGAGAGTGAGATTTTTAGCGTTAAGGGTTGTCATGGGCTTCAAGTCAATGCAGGAATTAGAAGGTGTAGCTTCCCCGTTACCTAGATCGTCACCTGAATTTGAGGTTTAGAGCCACCTCACCTTGAGGTTGACTCGATTCTCCTTCTGGTGTAATAAAAATATCCGCGATCGCATCCAGTTCGCGACTCAATGCGAATTGCCCCTAGCAGCGTGGCTCTTCAGATAGAAATTGCTAAAACTTTTGCATAAGTGCTTGGAGCATGAGAGATAGATATAGATATATAAAAGCGGACAATCTACTTTCCCCTTAGCTGGAGAATTCTACAGATTGCGAGCGTTGGCACAGCCCGTTGAAGGCTAATCGGATTGACCACTATTTCCTACTATGCTGACGCGCCCCTCCTCCCACACTCTCTAGGTTTTTAGTCATCATTAGATATGTTACTCACTCGTTTTTCAACATCCTCCCAAAGAAGTAAAAAGGGTGAGGGTTGAGAATCACCCCGATATCAACAGACTGGATGCGATCGCTTCCCTCAAAACAGCTATGACCCAAACAACTACGGTTTTCCACCTAAAAGTTCAGCAAGTCGGACAAGCTTGTCTGTTTGAGTTGTCGTGGGGACAAGGGCAGCAATTGAGCGCGACGCTTTCCTATCCCGAGGCGTTAATTGCTCTGTACGAAGAGTGGAATTCTGTTTATCTCACCTTTTATAAGACAGCCTTACCGGATAGGACAGCCTTACGAGGGCGAGTGGCGGCAACAGGTGACATTTGCCCCCCGCCAGTAGATTGGCACGCCAAATTGGTACAGGCAGAAGCCAAGCTACTCTATGAATTTCATCAGTGGTTGCGCCAGCGTGAGTTGTATGACATTCACTCTCGGATTGTGCAAGCGGCTGTGGATTTAGAGAAGGAGGCTGTTCGAGAAGGCAAGCGCAGCAGTTCGCCAATGGTAGAGGTTTTTCTCGCTTGTCATCCTTTGGAACTGGAGCGGTTGCCGTGGGAAGCCTGGGAAATTGGCACGGGATTGGCGACTCCTGGCAAGATTCGCTTTGTTCGCATGCCTGTCAATATTGTTGAACCTCCCATGCCTCCTCAGCGTCGCTGTCGTCGGGCGCGAATTTTAGCAATTTTGGGCGACGACACGGGTTTGAACTTTCAGTCAGAACGCGAAGCCTTGCGATCGCTTTCCCCAGAAATTACATTTGTGGGTTGGCAGCCTGGAAAAGATATTGAAGCGTTAAAAACCGAAATTGTTAACGCGATATCAGACGCACGAGGCTGGGATATCCTATTTTTTGCCGGTCACAGTAATGAAGCCTGTCTGGCTGGAGGACAATTGGGGATTGCCCCTGGCGTTTCCTTGTTCCTCAATGAAATCATCCAGCCCCTGAAGATTGCCAAAGAACGTGGATTGCAGTTTGCTCTGTTCAACTCCTGCAAGGGCTTGAGTATCGCCAATACTTTGATCGACATTGGGTTGAGTCAAGTGGCAGTCATGCGAGAACCCATTCACAATCGCGTGGCTGAAGAGTTTTTCCTGCACTTTGTCCAGAATTTGGCTCAGTACAAAGATGTCCACGAGTCAATGCTGGCGGCTTGTCAGTATCTCAAGTTAGAAAAGCATCTAACTTACCCCAGTGCATCCCTGACTCCTTCTCTGTTTCGACATCCAGCTTCGGGCCAGTTTCGCCTCAAACCGACTGGCATCTTAGATCCGATCGCGCCCTGGTTACCAACAAAAAAGGAAGCGATCGCATTAACAGCGTTGGTTTGCGCTAGCTGGCAACTTTCCGTCCAAGGTTTTTTGCTAGAGCAACGAGTTTTAACCCAAGCCGTTTATCGCCAACTTACCAACCAAGTTCCAGCCCTTCAGCGACCGCCTGTTTTGCTGGTGGAAATCGATGAAGCATCGATCAAAAAAGCCAAAATTTCTGACCCCAAGCCACTCAACCGTAGCTATTTAGCCGATTTAATTAACAAGCTGACGGCGATGAAGGCTAAAGCGATCGGCATCGACGTTTTGATGGATCGGCATCAAGAAGAAAACGATCGCAAACTCGCTCAGTCGCTGCATTCCTCTGTACAACAGAACCAAACCTGGTTCGTGTTTGCCACCCAGCGGAATAATCAAGATGGGGGTTGGTACGAACCCCTGCCCGAACTTGCCAATCCTAACTGGAGCCTACAAGGCGATATTCTAGTTCACGATCGCAATCGAGTCACCAATCTAACACTGGCACCAAGGAATGACTCGAACCCTTGCAGCTTACCCTTCCCCTACCTCCTAGCATCTGCCTATTGGTTGAACCTTCAGCAACCGGGCGAACCCCCGCAACCTCAATTACACTCTTCAATCGATTGGTTCTCTCAAGTAAAAGCCTACATCACGCAGAAGACAGAGCATGACTATCGAGAGCTGTTTTCCCCAGTTGCTCGGTTGCAACCGCTGACTAACTTTTTTTATCCTTGGGGTCAACGCTGGCTGCACCCAATTATCGATTTCTCGATTCCCCCGGATCGAGTTTACGAGCGCCTCCCAGCTTGGCGACTCCTAGCAGAACCTGATTCAGTCAAACTCGATCGCGAGCGCTCGCAAGTGGCCCTCATTGCGGCTGGAGGCTACAGCGAGGCGGGCATATCCCAAGATGGAGATGACAATTTTCCCTTACCCGCTGCCGTGCGCTACTGGCGCGATCGAGAACATCCTACCGATCCGCGTCAGGTTTTTCCAGGCGGTGAAATCCATGCCTATATGATTCACCATTTCTTGAACCAGCGCCTTGTTGTGCCGATTCCCGATCTATGGCTGATTGGAATCGCGGCCTTATTTGGCAAAGGGGTGGCACTCGCCCTAGAACAGGTAAGGCAAGAGAAGGGGAACAAGCGACTTCTTGTTTTCCTCTTACCGTCCCAAGGGGGTAAATGGTTTGTATTACTGATTGGTACCACAGTAATGTACGGATTCGTTAGCTTACAGCTTTACGTCACAGCAGCGGTACTCCTCCCTTTATCGCTACCGATTGCGACATTTTGGACGTATAGCCTCTTAGCCTTATTGGAGAGAAAATTTCATGCCTAAATTCAGCCGGGTAGTATCTACCATAGTTGCTACCACACTCCTAATTTCTGGTTTGCAAATTGGCTCAATGCAAAAGACGAGAGCGCAAACAAGCTCGGTTGGCTCTTGGGCAACTATTGTGCAAAAGTTATTTAACCAAAAAGACAATACAGCGCCAGGAAATCCTGGAGGAGGTGGCACGCGCAGTTGGACGGCTATCTTTCGAGGATTTTTTAATCAACAGGATAATCCGCCCCCTGGAAACCCTGGAGGGGGTGGTACGCGCGGCGGTATTTGCGCGATCGCACCGTTGGCTGTAGCATCAAACACGACCGTTTGGAGCGATCGCCCCTTATTTGTCTGGCGGGGACGGACACTCGTAGAACAAGTTCAGGTTCGTTTGCCCAGTAGTAACAAGCCCTTATGGAGTAGTCAGGACCTTTCCCCTAGAACTCGCCGTATCCTGTATGGTGGGACGGAACCCCTGCAACCCGGCCGCACCTATCAGTGGGTTGTCTTGGGACTCAACAAAGACCCAATTGGCGAACTGTCCTTTAAAGTTATGGATGCGCCACAGCGCGATCGCATTAAAGCCGAGCTGAAAAAACTCGATGAGGAACTCAAAGCCAAACGTGCCACACCAGAAGACGCTGCTCTACAACGAGCCAACTTCTTTGCCCAGCGCAAGCTTTGGTCAGATGCCTTGCAAGAAGCCTACAGCGTACAAACGCCTTCTGAGGAACTTAAAACCCTAATTCGGAACATTTCCGGTCAACCTTGTTCGCCACAACAGCAGTTAGGCGGGTTAGGCGATTGATAGTCACTCTTGTTTGACCAGGAGATAAATTAAAATTCCGGTTCCCCCCTTGCTTTGGGGGGCTAGGGCGTGTTTTCAAACTACTCGATTCATCAACACACCAGAAGAGCGATCGCATCTTTTTCAGGATATAACGAGTTTGATACCAAGTTGCATTCATACCTAGCACATTTTTTTCTCCGCGTCCCCGCGTCTGTGCGTCTGTCTCAACTACTATGTTTGAACGCGACTGCGTATGAAAACACGCCCTAGGGGAGTACTCTCGGTCTATCGCATTGCACATGGAACAGAATTATCAAGACTTGCAGCAACAACTGTCCGCTCTCAAACAACGAGTGTCTGAAGTGAGTCGAGAGCTATCTATGGCAGCTGAAGCACTCCAAAACATCGGCGTTTGTCCATCCGAAAGCCTGGTTGAAAAAATCACTGCATACTATCAGGAGTTTGTCAATCTCCGGGATAAAGTGCAGGAACTGGCAACGGCATCGGAAATCTCACCTCTCCAAACACAAAGTAAGGTTGTTTCTCTGTCAGAACTGGAACAGCTCTTAGAAACTGTAACGCGATCGCGAGAAAAAGCAACAGCCCCTGAACCCCCTCCCCAACTCTTTACGAATGTAGAGGAGTTAAAACGAGAAGTCGCGAAAATCAAATGGTTTCATACTATCGATCTGGGGAATGGAGTCCTAACCCCTGGCTTGTGTGATCCCAAGAAAGGTAAGAAAATTTTGCCTAAAAATCTGGCAGGAATGACCGTCCTAGATATAGGTGCTTGGGATGGTTTTTATTCCTTTGAAGCCGAACACCACGGTGCTAGTCGCGTTCTCGCAACAGATTCTTACAGTTGGAGCGGTGAAGGATGGGGGACGAAAGCGGGATTTGAGCTGGCAAGAAAAGCTCTCAATTCCCAAGTTGAGGATAAAGCAATCGATGTGCTTGAGCTTTCACCAGACAATGTTGGAGTTTTCGATCTCGTTCTCTTCTTAGGCGTACTTTACCACCTGCGCCACCCGCTACTAGCTCTCGAACGCGTTGCTAGCGTGACTGGTAAGCAATTAATTCTAGAAACTCACGTCGATTTGTTGACCTGTAGACGACCAGCAATGGCATTTTATCCGGGAACGGAACTGAATAACGACCCCACAAACTGGTGCGGCCCTAATCCCTTGATGGTGAAGGCGATGCTAGAGACGGTGGGATTCCGAGAGATTAAAGTCTTTAAGAGTCCCTTCACGGGTCGTTTGTTCAAAAAAAGAATGGTCTTTCATGCTTGGCGCTAGGCTTCTACCAGTGACGAGTAACCAGTGACCCGGTTAGGAGTGGGGATTAAACTCATAAGATGCCATCTCCAACTCGGCGACTGGCACGGTTATCCCTACCAGCATGGCGAGGTAGCTAACCCTTTAGAATAAATGAAGAAAGACTGTGTAGAATTGTGTAGCCTATCCAGGGATAGGAATAGTTATGGCTGCCGCTGTTTTAATCCAAAACCTCAAAAAGCGCTACGGTAATGTCGAAGCCGTTAAGGACATCTCCTTTCAGGTGCAACCTGGTGAAATTTTTGGATTACTGGGTCCCAATGGTGCAGGTAAAACGACCACCATTCGCTGCCTATGTACCTTAGCTGCTCCAGATGCAGGAAAGATTGAAGTTTCTGGCATCTCTGTTATTGACAACCCTAGGGCTGCACGACGACGGTTGGGCTATGTAGCTCAGGAAGTAGCCTTGGATAAGGTGCTGACGGGTCGAGAACTCTTGCAGCTACAAGCATCGCTTTATCACATTCCTAACGCTGTTGCCAAGGAACGAGTCAATAAAACGATCGCATTTCTAGGGCTACAAGACTATGCAGATAAAAAGACTGGCACGTATTCTGGAGGTTTGCGAAAGCGTCTGGACTTGGCAGCCGGATTACTGCATCAACCGGATGTATTGGTACTCGATGAACCCACAGTCGGACTGGATATCGAAAGTCGGGTTGTAGTCTGGAATTTTCTGCGGCAACTGCGCGAGGCAGGAACCACAGTAGTGATTACCAGTCACTACTTAGAAGAAATTGATGCTTTGGCCGATCGGGTAGCCATTATTGATAAAGGGTTAGTAATTGCTGAGGGGACGCCATCAGAATTAAAAGATCGAGTAGGAGGCGATCGCATTACGCTTCGCATTCGTGAATTCTCTCCCCTTGAGGAAGCGGAGAAAGCGAAAGATATGCTTCAAGCTCTACCCTTTGTCCAAGAAGCGCTGATTAATAGCGCTCAGGGTAACTCTCTCAACTTAGTTGTGAAACCTCAAAGCGATGCCTTGAGTGCCATTCAGCAAACGTTAAAGGACGCGGGTTTACCGACATTCGGTATTGCTCAATCTCGACCGAGTTTAGATGATGTTTATCTCGCGGCTACAGGTCAAACCCTCCTGGATGCAGAACTGGCGGCCGCTGGAGTTCGCGATCCCAAGGCAGAACGCAAGCAAAGTATGCGATAGATCGATTATGAATTGTGAATGATGAATTATGAAATTTAGCAGTTAGATTTTTCCTCATTCATAATTTATAATTCATCATTTTTTAAACTATGCATGAGAAGCGCTATGAGTCAAACTGTTACTCCCTCTAAATCGGATATTAGCTGGCAACCAGAACCCGCCAGTCAAATTCAAGTTAATGATAATCCTGGTTTTGGTGAATTTGTCCAAGAAACTCTGGCTCTGACTAAGCGCCTGTTCATTCAGTTACAACGGCGTCCTTCTACGTTGATTGCTGGAGTTATTCAACCGATTATGTGGCTAGTTCTGTTTGGAGCATTATTTCAAAATGCTCCAAAAGGACTATTTGGTGAGGGACTCTCCTATGGACAATTTCTTGGGGCGGGTGTCATTGTCTTTACCGCCTTTGCTGGAGCCTTAAATGCGGGGTTACCCGTCATGTTCGATCGCGAATTTGGGTTCTTGAACCGCTTACTGGTGGCACCTCTCGCCTCTCGCTTCTCAATTGTTGCCGCTTCAGCGATTTACATTATTGCCCTTAGCTTGGTTCAAGCTGTTGCCATTATTGCCGTCAGTGCCTTTTTAGGAGCGGGTTTCCCGAACCCGCTCGGGTTAAGTACGATCGCGTTGATTGTATTCTTGTTAGTGGTCGGAGTGACGGCGTTGAGTCTGGGTTTAGCGTTTGCCCTACCCGGTCATATTGAGCTGATTGCTGTGATTTTTGTAACCAACTTACCTCTACTATTTGCTAGCACGGCACTAGCCCCTCTTTCCTTCATGCCGAAATGGTTACAGGTTGTGGCCAGCCTCAATCCTCTTAGCTACGCGATCGAGCCAATTCGCTATCTGTATACTCACACCGCTTGGTCGCTGGGTAGTGTGGTGATGGAAACACCTTGGGCATCCATTAGCTTCGGTGGTGCGCTGCTGGTATTACTGGGATTTGATATTGTGGCATTATTGGCGATTGCACCTCTGTTGCGCCGTCGCTTTGCTTAGGTGTAATGATTGAGTTAGCCTATTTTCCCAAAACTACTATGAAGATAAGCACCCAGTCGGTTCCCAAATTTGCCCCATCACTGCTCGCTCGCATTACTCTGAGCGTCGGTGTTTGCGGTGCTGCGATCGCGATCGCATCTAGCGTACTGCCTCAATCAGCCTTGGCTCAAGCCGAAGGAACTGTTAACCCCCTACAGGACTTTGCACCGGCACAAAATGAGCGAGACTCTCTGGGAGGTAGTATTGGTGACAGTGGCTTCAGCGTCTTCGATCTGATTCATAGAGCTCAAACCGGAGGCTCGATTACCTTCGATGAGTTCTCCACCAAAAACGGGCAAGAAATACAATCTGCGGCAGATGCATACCGGCGCGAGCAATTAAAACGATTGAATCAGCAACAATCGAATCCCCAGCAAGCGCCTTCAGCCGATACCGTCACAACACCTCAAACGGCGAACTAGATTGCCAACATTAAAGCCCAAAAATTTGCGGGGGTACAGCCTAATGTTGTACCCCTCTTGTGCATGCTCGTTAGCGTCTTAGTTTGGGCTGAATTAGCTCACTACAGCTAGAATATCTTGAGCATGGGTAGCCGTTTTGACGCTCTCGTCAACGTGGGTGATTTTGCCACTGCCATCAATAATGTAGGTGACGCGCTTGGCATAACCGCCCCCATCCACGTCGTAGGCTTTGGTGATTGTCCCATCCGGATCGGCTAGCAACTGAAAAGGCAAACCATACTTTTCCTTAAATAGTTTGTGGGATGCCTCATCATCAGTGCTGACACCGAGAACAACCATCTCTTTACCTTGATATTCAGTGTAGTTATCTCGGAAGCTTTGTGCTTGTTTCGTGCAACCTGGAGTGTCGTCTTTGGGATAAAAATACAAAACAACAGTTTTACCCGCAAAATCAGATAGCGATACGGTGTTGCCATCGCTGTCTTTGGCAGTAAATGCCGGGGCATCCATACCAACTTTTAGAGTCATAGATTCCCTTTCTTAGTTTGTCTCAAGTGAGCGTTCCACCTTAGATATTACAATAATTTACAATTCTTACGAGCGAAACCAACGTTGTTCCAGCCGTGACCGAGTTGTCGGTCTGCTGCGCTCTCCAGATGAGATTAAATTCTACAATGCAACCTACCACAAGCTCTCGTGTGGAGGACTATCACTCTTACGCCCAAGTACACTCCTGACCAACTGGTCACTGTTCGCTGAACACTGTTGAACAGTGAACTTCTGTTTCAAATGTTGCTACGAATACGCGTCGGTCGAGAAAATAAGTATATGTACTCAAATCTCGCTCGACATATTTTAGGTTAAGAAAAACGCTATGACTATTTGGGTAAACGAACAAGTCGATCCATCGGGACTGATTTATTCTTGTATTGCTTGTTGTAACGAGGAACAAGCCAAGGATTGCCACGAGTCTTTCGAGCAGAATTTGACCGAAGTGCAAAAGTCAGCCGGTTGGATTGCTCGTTTGAGAACCGTGAGTTCTTGGGATGATGTGCCAGTCAACGCATTGAAGCTTGACTAGAAACGAAAGACTCACTCAACTGGTTTTAACGTGTGCTAGATGTCGATCTCAGGGTCATAGAGCGGCTTGAAGCAATTGGGCTCCCATCGTCAATGTGGAGCTTTTTCGCGTTTAGGGAACTTTTAGACGAAATTTTTCTCTTAAATTTAGCCAATCTTTCAGGAATCTACCAGAGTGGTGATGAAGATTAATATAGCCTTTGACCAAGGTCACTATTCCCCAATAGTGAGCCGCTTATACTAGATGAAAGAGCAGAAGCCAGTTATCCTACCAAACATACTTTTTCGGCCTAGTGCCAATTATTTTTTTGGCGGTTGGAACTGAAGCGACGCATCAGCACTAGATACGGCAAGGATTGCATATTTGAGCTGATGACCTTGTCGTAAACAAAAGATAAGCGCTGTTCTCCGGTCATCAAGGGTGGGAACTCTAGTAATAAGATGTGACGCACTCCTCATCAGTGTGTCGTCACCGGTCCTAATTAAGAGATTATTATGCCAGCCACTCCTTTCTATGCCGACACAGAATTCGACCACGAGCTGCTTACCGATAGCTTTGAGTTCAACGGTACAAGCGAAGATGTGGAAACGGAAACACCGGTAGATGATTTGGTTGACGTGGAGATTGAGGGTACAGATGCTGCCAATTTCTCCAAAACTGCTAACCGCCGCACTACTGACCTTGTTCGGTTATACCTTCAGGAAATCGGTCGGGTTCGTCTACTCCGGCGAGATGAGGAAGTCTCAGAAGCCCAAAAAGTTCAGCGCTATATGCGACTGTTGGATTTGAGGACTGAGTTTGCCGCACAAGGCGATGACATCATTGCGCGATTCGTCAAACTGATCGAAACTCACGATCGCCTTGCCTCTCAGTTGGGTCATCGTCCCTCTTGGGAACGGTGGGCTGCTACTGCTGGGGTCGAAGTATCTGAGCTGAAGCCGAGCTTGTTAGCTGGAAAGCATCGTTGGGCTGAGTTATGCCGTCTCTCGGTCAAAGAGCTAGAACAGATTCAAGCTCAGGGGAACCGAGCCAAGGAGCACATGATCAAGGCCAACCTGCGATTGGTTGTGTCCGTCGCGAAGAAGTACCAAAATCGCGGCTTGGAACTCCTCGATCTCATTCAGGAAGGCACTCTTGGATTGGAGCGGGCTGTCGAGAAGTTTGACCCAACAAAAGGGTACCGATTCAGTACTTATGCTTATTGGTGGATTCGCCAGGGTATCACCCGCGCGATCGCAACTCAAAGCCGTACCATCCGCTTACCCGTTCACATTACCGAAAAGCTCAACAAGATCAAAAAGGCTCAGCGCAAAATTTCTCAAGAAGTCGGTCGTACCGCCAATATGGACGACATTGCTAAAGAGTTAGAAATGACTCCAGAGCAAGTGCGGGAAGTCCTACTGCGAGTACCTCGCTCTGTTTCCTTAGAAATTAAAGTCGGTAAGGAAAAGGACACAGAATTGGGAGACTTGCTCGAAACTGAGGAAACTTCTCCCGAAGAAGTCTTGATGCGAGAAGCGCTACAACGAGATCTACAGCAACTTTTAGCCGATCTCACCAGTCGCGAACGAGATGTGATCCGGATGCGGTTCGGCTTAGGAGATGGACATCCTTATTCATTAGCCGAAATTGGTCGTGCTCTAGAACTGTCTCGCGAACGAGTGCGTCAAATTGAAGCGAAAGCGCTACAAAAATTGCGGCAGCCTAAGCGGCGCAACCGCGTAAGAGATTATCTGGAAGCCTTGAGCTAATTAGCGGCTGAAGCTTCGGTGCTCGACTAACCTCTCAAAACAAGCAACCGGCAGAAAAGCCGGTTATTTTTTTTGGAGATTACTCTCGCTTAGCGATCGCGATTCCTTAATAACCTCCGTTCGCTAAATCGGTTGTACTAACGCTATAGGCACGCTGAGCAGCTTCAAGTGCGGCTTGAGTTTGCGAACCCCAGACTCCATCAATTGGACCGCGATAGAATCCTTGCTCTCGCAGACGCCGTTGCAGTGCTTGGACATTATATCGATTGGCACTATTGGCTCGGACGGGTGTCGAATTTTCCCCGCCAACGGCTGGCAATGCTGCCATAGTTTGGGAACCGACAATGCCATCCACCGCAAGTCCTCTTGCTTGCTGAAATTGTCGAACAGCCTCTTGAGTTTCCGAGTCAAAGATGCCATTGGTACCAGCCGCGAAGCCTGATACTGCCAAGCTTTCCTGAATCAGGGTAACTTGTTCGCCGCGATCGCCTACTCGCCAAAGCCGTTGAGATGCATCCCTGGTACTCACGGGTAGCGATCTCGATTGAACTCGTCGGTTATTTAAGGATGTCTGAGTACTATTTCCCGCAACACCATCCGGCAAAAGTCCCATGGCTTGCTGGAAGCGAGTGACGGCATCCTTGGTTAAGGGCCCGAAAAAGCCAGTGACATTAGCTTGAAAATAGCCCAACTCTTTCAAGCGCTCTTGCAGGGCAGTAACCTCCGAGCCGCGATCGCCTTGTTTAACTAATGCCGATGCCTGAGTTGGCCTTCCTACAATACCGAGTGCAACCGTTAGCGAAAGCAAGGAAATGGCAGCAGTTGTTGAAAGATGATGGCGATCGAGCCAATCCAAAAATTTCAGATTCTCCCAATTTAGCTCGGTGTCTGCTGGTTCCTCGTTAGCTAACGCGAGGTGAAGATAAGCGAGGGTTTCCATAGGTTTTCGGGTGTATCACTTCAGATGAGATGTTCCTTAGTTTAGCTTGGCGATCTTATTATTAAAGAGCTGAACACCGCTTCTATCGATGGACTACTCGTGCATCCAAGCCGCGCGATCGCAGCAGATACGATCGGCTTTCAGCCAGAGTGCGACTGGGAAACGAGCCCGCATTCACATAATTCCCTAATCTCGATTTCCCTAGGCTGACGCGTTCAAAACCTAGCACATCTTGTACTTTGCTCAATGTTTCTTGATTTCCTGGTACTACGACTACATAGCGATTCTTTTCGGGACGAATTCCCAAAGCTGCCAACGTTTCTCGACCAGCAATGCCATCAGGATATAAACCATTAGCTCGTTGAAAGCGCCTGACGGCTATTTGAGTTTGCCGACCAAATATTCCATCGATTGAGCCAGGGTCGAACCCTTCTCTTCGCAACTTTTCTTGAAGTCCTCTAACTTCAGAACCGCGATCGCCTAGTTGCAGGACAAAGTCTGTTGTACGGGTTACAGTACTAAACGTCTCCCCCTCATCGTTAGGTGAGGCATATGGAAAAGATGGAGGAGGAGGCAAGTCATAAGGTTGTTGGTACTGATATTGTCGTCCTGTTCCAATACTTCCTGTTCCAAATAATGCGGATTGGGTGTCCGTTCCCACAACGCCATCAGGGTTTAGCCCAGAGGCTCTTTGAAATCTAATGACTGCATCCTGAGTCTGTGTACCAAACACACCAGTAGAAGATTGATAGAAATATCCTAGGTCTCGTAAGCGATCTTGAAGTTCTGTTACTTGCGAACCCCGATCGCCTCGCTTCAGGCTTTGTGCTAGAGTTTCGCCTGCTATTCCTAGAATGCCCAGAATAACAATCAGCGACAGTAAATAGAGTCGAACTTGGCTAGCAAGTTTTTGTCGTTTGACCCACTCAAAAAACTTTAAATTCTCTAGAGAGGAAATATTAGTAGCGGTATCTGTTGGTGCTTCATAAGCTAAGGCAAGGTGAAGATAGGCAAGACTTTCCATATAATTTTTAGTATTTAAAAAAGATATTCTATCAAGAAAAACTGAAATATTATTAGATTTTAAAACTGATGTAACCAATACTGGCGTTTCTTATATCGCTATTGCTTTACTCAGTTAAATTTTACGAAATTGCTTAGAACAAGAGACTTTTCATGTACTAAGCAATTAGGCTACTGACCACTATTTAGCGACCATACTTTGCATTTTGAATGGTTGAACATGACTGATTGTTTGAAGCCAATCGGTCGCATTGGAGTGTGAAATCTTGAGGGAGCAGTCCTTCTAAAGGATGAAATCTTTTAAGATAATGCCCGACCGTATCCACCTATTTCCGATAATCTTTGTTAGGTCTGCTATGTGACTAGGACTGACAAAGTGAGGAGTGTACCTTATGAAACCGATGAACTTTTGCACCAAGCCTGTCGCTATCTTCGCTTGCGTGTTAGGTACTACGGGGGCGCTGAAGGCTACTGCTACAGTTGTTGCCAGTGCAACTTCCACTAACGCGACTGTGCGATCGCAACTAACTCTATCTCAGACAAGCCACAACTCCCAAGTTGCACAAGGACTCGCCGGACAATGCCGTGTATCCGCCAAATCAATCTTCGTCTACCGAGAGCGTTCCACGGCAAATCCCATTCGAGCATTGGAAGCCAACGAACGAGTTTCGCTAGCTGAGGTAAGTGGCAGAGAGGGCTGGATTGCTATCAGTTCGCCTGTGAGGGGATTCGTGGAGACAAGGGACTTGACACGCTGCTCTAGAGGAGAGGCACCGACTCGACCGTTAAACCTCTGTCGCCAAGTGACGTATCGGGGAATGGAAGGTTTAGCGATTCGTGAACGACCGGAGAGCAACTCCCTCAGAATGGGTGGCGTATTCTATAGCCAACGGGTAACCCTATCCAATCCTCCGGAGTTTAGACAAGACGCCCAAGGGCGCGAATGGGCTAGACTGGCAGCACCCATGGACGGTTGGATATCGAACGGGTTTCCTGCGGTAGGAGACCTCAATCTGGAAGCTTGTGATTAAGGCTGATTAGTGTAAATATGCTGGCAATCATAGAGCGCTGATTGATTAATGGTAGGGGCAACCACGGGGGATTGCCCCTACTTGAGTTTTCTCAAATTGGAGTTCTTGGAAAAGCTGATTATTAGTTAAAAAGCCAAACTTAAAGAAGCGATCGCGTTAAAGATGAGCCGAGAAGACAAGTTTTTAAATTAGTCCCAACTGACTGCACAACAGGGCAACGAGCACAGAAAAGCCTGTAATTGCCAAAGCAACAAGAGGGTTTTGTCCTTGGCTGACAGCAAAAGATGTCACGATTCCAGCCCCCAATGCAGCAGTAACAGCTGCGCCCAGCCAGTCTTTCTCCGAATCTTTGTTGTGCATCGTTTGCGCTCTCTTTAGTAGGGTTATTCAGACTGTAAGTTACAGTTTTACACCCTACCATCCCTTTTTCATTAGCTTTTCATTCCCCTGAAATTTTGCAATTAAGTTTAAAACTTAGCTACTTTTCTTAACACAATTTTTCAACTCTTACTCGCTGATGGCTGATGATTCAGTGCAGCCTTCGGGTAGGCAATCCGTTGGTGATTGCACTGTTGCCAAACTCTAACAAACACTTCTGCAACAATTGACAAGTCCTCGCGTGTCAGCCCCGAATCAGCCAATTGGTTGTCCTGCCAACGAGCTTTGAGGATTTTATTGATCATCGCCAAGGCTGTTTCAGGTGTAACGTCTTTAAGACTTCGCAGAGCCGCTTCACACGCATCTGCCAGCATTACGACGCCCGTTTCACGGGACTGAGGAATAGGGCCGTCGTAGCGAAAGTCTTCTTCGCGGATGGGAGGGCAGCCTTCTTGTTCAGCTTTCTGTTTAGCTTGGAAATAGAAATAGGAAATCAGCAGCGTTCCTTGGTGTTCTGGAATAAAGTCGCGCACGGCTTTTGGCAACTGGTACTTGCGAGCCATAACGAGTCCTTCCGAGACGTGCTTTTTGATAATTTCAGCACTTTTCCAAGGGTCATTGATTTGATCGTGCTTGTTGGGACCCCCCATCTGATTTTCAATAAAGCCTAAGGGGTCGTGCATTTTTCCAATGTCATGGTATAGTGTCCCAGCTCGCACGAGTTCGACATTGCAATGCAGTTCTCGCGCTGCGGCTTCTGCTAGAGAAGCGACGTACAGGGTATGCTGGAACGTTCCGGGGGCTTGAGTGGCGAGGCGCTTGAGTAGAGGGCGATTGGGATTGGCTAATTCGGCTAAACGAATCGGTGTCACTAGGTCGAACACGCGCTCTAGGTAAGGCGATATCCCCAGAGCAACTACACTCCAAGACAAACCTGCTAAACCGTATAAAGCTGCTTCTTGGAGTACGGCGTACCAAACGGCACCGACAGCGGCACTCGGTATGAGGTTGAGAATTAAGTAGACAGCTCCTTGGGTGAGTCCAACCCCAGCGCCCAATAGAGCTAGTTCTTCACGCGATCGCATTCGTCCAGCCAGTAAGGCGGCGAGGAGTCCGCCAGCAGCACCCGCGAGTAGATAGTCCCAACCAACTGCCAGACTGGGTGCAACTAACCCAGCTAGCAGACTAACAACCGTCACTCCCAACGCTGGACTATAAAAGCTGCCAATTAACAAACCAATCGCTGGTAGGTCGGTATAGGGAATCGAAAAAACCGTCAGTATGGGTGTGGAGAGCGCTAAAAGCAGCAGCAAAATGCGATCGCGGCGTCGCGGACGAGGGTGTACTCGCCGTTCCACTAGCCAAAAAATGCCGACAGCGCCTGTCACGAGACCACCAAATCCAATTAAGCCGAGCCAATTCGTTCCCCGACGGCTCAGTCCAAAATGATCCAACAGGACAAAATCAGCCTGGGTAATCTGCTCGCCAGCATAGACAATCACCTCTCCCCGTTGTACGGAAGCCAGCACAGGATCAACCGACTGCGCTGCCTGCTCTGCCATTCGTTTGGTTTGTTCTTTATCCTCCGTTAAGTTAGGCTGCAAGATGCGCGCGATCGCTTGGATGGCAAAAGGCTCGGCATCGGGAGGGACGAGCGTATTCACTTGTAGCTTGACGGCTTCATTTAAAATATTCGGCGGCAGTCCTGGAGGAATTCCCTGAGCGAGGATGCGTTTCGACGCGGTTGTTATACCCCTTCGTGTCTCCTGCCAATCCCGATCTGATAAGTCTAATATCGAAGAATCGTAGGGTTGGCTGGATTGAGTACCCAGCAAATCTGACAACTGATGCACCGCCTGGATGTAACCCTGACGTGCCAAAGAGATTGAATCGATCAGATCTGAGAATTCTTGAGGAGAAGCACTCTGCCGGTAACGTTGTAGTTCGCTGACTGCTTGAGCAAATGACAAATCTTGATGTGGCTGGGTTCGATCCGACTGACCTGTTGCTGACTGTGAGGGCTGAACATTGGGAGAACTATTGACTTGGGCTAAAACAGCCTGCCACTCCCCTTCCTTCGTTTGGCGCAGGTAGCGCTGAGTCGCATCGCTCAAAACATTCGTCTCTGCAAACGGAAAAGGACCGCTCATCTGTCGCAGGGCTTCTGCATCGTCCAGAGTTTGCTGTAACTCCTGTGCGATTTGTTGCGTGATGGATTGATCGAACATCAATACAGGCACAGAGCCTGTACGAGCTGCTTTGCGCTTTTCCTCTGTCGTTTTAGCATCTTCCACCGTAGCATCGAAGGGAGCTCGGATAGTTTGGGGCGCTGCTTTGCCGACATCTAGCTTCGGCTGATTGTAGTAGCGGTTGCCCATCACGCTCGTAAAGGAGACTACCGTCATTACCCACATCACTGGTGGACTGATTTTATGATGGCGTAACCTACGGTTAGCAGGATTGCCTTTGTCTGGTACAGAGGCTAGCTGTTTCGGAATTACGCGATGAATTGTCTCTTCACCATTAGCAGAGGAGGAGTCATACATCCTGAATGACAACCAATTGCGAAGATGTTTGGAGGTTCGTCGCAGTTGTGCGATCGGCTGCGTCCACGAATGAAGCGTTTTCATAGCACAAGACTTGCCATTACAGGTTCGGTGGTGGTGAGAGAAAGTCTGATAGCTTTGATTTTAGGTAGATTACTCCAATTGCAATAACTCCATACTTACAGACTGTAACTTTTAAAGTCACTTCTCTCTACCTTACAAAACCCAGCGAGAAATGTTGATTGCTTTGAGAAAATTGATATTCTTTTCCCAGCTCAAAGAGCATCTCTCCCTGGTTTTACAGTTATTGCCACTCGTGTTGAGTTCTGGTAGTGTATTGTCTTCTAAGAGTCTATGCATTAACGAGATCCCGACTTGACCGAGCAAGGCTAAAGCAGCTTTGTAGCTGTCACCACACCTAACTCCTGCTCTATGCATTCTCGCTGTTCTGCTGGAAAGAGTATGTATAGGGCTGTTACCAACTTTGACAAATATCGGGTTCACCTGGCAATACTTCGCGTTCTTCCTCGAAAATCTTGGCCATTAATTTAAAGTTCACTTCGCATTACCTATCCAAAGCCTAAATCATCTGAAGCATATCTTTGAGAGATATTCAAACCAAATTGTCATCTTCCTTGAGTAGGAAGATTCGAGCGATAGTTCTGGAATAAATGACTTTAAAACTGGCGCGTTTTTCATTCATGAGGCAAAATTTTTGATTCATTCGGCTTGCTCGGACTCGGTTTCCCTGAGTAGCTTAGATAACATTTTTAATAGTCGTATTTCACAAGGAGAATATCAGAATTTTATAACTTGTATATATAAATTCAATGGCTCTTATCAAGAACGTATAAGATCGAGCCAGCTAAAATTCCTTACTGTGTTTAAAGTTGATACCTAAAGTATGTGATTTTACGCAGAAATAACTGTCTGTTTTTCTAAGTATTTTCCTCAGGCTGATTAACTCCCAAAGTTATCCTTTTTGTTTAAGTCCTATAACCAAGTTTTTTTCAGCAATTCTCTGAAATACCTCTTGACAACTGCCCTACAGCCTTAACTTGTCATCAATGGTTCGCCACTCACAGGAGTGGCGGCGCGGAAGCCCCTGTCTTTTAAGCGGGGGAGGAAGCGACGCGCCGCCGTTAGGGGTTAATAGTTAGTGGTTAATCGGGGGCGATTGGCGTGCATTCTTGGTTCGATGC
>DATNPT010000108.1:0-14915 GCA_036703075.1 Chroococcales cyanobacterium
GGTTAAGAAAATTGCAACGGTTCCAAAAATCAAAAGTGTCAGTGTTGTGCTAGTGACAACTTTGAAGTTAAGAGAAAATTTGATTCGTTTTGGGTTTTTCTTCAGGCGATCGCGCAACCACAAAAAGGCTTCAATAATCACATGATAGCCGATACCACCAAAGATAATCAGCAACGAAATAGTCATGCTGACTATAAAGGATGACTGATAACCTAGGAGATTATCCTTAAACAAACTAAAGCCAGCATTATTCCAGGCGCTAATACTATGGAAAATTGATAGCCAAAGCCCGTAGCTTAACCCATACTTTGAAGCGAAAACAGGTAGTAAAATAAAAATCCCTGTAATTTCAAAAATGACTACGGTTGCAATGATAGAGCGGATAAGTTGAGCACTTTTGTGTAGACCCGGTCGAGACAATTCCTCTTGAATTGCCCTTTTATGCCTCAGTTGGAATCGATAACCGATGAGGAGAATGAGAAAGGTTGTCGTGGTCATATAACCCAACCCTCCAATCTGAACCAGCATCAAGATAAATAGCTGCCCCCAGAAGGAAAAATAGGTGCCAGTATCGACCACAATATGACCAGTGACACAGGCAGCCGAGGTGGCTGTGAACAGCGCAACAAGCGGGTCATTCCACGTTCCAGCACTACTAGAAATGGGTAGCGTGAGTAGGATGGTGCCTACAGTAATGACAGCTAGGAAACCGAGGCAAATGGTTCGCGGAATGGTCATTTCGATTTTGGATTTTAGATCTAGATTTTGGATTGTTTTCACAAATCAAGCTGGAGGCTTCCAACCCATTTAATCCTCGGTCATGAATTGATTGGGATCGGGGTAGCGATCGCGCTAAACATTTACTATTTATGAGATTACAGCGATCGCGAGTCTGAGGAGCAGGAAGCAGGGAAATAATCATGTGCAGGGCAATGTTCGTGGGCGACAACACATTGTCTGCGTTAGCAAGCTTTGATAGGCTGATTCCGGTCTAGGAGCGATCGCAATCATCGATGATATCAACTCTCAACAGTCAAATTCAACAATTTTACGACGCCTCTTCTGGTCTGTGGGAACAGATTTGGGGCGAACACATGCACCACGGTTACTATGGTTCTACAGGTCAAGAGAAAAAAGACCGTCGTCAGGCACAAATTGATCTGATTGAAGAACTCCTCAAGTGGGCTCAGGTAGACCAATCTGCCTGGGCAACCTCAGGGAATCGCCCGCACATTCTGGATGTTGGCTGCGGGATTGGTGGTAGTTCTCTGTACTTAGCACAAAAGTATAACGCCACTGCGATCGGCATTACTCTCAGTCCAGTCCAAGCCTCAAGAGCGACTGAACGAGCAAAGGAAGCAGGACTAGCAACAGACGTTCAGTTCCAAGTCGCAGATGCCCTAGATATGCCCTTCGCGGATGACACGTTTGATTTTGTCTGGTCGATGGAAAGTGGCGAGCATATGCCGGATAAGGAGAAATTCTTGGCCGAGTGCTATCGCGTCCTCAAACCCGGAGGAACGTTCTTGATGGCGACTTGGTGTCACCGTCCGATAACCGCAGCGACGGGAGAATTGACTGCGAATGAAAAGCAACATTTAGCAGAAATTTACCGAGTTTACTGCTTGCCTCATGTGATCTCGATACCCGAATATGAAGCGATTGCTCATCATCTCCCGTTCCAATCGATTCGCACCGCCGATTGGTCGGATGCTGTGGCACCCTTTTGGGATATCGTGATTGATTCTGCCTTCGAGCCTAAAGCGATTTTCGGATTACTCCAAAGCGGTTGGAGTACGGTGCAAGGCGCATTATCTTTGGGATTGATGAGTCGAGGCTATCGACGCGGGCTAGTTCGTTATGGGTTACTTTGTGCAAATAAGTAAAGCAAGAGTACTGTTACCGCAGCGAAGCATAGAAAGACTGAGTAGGTACGATTAGGCAAGTAGCTTTACAAAGCAAGGTAGATGGTAGGAGGCAGATGGCAGAAGGAAAGAAGGGAAAAAGAACTTTAGTCGTGAGTTTAAGTCCACGCCTGAAAGAAAAAAGTTTGGGTGAATAGACGACTATCGTCTGTTGAATCAAAACATCCTTTTTCAATCCCAGGTTTTCAAAGCGTGGGAACCTTTTACCCTCTGCCTTCTGCCCTCTACCTTCTGAAAGTCATCGCAACATCTCAAGTTCCAAAGGGTGCAAACTTTATTTGCGATCGATTGCCTCAAAACCCGAAAGCCTGTAATAAACTGACAGCGAGAGCCACACGTAAAACAGCAAACAGCAGAAGTTGAACTCAAAAACTTAGTAGAAATCCCTCGCCATGAGTCAAAACACCTCGGTTGAGTCCTCGAATCGCTCCTCAAATCAGTCAATCAAGCCTGCTTTACAGGCTGCTTTGGTCAGCCTCGACATGCAGCTAGAAGAGGAACTAGCTCGCTACCGACGCCAAAAAGCGGGTCGTCCGGTAATTCCTCCTCGGGGGCTAGGTCGTCACCAAGTCCGGAAACCACTGGATTTGATATCCGTCGATCGGGTAGGAGAGACGATTCAGCGACCGGCATTGGGCATGAGTACAGCTCCCAAAATTTCAATGCCTCTGACATCAGCGCATCAAACTCCAGACCCTCTGTCCGATTGGGAAGCGGAGCACGAAGAATTTCCTCAAGCCAGTCAACCTAGCCGTGTATCCTCTGTTACGGCTGGACTGAGCGATGCGCCGATTATTCCTTCCTCAGGCAACGCTACTACGGATAGACCCGCTACCGCAGCTAGGATGACCGAGCGACTGACTGTTCCTGGTCAGTCAGAAAGCGATTTGGCAGCTTTTGCCGATGCTCAGGCGCAGCCAGAAGACTATCTGGAATCATCGGAACAACTGCTCCGCAGCCTAGCTGAAGACGAGAAAAGTGCTGAACCTCAAAAACGTCCCACCAATAAGCTCTTGACGCCGTTGGGCATTGGCTCAATCTTACTATTGCTGCTTTCGAGCGCTACTCTGGTTTACATTTTCACAAATCCATCGACTTTGAGTGCTTTAGGTCTAGATCGGCTGTTTGGGTCAAAGACGCAGACTACCGCTCAAAGCACATCTAAAATCACAGCAGTCAAAAGCGAACCTGCGCCCAGTTCATCCCCACTGAGCGGACCCAAGCTCGATCAGGGTGAATTTAAAGACATCAACCCAGATAACCTGTCTCAATTGGAAGCCAGCCCATCGCCCTCCTCATCTCCATCGCCGGTTGCTCCACTCTCCGATTTGCCGAACCCTGGCGTGAATTCATCGGCTCCACCAGCGGCTTCTGGCTCGGCGGCTGTTAATGGTGCTTCAAATCTACCGTCTGCACTTTTACCTCGTTCTCTAGCGCCAGGGGCTGCTTCGCAAGCACCAACGGGCGTACAACGAGTTGTTCCCGTCCCAGCACCGCTTGCCCAACCGCCAGTGGTATCGGCTCCCAAGCCAGCCGCTCCGGAGAATCTAGCAGCTAGTCCTGCAACCAGTCGGAATTCTTTTTACTACGTGTTGGTGAATTACAGTAGCGATCGCGATCTCGCTCAGGCCAAAAAAGTAGTTCCCGACGCCTATGTGGAGAAGTTTCCCCAAGGAGCGCGAATTCAGATGGGCGCATTCAAACGCGAGTCACAAGCAAAAACGTTAGTCGAGCAACTCAAGCAACAGGGTGTTACAGCCTCCATATATAGTCCTTAGGGAGTTGTTAGCTCGCCGTTTTTGTTGTTGGTTAATAGGAGGAAGCTAGAGCATCTATAGTGAAATCGAGTCCCTAAAGATACGATGATGTTAAAGATTCCTCCGACTCGCAACGTGAATGGAGTGCTGCCATGGGATTGATCGATCGCATCATGCGCGTAATTCGCGCTAACCTCAACAACGTGATTGGGCAAGCCGAAGATCCAGAGAAAGTTCTGGAGCAAGCTGTCGAGGACATGCAGCAGGACTTGATTCAGCTGCGACAGGCTGTAGCTCAAGCGATCGCAACCCAAAAACGTACTGAGCGGCAAGCTGCTCAGGCTGAATCGACAGCTCAAGAGTGGTACCGCCGCGCTCAGTTGGCACTGTCTAACGCGGACGAAGACTTGGCGCGGGACGCCCTGACGCGGAGGAAATCGTATCAGGAGACGGCAAAAGCAATGCGAACTCAAATCGAGCAGCAAAGCGGTGTTGTCACTAAGCTCAAAGAAAACATGCGATCGCTAGAGGCTAAAATCTCAGAAGCCAAGACCAAAAAAGACCTCTATATTGCCAGAGCACGCTCCGCCCAAGCCTCGCAGAAAATTAATGAAATGCTGGGTACCGTTGGTACTGGCAGTGCCTTAAAAGCCTTCGAGCAGATGGAAGAAAAAGTGTTACAGCTCGAAGCCCAGTCAGAAGCAATAGAAGAGTTGGGGAGTAATGACTTAGAAAAAAGATTTGCTACTCTTGAAAACGGCAATGACGTAAACGCCGAGTTGGCAGCAATGAAAGCCCAGATGATGACAGGTGCCGAATCAGCGCAGTTACCCTCAAGTCAATCCTCATCGGTCAAAACTCCAGAAATTGAGGGACAACTTGAAAAACTTCGCCAACCAACCGATCCAACTCGATCGGCGAGCGATTAGTGAGTAATGTTTCAGACGCTAGACTGAACGTCGTTCGCGCAGAGAACCACCTACTGGCACTTTTTAGCTGGAAGTTTTTACACTGGATTAAAAGCGTCTTGTCCTATTGGCTTAGGCATGAGTGTTTTAAGTGACTCAACCGTTGCGCTTTATGACCCGATCAGAGAAAGCATATATTGCTTACTTCTCAACCTCCGCGATCGCAGACTGATGCCATAAAGTCTGCTTTACACCTACTTTATACACTCCGAGAGGATAAACAGCGTCATGGGATTATTCGATCGCCTTAGCAGAGTCGTCAGAGCTAATCTGAACGATATGGTGAGTAAGGCTGAAGATCCAGAAAAAATTCTGGAGCAAGCCATTATTGATATGCAAGAAGACCTGATCCAACTGCGACAAGCCGTTGCCAGGGCAATTGCTACACAAAAACGCACAGAGCAACAGTACAACAAAAACCAATCTGAAGCTAATACCTGGCAGCAACGCGCCCAACTAGCGCTACAAAAAGGGGATGAAAACCTAGCTCGTGAGGCATTAGTTCGTAGAAAGAGCAACATGGAAGCGGCGGCTACCCAGAAAACGATGCTGGATCAGCAGACCACCCAGGTAGACACTCTCAAGCGAAACCTGATTGCTCTGGAAAGCAAAATTTCCGAAGCCAAGACGAAGAAGGATATGCTCAAGGCACGAGCTAGTGCGGCCAAAGCCAATGAGCAGTTGCAAAGCACGATTGGTCGCTTGGGTACCAGTTCTGCTATGGGTGCTTTTGAGCGGATGGAAGACAAAGTCTTGGAAATGGAAGCCCGTTCTCAAGCTGCCCATGAACTGACTGGAAATAACTTAGACGAGCAATTTAGAATGCTCGAATCCGGCAGCGACGTTGATGATGAGTTAGCGGCGATGAAAGCCCAGTTGACAGGGGGGTCTGTTTCACAACAAGCTTTACCGGCCTCACAACAGAACGCATCCCCCGCCGCAAAATCAGAGGTGGACGACGAATTGGAAGCACTACGAAAGCAGATCGACACGCTCTAGATGTCGCTGCTCGTTTGGCAGCACCCGTTTGGCAATAGCAGACCTGGATAGGCGACTCAATAGCGACCCAACTAGCACAAGCTTCGGAGTTGATTGGAGAGTGTCTAACTAGGTCTTAATTTTTCCAGTAATGTATTAAATAACTACTTAACTTTTGAAAGATAGATGCTGACTCCGCTCGGCAAAGGCTGAGACTGATCTACCCTATATAAATGTGAAGGGAAAACTGTCTACTCTCCCGATCGCATCCAAACCATGGGAGCGAGAGAGTGTGCGAGTTTCCTAGCAGCAATAGTGTTGACGGAGGGTGTCTTGAGTAGCGCGATCTCAATAACTGATAACGAATTTGAAACCGAAGTATTAAAGGCAGAAAAACCCGTACTCGTGTACTTTTGGGCATCTTGGTGTGGCCCTTGTCGCCTCGTATCGCCATCCATGGACTGGGCTGCGACTACCTACAGCGATCGCCTGAAAGTCGTCAAAATGGAAGTCGATCCTAACCCGATCACCGTAAAGCAGTACCGAGTCGAAGGCGTACCAGCACTACTCCTGTTTCAGGGGGGTGAGGTGGCTCAATCTCATGAGGGAGCGATCGGCAAACAAAAATTAGAGGGCATGATAGAAGCTTTCCTGTCACCTGCCTAGTCTAAAGGTTGAAGGTTGGAAGGTTGGAAAAATTTGCAACCTCTGTTAATCCAGTAACCTGCTAACCTGCTAACCTTCCAATCGGCTAACCCGTTACAGACAAAGGACAAAACTATGCAGTTTGCCAAGCGTTTACAACCCCTGCAAACCAATGTGTTTGCTGATATGGACCAGGCGAAAGCCAAAGCAAAAGCCTCTGGTCAGGATATTATTGACCTATCTCTCGGGTCTTCTGACCTTCCTGCATCAGAGCATGTTGTGGAAGCGATTAGAGAGTCTTTGTCTGACAACAGCACCCACGGCTACTTGCTATTTCATGGCACTCAAGCCTTTCGTCAAGCAGCAGCAGATTGGTATACGCAACGATTTGGCATTCCAGTTGACCCAGAAACTGAGGTATTGCCTCTGATTGGTTCCCAAGAGGGTACCGCTCATTTACCCTTAGCTGTACTAAATCCAGGTGATTTTGCTCTGCTTTTAGATCCGGGTTACCCGTCCCATGCTGGTGGTGTTTACTTGGCTAGCGGTCAGATCTACACGATGCCTATACTGGCAGAAAACAACTTTTTACCAGTCTTTGAGGATATTCCAACTCCAGTGCTGGCTCAAGCACGGATGATGGTGTTGAGCTATCCTCACAATCCTACGACCGCGATCGCACCTTTATCATTTTTCCAAGACGCCGTCGCGTTTTGCCGAGAACACGACTTAGTTTTAGTTCACGACTTTCCCTATGCTGACTTAGTATTTGTAGACGAGGAAAGAGAAACTAAGGAAAAAACGTTCAATCCCAAATCGCTCGCTCCTTCAATTTTGCAAGCCGACCCTGATAAAGAAGTCTCGATCGAGTTTTTTACCTTTTCCAAGTCTTACAATATGGGCGGCTTTCGCATCGGTTACGCCATTGGTAACGCCCAACTCATTCGAGCTTTGCGACAGGTGAAAGCGGCGGTAGATTTTAACCAGTATCGGGGAATTTTGCAGGGCGCGATCGCGGCTTTACGCGGTCCTCAAGAAGGTGTTCAAGCTTCCGTAGAAATTTTCCGAAGGCGGCGAGATGCGTTTATCAACGCCTTGCATCGAATCGGCTGGCAAGTTCCGACTCCATCTGCAACCATGTACATCTGGGCCAAGCTGCCGGAACCTTGGGCTGACAATTCTGTAAAATTCTGCACCCAATTAGTCGAAAAAACGGGTGTCGCGGCTTCACCTGGTGCGGGTTTTGGCAAAGCTGGCGAAGGATACGTCCGGTTTGCCCTAGTTCATGAACCGGAAATTTTGGAAAAGGCAGTAGAGCGCATTGCGGCTTTTTTGCGATCGGCTTAAATGCAATGGCACTGATCTAATAAATCTCATCTTTCACAAGAGTATTGAGTTTACTAATTACAGCTTTCCCAACCCCCTAGTTGAGTCTTTTTGCCCTGATACTCAAAACATATACCCCATACACCCTGGTTCCCCAAAGCAGTTATGTAAGCAATGTATATAGCAGTCGCCACAATTGTTAGGGCATTTTTTTGTTGCCTGTTCCCCGTTCTCTGTTCCTTTTACAGCAAAATATAATGTCCTAACCGATATGTCCGTTGCTATATCAGCATTGAGCAATCAATAGACCTCTTGCAAAAGTCGATTTTCGCCCCCCTGGCCCCCCAATGCTGGGGAATGTGAATTCAAAGTCCCCCAAAAGTGGGGGATGCAAGGGGGCTTTCCAGGGTTTACGCAAGAGGTCTAGTCAATCATTAGGATTAATAACTAAAAAAGGGAGCGAGCCACTCCCTTTTTACCAGATTAGAGCGTTTCCTGTAGCTGCTCGATCAGTTCTTCAACGTAACCTAACGCACTGCTAATTGTTGTGGGATCTTCCAAATCGACATCAATATACTGGCGTAAGGCCTCGACTTGATTCATACTGCCTCCAGTTGCGAGTAAATCGATGTAGCCAGAGATAAAACTCTTGCCGATTTCTCGGTATTTCTGGTAACAAGCCAAACTAACAATATTGGACGCTGTGTACTGGTAACAATAGAACGGTTTGGAGTAAATGTGACTAATCCGCGCCCAGTCGTATTGATGTTCTGGCAGAAGTTCTATGGCATCACCACACAGTTGGCGATAAAACTCCATCCACTGTTCGTTGACAAAATTGTGGTCGAAACTGCCTTGAGAGGCGCGTTCGTGAATCGCGAGTTCTAGACGACCAATTGTGCTTTGACGGAACAGCAGTCTAAGTTGATCTTCCAACTGGTGAGTCAGCAAAACTTTGCGGAGATGCTTGTCCTCGCTAGCTTTTTCTAAGAGGTAATCGAGTAACAGGAGTTTGTTAAACGTCGAAGCCACTTCTGCTAGTAGTACTGGCGGCTTACTGTTGAAGTAAGATTGGCGATCGCTAGCATAGGAAAAGTGCAATCCATGCCCGATTTCGCGAGCGAGGGTAAACAGTGAATTGTAATCATCCGTATAAGACAGCAACAAGTAACAGTGCTTGCCGTAAACCGGAAAATCACAGGCCCCACGACGCTTCCCAGCCCGCACCTTGGCATCAACCCAACTGTTTGAGAAGAAGTCGGCTGCCCGGTTCGCGTAAAAAATATCAAACTGCTGCAAAGCCTCTAGGAGTATTCCTACTCCAGTTGGATAGTCCAACTGCGGTTGCAATTCATCGTTAGCGGACCAGGGGGCATAGAGATCGCAAATGCGAACTTTTTGTCCGCTCGCTTCTCCTTTCAATTGATAATAACGTTGGAACAAGTCAAAGCGCTCCTCCGTACCCTCCAGAACCGCACGGAATACCGACTCCGAAACCGCATCGACTAAGAGCTGCTTGTGGAAGGTAGAAGGATAGCCCCGGATCTGGCTCTCAATCCGGTGGTCTTGGCAAACGGTATTCAGGATATAACCATACAGCAGGTTATGGCGCTGCGTCACCTGGCGCACTGACCGATAGGCGTCATAACGCACGCTTGCATCCGGATGAGATAGCAGTGCATCCAGTTGAGCTTCTGTACGAGCTGTTTTACCATCAGGCGTTGTCACTGCCTGATACTCCTGCGCGCCTAGATGAACGGAACGCAGTTGGATGAATGCTTGTCGTCCAGTTAGATTATCTCGATTACGGGTTTGCTCTACGGCTTCCGGGAGTTTATGGGAACGAAACTGAGCAATTCGGTCGATGTAGTGACGGTATTTTTGCAGTGCTGGGGATGCTTGTAATTCCTCTAATTTGGCAGGGTCTAAATCCTGTAATTCCAGCCTAAAGAACAGAAGTTGATTATCAACACGGGTGAGGGCTACCTTGACATCGTCGAGAAACTGCTTTGCCTCCGTATTTCGGGGGTTCGCTAACAATAGAAGAGCTGGGAAGGCGTGGAGTTGACCCGCTTTTTCTGAAAAGCCTTCAAGTTGTTGCAGACACCGAGCCACCTCGTCCGGTGTCAGTTGGCTCACCTTGTCCCGATAGTTTTGGCGGAATTCCGCCGATTGCTGTTGAAGTGCTTGTAAATCTTGAGAAAACTTGGGATCGTCAAAGCCCTTATAGAGGTCTGACAGATTCCATTCTTGAGAGCTATATCGTTTGGTACGAATAGATAATTGAGTCAAGGCATAACTCCTTCTCAAAAGAAGAAAATTTTGTTTATATGAGTGCGATGCCCAACAGCGCAGTTATCCAGATACACCCTGACTAGTAGATGAATAGTGAATTAACCGTTCACGCTCATAATGCGGTACGATCGACGCAGGGTTTTATCCGCCTCGATCGAATGAACAACAAAACCGGGGGCTGCACCTAACCCCCTCTTCATAAGCACTCCTCTAAGCGCTTCTATAGACAGCCACCTCTGTAGAAGTGGAATATTCTCTCTAGGCTATTTATTGTAAACTGTTATGCCTGTCAACACACCTTTCTAGAGAGAGAATCGGTTTTTGAAGGTCATCAAATTATGACTTCGGCAACAAAGATGGGCTTGACGGTTTGCCACACTTTAATGTAAGAGAAAACTTGCCGTGAGATAACATTGCCTTCTATATCATTAAAGATACAAGGAAGCAATTGCAGTAGCGCCTGTGACGATATCAGCTAAAACACTGACGCTTGTTAAAGATCCAGAGCGTCTAGAACGACGCCTCAAGGAAATTCCCCCAGAACCGGGGGTATATTTGATGCGCGATGAGAACGATCGCATTCTTTACATCGGCAAATCCAAGAAATTGCGATCGCGCGTTCGTTCCTATTTCCGGGAGTCCCAGAGATTAAGCGATCGCATCGCCATGATGGTGCGGCAGGTGGTTGAGATTGAGTTCATCGTCACCGATACCGAAGCCGAAGCACTAGCACTAGAAGCCAATCTTGTCAAGCAGCACCAACCCTACTTCAACGTGTTGCTCAAAGACGACAAGAAGTATCCCTATCTCCTAGTTACCTGGTCAGAGGAATATCCCCGTATCTTCATCACCCGCAACCGGCGACTGGCAAAGGAGAAGGATAAATACTACGGCCCCTTTGTGGATGCCGGTTTATTGCGAACCACCCTTCGCCTCGCCAAACGACTCTTCCCAATGCGGCAGCGTCCGCAACCGTTATTTAAAGACCGTCCTTGTCTCAACTATGATATGGGACGTTGTCCGGGAGTGTGTCAAAAACTGATTTCTCCAGAAGAATACCGCAAGACCATCCAAAAGATCGCGATGGTGTTCCAAGGTCGAACCGAGGAATTGATTGAGCTTCTAACGGAGAACATGAATCAAGCGGCGGAGGAACTCAACTTTGAGGCAGCAGCGCGGATTCGCGACCAGATTGGGGGAATTAAGTCTCTAGGTGCTGACCAAAAAGTGTCTTTACCAGATGATACTGTTTCGCGAGATGCGATCGCGCTGGCGGCTGATGACCGACACGCCTGCATTCAGCTATTCCAAATCCGTGCAGGTCGATTAGTGGGACGCTTGGGATTTTTCGCTGAGATACCTGCCCTTAGTAAGGGGAGAGAACAAGGACAAGCTTTTGTTTCATCTCCCTCTGACCAAGAGGAGGAAAAATCTTCTGCTTCATCCCCCGTTGACCAAGGAGGGGGGGTAGAACCCGGAGCAATTTTGCAACGGGTACTAGAGGAACATTACCAGTCGGCTGACTCTGTAGAAATTCCAACTGAGATTCTCGTACAGCATGAATTGCCCGAAGCAGAGATGTTGGCGGAATACTTGAGCGAACGCAAGGGTCGTAAAGTTACCATTGTTGTTCCTCAGCGGCAAGTGAAAGCCGAACTGATTGAGATGGTGGAACGCAATGCCAGGTATGAGCTAGAACGAACCCAGCGATTTGCTGACCGCAACACTCAGGCAATGCAGGATTTAGCCGATATTCTCGACCTGCCAGACTTACCCCATCGGATTGAAGGCTACGATATTTCTCACATCCAAGGTTCTAATGCTGTAGCCTCTCAGGTCGTTTTTATTGACGGTCAACCCGCTAAACAACATTATCGCCATTACAAGATTAAAAACCCAGAAGTTAGAGCAGGTCACTCCGATGACTTTGCCAGTCTTGCAGAAGTCATCAGTCGCCGCTTCCGCAAGTATGCACAAGACCCAAATTTGCAGCGAATTGGAAATCCTGATTGGCCAGATTTGGTGATGATTGATGGCGGCAAAGGTCAATTATCATCCGTTGTTGAAGTCTTGCAGGACATGAATTTAATGGAGGACTTGCGCGTGGTGAGTTTAGCAAAGCAGCGAGAGGAAATCTTCCTCCCCGGTGAGTCGTCGCCATTACCAACAGATGCAGAACAACCAGGTGTTCAACTGTTAAGACGTTTGCGGGATGAGGCTCACCGATTTGCCGTGAGTTTCCATAGACAGCAGAGAAGTGAAAAGCTGCGTCGTTCCCGGTTAGATGAAATTCCTGGTTTAGGTTTCCATCGGCAAAAGCAGTTGCTCGCTCATTTCCACTCGATTGACTATATTCGCGAGGCATCTCCTAAGCAGTTGGCTGAGGTTGCTGGAATTGGGCCGCGTTTAGCGCAAGAAATCTACGATTACTTTCATCCGTAGAGTACATTAAGCTCTCGATGAGAGTACCTCATCTCTCACTTGATACCAAATCTGGGTTGACTACCCCTTTTTTAGCAACGAACCACAGAGCGCACTCCAGGTCGCAGAGGAGATAAAGAGACATAGGGGTTTATAGATGATGCGGATTTGGTATGAGTGGTAGTTGCTGGACTTGTCTGGAACCTCCTACAGGGATAATCGTAAATTTGGAATCTCAATTGTGAACGTCGTCCAGCTTTGAAAGCTCATCACTTCGAGGTCGCCTTGGAGTTGGTTGACCAGTTTGCTAACCAATGCGAGTCCCAAACCAGTTCCACCCTGTTTCCAGATGTCATTTTCAGGAATGCGATAGAACGGGTCAAAAATTCGGGGGAGTTCTTCTGGAGGAATTTCAACTCCAGAATTGCTCACGCTGATTTGAATGCAGCGTGTTGATGAGGTTTTTCCTAATTTAGCTTGGGCTGTAACCACAATTTCTTCGCCAGCAGGAGTGTATTTGCAGGCATTATTGATTAGCTCTGATAGGATGCGGGTCAGAGCGGACAAATCTGAAACTAAGAGGGGCAAGTCGGGAGGCAGACTCACTTGCAAATTCTGCTGCTGAGTCTGAGCGCGAGATTGAAAACTCTCTACCAGGAGGAAAATCCAGGCGTCTAACTCTATGGGAGTTAATGTTAACAGGTAAGTGTCAGCATCTTTTGCTGATCTATCCAGCCAATCGTTTGCCACATTCAGTTCCAGGTTGGACTGGTCTTCCAGAATCTTCCGGTAGCACTGTGGTGACTGAGAGTAGAAGTCCTGTCGCTCGTAGAGCATTTTGAGCAATCGAAGTTCCATTCTGAGTGACTGCTCTCGTTCATAGCGCTGTAATGCCGTTTCAATCGCCACGTACAACTCTCGTTCTTGGACAGGTTTGAGGATGTAGCCGAAGGACGCAGTAGCTTTGGCGCATTCCACAGTGCTTGTGTTGGAATGCCCTGTGACAAAGATGACGGGAATCTGCAAGTCCTCCCAAATTTGCTGTGCGGCTGCAATACCATCCATATTGCCTTTGAGGTGGATATCCATCAGCACTAAATCAGGACGCAGTTGTGTTGCTTTTTCAATAGCCTTTTTTCCAGAAGCAGCAATAGCTGGAACTGCATAGCCGAGGGATTCTAAACTTTCTTTTAGGTTGATGCCAATGATTGTTTCATCGTCAACCACGAGGATTTGAATTGCTTTAGGAGAGTTGGCTGCGGGTGGGTTGATATTCATCGCGATTGCTTCTCATTCCCTGTATGTGTCATCCTATGTTCGATCTCTCAATCGTGAAGCTTGTTCAGCATTACTGCTTACACGTAGAATTACTCATTGACATAAAATTAATTTTATGATGAGCAATCAAGCTACTAATTGAGGCGTCCGTCTCAAACAGTAGGGTATAAATTTGAGGAAATTATGAGGAAAGCGATCGCGTTATCTATAGTTCTTATAAGAAGAACTCCACGCATTTAATCATCAGGGAACTGCCAGCACGAAATATGCTCGACATTAGAGCTGCCGCAGCGACAGATTACCTTAAAGGAGGAGTCTACCCATTCGGCACCGCAAGTGTGGCAGTGGCAAAAAATGTTGTTGCGATTAGCAAGTTCAATTTTTGAGCGCCATTCGTGCAGCTCGGAAATATCTTGTTCGGAGAAGGCTTCTGACATGCGATCGCCTCTACAATCGTTAAGATGCAGCGCACTAGTAGTCAGGGTTAATCTTAACCGATGAATGCATCGGACTCGCTGATGCGTCTAGAAATGCGATCGCAAACCCTCAGACAATCTATTCCTCAAAGCCGTTTATAGAATTAATTAAATAATTAAAATATCGGCGGTAGACAGTAGCAATAAGCCCGTTGCAAGGTAATGCATGATACTAGATTTGGGACGGTTTTACCAAGCGTGCAATCCTATCCCTCTGGATATGGGGAATCCTGAGGAACGGAAGTACTACATTGATTTTTCCTCGGTGCTAGGTAGCAATACGATTCGGGAGTTGGGGCGAACGATTACCCGTCTTTCACCGACCCCTACGTTTAATGGATTGACGATCCAGTAGTCTATCAATTTAACTTTGATGGATTGGCAGTGTGAGCATCTCGCTCACGACGCGAGCAAGATGCTTAGTCTTATCTCCCTCTAATGGCTTCAGTGATCTGGAGAACTTGTTGACCATCCCTAGCAAGGCGATAATTGATGCTACTATTTTGGGTGCAAAATGTGAGGGGCGTTTATGGAGTACAACTTTAAAGCACTAGCTGAACTTTATAAAAACGCCCTTCTCAACGATGTCATCCCCTTTTGGGAAAAGTACTCGATCGACTGGCAGCATGGCGGCTATTTCACCTGCTTAGATAGAGAAGGCAAAGTCTACGACACCGACAAGTTTATCTGGCTGCAAAATCGCCAGGTGTGGATATTCTCCATGCTGTACAACCAGCTAGAAAAACACCAAGACTGGCTCAAAATAGCTGGAAACGGTGCTAATTTTCTCGCCCAACACGGACGAGATGCTGACGGCAACTGGTATTTTTCACTCACCCGTGAAGG
>DATNPT010000110.1:0-9330 GCA_036703075.1 Chroococcales cyanobacterium
CTGTTACGCTTTGGAACTTTTGGGTCAATCTTAAGCTCAGTTGGCGAGTTACTGATGTCAATTGAGGTTGCCTTTGTTAAAAACGCTCGTTTCACATCGTTGGTTTCACCCACTGCTGCTGTTGGTGTGGATTGCCATAGGCGCAGGTTTACGCTTTCACAATCTGGCAGGGAAGTCTCCCTGGACGGATGAGTTTGCCACAATGGTATTTAGCCTAGGCAACAGTTATCACACTGTGCCGCTAGACCAAGCTATCTCGCTAGATACTCTGCTTTCGCCCCTGCGATCGCATCCAGCCGTGGGTGTATCAGCGACAATCCATCACCTGATTACAGAAGACCACCATCCTCCCCTCTACTTCGTACTCGCCCATTGGTGGCTTCAGTTATTTGCAGCCTCAGGAGGCTACATCTCATTATGGGCGGCGCGATCGCTTCCCGCTCTTTTTGGTGTTTTATCAATTCCTGCCATCTATGGTCTTAGCCTTATGGCTTTTCGTGGGCGGTTAGTAGCGCAACTGGCGGCGGCGATGATGGCAGTTTCGCCTTATGGCATCTTTCTAGCACAGGAAGCCCGCCATTATGCTCTAGGAATTATTTGGGTCATTGCTTCTTTGTGCTGCTTGGTAGTTGCCATGCAGCATTTTAAGCGCCAGATTGCTCTACCTATTTGGCTAGTGCTGTGTTGGGTGGCGGTGAACACTCTAGGGATGGCAACCCACTACTTTTTCATCCTGACCCTCTGCGCTGAAGCGATTGTTCTATTGGGATTTTGGCTGTTAGGAAGTCGCTTTGCTCCAGTTGTGAGCAAACTATTTCCCATTCCCGATTCCCCATTCCCGATTCCTCATGTCCAGCGATCGCGAATTTATGCCGTCGCTGCTGGTACCTTGGTTGGGTGTTTAGTTTGGGTACCCGTGTGGCAGGCTGGAGCAGCCGCAGAGATGACTCAATGGGTTAAAAATGACGGGTCGAGCCTTGTGGCTTGGATTAACCCAATTTTTCAGGCTCTCGCGACCTGGATTACCATGCTGTCGTTGCTGCCAGTTGAGGCATCATCTCTGTTGCTGGTCATTGTCTCTGGCGCAATCATGCTCGTATTTTTCATTTGGGCTACGCCAATGCTTTACCGAGGCTTCAACGTCTTGCTAGAGCAATCGAACACCCGTTTGGCAACCCATGTCTTGGCAGGATTCGTTTTAGGCGCGATCGCAATTTTCTTCGGGATTACCTACGTTCTTGGTGCTGACATTACACGAGGAGCCAGGTATAACTTTGTCTACTTTCCCGCAGTAATCGTATTAGTAGGAGCAGCGCTAGCAATAATCTGGAACTGGGCTAACACTCCAAACGATCCTGAATTACTCCATCAAGAAAATCCCAAATCGAACCATTCCTCACGCTTCAAAATCAGTGGTAAATCAGCAGTAGCGATCGTCTGGCTCATGGGTCTGTTGAGCGGCATTACTGTAGTCAATAATCTAGGCTATCAGAAATACTATCGCCCCGACCTTTTGGTACCAGCTATTCAACAAACATCCTCAGTGCCAGTACTCATTGCTACCACTCACAATACCCTAGTACAAATTGGGGAAATGATGGGAATTGCCTGGGAGTTTCAACATACTAAAGCTTCTCAACTATCGGTAGTTACTCCCCAGTTTCTCCTAGCTCATCAAAACCAAGAGGAATGTGACGGACTTTCATGTCCAGCCTATACTACCCTACGAAAAACACTAGCTCAACTGCCACGACCTCTAGATGTATGGCTCATCAATTTTAAAGCCTCAGTCGAGCCAGAAGCTCCTAACTGTTTTGCAGAGGATATTTCTCAGTATCAAACATCAGTGGATGGCTATAAAGCTCGGTTGTATCATTGCCTTGCGCCCGATTCTCAGGCAGCCCAACGTCCATAGCGGTTGGCGCTGGTGAAATGATTCGCGATCGGTTGAGGCTGAGGGATTTGCAATCAAGTATATCGGTTCTCGATTGGCTAGAACACAGGTAGGGACACGGCATTGCCGTGTCCCTACGATTGTCTATAGATATAGCTGTTGCCATAAAGGTTAGGACAGATTTAAGGCTCAAATGACCAGGTACTAATAATAAACTTTCTGCCCTTTACCCTGGAGCATAAGAGCCTTTTGCTATAGCTTTTTTCTAGAAGTACCCTGATTTCAGTATTACTGGACTGGCGGACAAGGAACAGTAACTAAATAACCGCCCGCCTCGATGACAAAGTCATCAAAGTCGTCGTCTTTTCCTGCTCTGGCTAGCCCTTGATCGTCCCAAGACACACGAGTACCGACAACACCGTTGCGATCGCCACCGTCCAAACTACCATTAAATACAGCAGCTAGGTCACTTGTAGACACAACAGTGCGTCTGGTTTGTCCAGTGGGACTCACGGATTCTAAATAAAAGGCGTACCGTTTGTTCGCCTGAAAGGTGAACTCAGTAAACTGATTTTGTACCGTTCCGCCCTGAACCGTCCCTGGAAAGTCGATGGAAGTGCCAGTATTGTTCTGACCGGGAGCACGCACCTGCGATTCTCCTGTCCCATAGGCGTCATAAGGCTTGGTTTCGCTAAAGAGCACTTTGACAGGTTGGTTCGTATCGAGATCGAGGATACCCAATGTTGATTGATAAGCCCCATGGGACTCTTTGAATTCAAATTCAACCGTGGTATCCACTGGGAACTCGACCACCTGATTCTCAAACATGTCCTGTGCTTTAACGGGCGTTGCGAAAGAACTCACAAGTCCTGCTGCGATCGCTCCCATTAACAACCCAAGTCGAGCGACGCGTTCTCTGTTACGCTTTCTCTGCTTCATTTTTGCTCGATTCTCCTCACTACAGCGTTGCTGCTCAATTACAAAGATTCAGGAGTCATCCAGCCAGTAGTCGGAGACTCTGCTATCCTGACTGCTGACTCCCACTCATAACCGCAGGTCTACCAAGTCCCAAAAGCGGTACTTGAACGAGTTCGTTCCACTTCTTCCACCCTCGATCGCAAATTTTCGGCTTCTGCTCTCAACTGTTCTAGCTGCCGACACGCAACAGGAACTTCGACCGTTGCAGTTAAGGGGCGTCGAGCATACCGACGGGTTGTTGGGGCATTTTGTGCGGCTTGGTCAATTGCCGCATTGCAGGTGTTATAGGCAGCTTCTGCATCTCGATTTACTCGATTAATGTTACTAATCAAGTCCGGATCGAGCCGACTTTTGCTATCAAAGATGGGAGCCGTGTTGTTCCAAATATTGGTTCCCGTGATGTCAGAATAGCTACTTTCTGCCTTAGCAGGAATAGCGCTTAAGGCTCCAACTAGCATCGATAGACCGACAACCCAACGCAGGGATTTAATGGCGTGCATTCCGTCTACTCCTCCTTAAAACCGAATTGCGGTTCCAGCACCTAACACAAATCGCGCTCCGTCTCCGGCACCAACCACGTCGCGGACTGCTGGGGTGATGACGAAGGGAATATTCTTAAACGGCGCGATGGAAAGACCCAATCCTAAATCTCGTCCCGTCCATTCAGCAATAAAACTGACTGGTCGAGCCACTCGAACCGCAACGTTGCCAAACACGTTAACATTGTTTTCTTCTGCCGCTTCAGCACCGCTTGACCGGAACTGCCCATCTCCCACACCAACCGTAACAGCAACACGGCTGAACGCATCGTTGAGAGAGTCTTGGGTGCGGAAAACCTTGGTAATCACGCCATATTTGGACTGCTCAAAGTCGTTGCGACCGATATTCAAGAATCCATTCCAGCCGATAGCCGCTGACAAATCTTGCCCTAAGCGACGGTGTAGTTTGGCGTTAAAGCCACCTTCTCCAAAGTCGTTGTCAGTGGTTTCTAAAGCATAGGATAGCTCTACCCCTACAGCTTTATCCGCATCGCCTAAGCCAATGCCAATTCCCCCTGCACCGACAGAACCGTCATCTTCGCGCACGGTGTTTTGATAGCTGCCAGTGAGAAATAGCGTGTTTTTATCAGCACCATATCCCACGGGGATATAGATGCTGAGGGCTGGGGAAGCGCCAGATTCTTCGATGGGTTCTGGGACTGCCAAGCGAGGAATCGCTTGCGGACGCGGACAACGAGCGCCTGTTGTGCCTTGAGCCAGCTGATTAGTGCCTGAACCCACCATAGCTTGGGCAATACAGGTTCCTGCTGAAGCTGGTGCTGCATCAGCCATCAACTGATTAGTTTTAGGGGTTGATGACTGAGGGGTTGGCTCATCCAAGCGCAGTGCTGCGGCACTAGAGATGGTTTTACCCTCTCCAACGTTTCCTAACAGCACGGACGCATCTTTGCTCGGGACTTGCTCTGAAGTAGGTTGGTTTGAGCTAGGAGCCGATGATGCTGTCAGAGTGCGATCGCTTTGGAACGCTTCGGCTTCTGAATCCTGCGCCAAATTGGTTTGAGCAGGAGCTTTTGCCAATTTTTCTACTTGCCCTTGAGCCAGCAGTTGAGCGGAAGATTCTAAGCCAGTTTCTTGCTCGGATTGGGCTGCCGCTGCTTGTATAATTGGTTGTTCTTCCCGTGTTTCTGATGCAGCACTCGATTCAATGAGTTTCGCAGCAGGAGTAACAACAGGGTTCTCCAGAGTAACTACTTCCTGAACAGAACCTTCAGAATTTGGATTATCGCTGGCTTGGGCTTTTAACCCGCCAGTGATGAGCAAAGTTAAAGTACAAATTGCAATCCCATGAAAACGCATAGAGTCGCCTCACACAATTCACACCACATACCGCGAGACGCACCTTATTTCCACGTAAACATATGCTTCGTTCATCGTCAATCATCCGGTGTTGCAAACAGGTAAATTGACAGATTTTGGACGTGCAAAGCAGTAGAAATATGTTAGTTTTCGACACTAACTTAAGCTAGAAATTGGTTAAGATCTCCCCCTAACGGGGGATGCCACTAAATGTTAAACTTAGCTGCTTTGCCTAAGTTCTGAGTGACAATAGAAATGACAAAGAGAGTTAGCAATTTGTTCCCTTCCAAATTTATCTAGAACAATCTTTATGAGGTCCAGATTGATTTATTGGTAATTTTAATTTGAAAGAAACTTCAAATTAATTAAATATTAATCATAAATCTTCTAAGAGAAAAAATTCACGATATCTTTACAGATAATTTATGCATTCAACATCTAGTGAGCCAGAATTAATCAGTCCGCAACCTCTGCATCTATCCATTGAAGCCTTTGAAAGAAGTTACGGTGACCCTGGAGAGATTAGATATGAGTTTTCCTACGGAGATACTTTAATTGGTGTTGCCTCTGTCTCTGCTACACAAGAGTTTTACTTCCTCCACTTTATTACTGTAATGCCCGAAGATCGAGGGAAAGGGTATGGCTCGATCATCCTGGATGCTATTTGCCAAAAGTTCAACGACAAGCCGATTAGGCTGGAGCTAGACGCTTCAAGTCCGCTGGGACTAGACAATCTGCAAGCTTGGTACGCAAGGCATGGCTTTAGCTACCTAGGTGGTGAACAGATGGTGCGAAAACCTAAATCACCCTGATAGAAGAGATACAAAGTCCTTCTATCCTTAGGCTAATACCAATTTGCGTTCATACGTAGTAGTTTCTCTTCCCTTTGTCCCCCTTGTCCTCCTTGTCTTCCTTGTGCTGACGCGATCTCATTGGCAATCTGGATGCAGCGGAACTGTTAGAAGCAGTAGTAAGGTGGGAATCCTAAGAAGGAAGCAATAACGGGACTTAGACAAAAATTAAGCCCAAATAAACCCTAAACTGGCTTTATAAGCAGCAAACACGTCACGATTTAGGCGCAACCCATCAAAAAATCGAAAAGACATAGCTGTTCTAAACGCAACTAGAGCTTCAGCAAAAGTGTTCAAAGGTTTCGAGGACCAGCGCCTTCTTAATCCTCCGGTTTTGGTGTGCCAAAGAATAAAAGTATAGGCACAGAAAACTAAGATGAAATGCCGCATTAGGCTTCTTTTGTCTCGGACTTGGTATTCCCTCAGTCCTAGCCAGCCCTTAGCTTCTAAGAGAGAAAACTTCCACCCAATTTCTTTGAGAGTAGGTAGTAACTATCCACTCTGAAGTGATAATTGAGGCAGAAACGTTGGTGATAAAATAATCGATATCAGTGGCTTGCGAGAAAGTAGAAGCATTCATGACGATGGCTATACTTCGCTTTCCCTCTAGAGGTGATATCTCTACTTCTGTAGTTGCTACCCAAACGGTTTTCGGTTTATCTAGATTGAGTTGAACAGGGATAAAAGCTTCAACAGGCAATGACTCAGCTAACTTATCTAAGCGAATCTCTTGGAGTTGATTTGCTTCGGTTTCAATTATCACTTTGCGGTTTTTTGCTAATCCCCCTAAATACTTGAGTTTCCTTTTTCCAGCTCCAGCAGGAACTTTATGTTATTGCCGTAGCCAGCATCAATTAGCACGATACCCGATCGATATCCTCTCTCCAAACTTCGATCAATTAATTCTAGGGCTAGCTCTGGCTTTTTCTTGAATTCAATATCTTTTCTTCCCTCAGGTAAAGAACTGGCGTGTTGATATAACTCTATATCTAACGGTAGGCTTTTTTTGCCATCATATAGATGAGTTGTTACCACCACTATCCCGTTATCAGTTTTGCCAATTTCTCCAATTTACTGCCGTCCCACTTCGGCTGCGAAATTGCCACTCTTTCTATGCCCTGAGTCATCTACAATTAATGTGAATCCTCTACTTATTCGGGTTTGAGAGCACTGATTCATCACCCTCAGGCGGCGCTCGTTCACCTCTTGTGCCTCCCAGGGCGCTTCTGTCAAGAAATGATGTAATCGGTGGTAAGTCACACCGACGGCGTTATTCGCCATTTGAGACAGGTTTTTTCGTTCACTTTCTCCTCGTAATCCCACGATATAGTTTCTAAACTCCCTTTTTTGCGCTTGATGTCCCCAGATATCATCAAAGCGTTTGCACCATCTATTGAAGCAAGGAGGCATAGCGGCGGGAGTTGTTTCTTTCATTTCTCCCTACTTACGTGAAATACTTGCCCTGCATGAATTATATCTTTATTCACTCTCTATTTTCGTTTAAGTCCCGTTAATTGAATTGGTATTTGTGTATACAAACAATAAACTTGTAATTACTACCTTTGGAGTAGGAAAATCTTGGAAAACTAAGACTATTGGCGGAGTATAAGGAATTCGTTTTTAACTAGAAATGTAACTAAATTGGCTTGGCGTTTTATTTGTACGAACTTCAACAATAAAGCACCATACCCCAAGTAAAAGAGGTAATAGTTTTGATTTGGATCATAGCGGCTTTAGTGACCGATTGCTCATCACAATTAGCAATTAAAGAAAAAGGAAAAAACAATGAAAGCAGTTTGTTGGGAAGGCTCCAATAAGGTGGGAGTCGAAACCGTACCCGATCCCAAAATCATTAATTCGCGTGATGCTGTTGTTAAAATCACGACATCAGCGATTTGCGGTTCCGATTTACATCTTTATGATGGCTACATCCCTACGATGGAACCGGGCGACATCCTGGGTCATGAATTTATGGGAGAGGTTGTTGAGAAGGGTAGTGCTGTCGAGAATATCAACATCGGCGATCGCGTGGTTGTCCCATTCCCCATCGCCTGCGGTAACTGTTTCTTCTGCCAACAAAAGCTAACGTCATTGTGCGATAACTCCAATCCCAATGCTTGGATGGCGGAACAGCTGATGGGTCACTCCCCATCAGGTATTTTCGGCTACTCCCATATGCTGGGGGGTTACGCTGGCGGTCAAGCGCAATATGCCCGCGTTCCCTTTGCCGATGTTGGGTTGTTCAAGATTCCGGATGGACTCACAGACGAACAAGTCGTGTTTATGACCGATATCTTCCCCACTGGATATATGGCAGCAGAAAACTGTGATATTACGCCTGGTGATACTGTCGCTATTTGGGGCTGTGGACCCGTAGCACAATTCGCTATTCGCAGTGCTTTTCTGCTAGGGGCTGAACGCGTCATTGCTATCGATCGCGTTCCCGAACGCCTACAGATGGCGAAAGATGGTGGGGCAGAAGTCCTCAACTTTGAGGAAGTCGATGTGGGAGAAGCCCTCAAAGAAATGACGGGTGGACGCGGTCCCGACTCAGTGATGGATGCGGTCGGTATGGAAGCACACGGCATGGGTGTAGAGGGACTGTATGACAAAGCTAAACAAGCGGTGCGCTTAGAAACCGATCGCCCTCATGTTCTCAGACAAGCCATTCTCGCTTGTCGCAAGGGTGGCACTGTGTCAGTTCCTGGGGTTTACGGCGGCTTTGTGGATAAGATTCCAATGGGTGCTTTCATGAACAAAGCCTTAACGATGAAAACGGGACAAACGCACGTTCATCGGTACTTGCCGACGTTACTCGCTCACATCCAAAATGGCGATATCGATCCATCATTTGTGATTACCCATCGTCTACCGCTAGAGCAAGCCCCGCACGGTTACGAGATTTTCAAGCATAAACAGGACAACTGCATCAAAATTGTCCTCAAACCTCAAGAGGATTGAGCCACTATGCATTAGCGGGACTTAGACAAAAATTGAGGCAAAAATGGCTTCAAACCTAGACCCACAAAGACTTTTAGCTCGAATGGGCATAAACCGAGTAGTTACAAAGGTTTCAAGCATTTTTAGGGCATCGACCTCTTTCGCTTACCCAGAGAGGTTTTCAGCCCCTTTAGGGGCGAAAAAATGTCTAAGTCCCGATATTAATCTTCTACTCACCTCTAACCCAGCAGCATACTTACAACCTCAGTACAGAGATCAGATCGATTTGCGTAGACTAACTCGGATTTACCAATGGACAGATCCGACGCTAGATGAAAACGCTGTGTTTGAGCCTCAACGCGAGAATTTTGTCAAGTTTGTGCAAGACCCTAACAAATGGGTAGAGTCACTGCCATCGGCAATTTTAGATCGAGTTGAGGTTGCTGGATGGGGATGGTTCGGACCAAACCCAGATGATTTGAAGCAAGAGGCTATCAAACGTTTGCCCCAAGTGCTGGAAGTAATAGAATCCATGATTGAAACTAATTGCCGCTTTGAAGCGTATCAGGCAGAAGTCCAAGCGATCGCGCAACTAGGAATTAGCTTTCATGAATGGCTTCAGCTAGCTCCCTCTGATGAGGTTAAACCAGACGGAACCGACTTGATGTACATTAGACCTCTTGCAAAAGTCGCGGCTGGGGTACTATGAGGACTGAAATTATGCGATCGCTCTGCGTTACTCATAAGGATTTCTTATTCTCATCGGAGCGAAGCGAGTTTTAGTTCGTAATTGTCAAGTCCCGCTATCAGA
>DATNPT010000119.1:0-6791 GCA_036703075.1 Chroococcales cyanobacterium
AAAGGGACAAGTAGCACAAGCCCAGGCAAATTTGCAAAAGTTGATAGCTGGCAATCGTCCCCAAGATATTGGTCAAGCGCAAGCTCTATTAGAGCAAAACGAGGCAAGTCTGCAACAGTTGCTCTCCGGTAATCGTCCCCAAGATATTGCCCAAACTCAGGCTAAGTTACAAGATGCTCAAGCCACTGCCAATCAAAAGGAAGACGACTTGCGCCGCAACCAGCAACTCTACGACGCTGGAGCGGTTTCTCTGCAAGTGTTAAACCAAGCACGTTCTGCTCGCGATAGCGCCCAAGCTCAGGTTAGAGCAGCGCAGCAAGCACTGGAGTTACAAAAAGCTGGCGCACGTCCTGAGGAGATTGAGCAAGCGAAAGCTAAAGTGAAGCAGCAACAGGAAGCTGTAAACCTCCTCAAAGCCGGAAATCGACCCGAAGATATTGAGGCAGCACGCGCACAAGTTACGACAGCCAAAGGTGCGCTGCAAAATATTCAAACTCAAATTAATGACACGATTATTCGCGCTCCTTTTGATGGTGTCGTTACTAAAAAATTCTCCGATCCAGGGGCGTTTGTGACTCCAACTACTTCAGCTAGTTCTGTGGCAGGAGCGGCATCGAATTCGATTTTGACTTTAGCTTCGACTAATCAGGTAGTCGCCAATTTATCTGAGAATAACACTGCACAAATCCGTCTGGGTCAGAGCGTGAAGTTGAAGGCAGACGCTTATCCAGGAAGAACATTTGAAGGGAAAGTCAGTCAAATTGCTGCTCAAGCAACAGTCGCGCAAAATGTCACCAGCTTTGAAGTGAAAATTGCGTTGCCCGATGCTGAGGCGCAAAAGCTGTTGCGATCGGGAATGAATGTCGAAGCAGAGTTCCAAGTCGGTGAATTGAAAAATGCGATCGTGGTGCCGACAGTAGCCGTTGTCCGGCGACAAAGAGCGACAGGTGTGTTAGTGGCAGGACCTGATAACCAACCCGTATTCACTCGGATTGAAACCGGTGTCACTGTGAATAACAAAACAGAGGTGAAGTCGGGATTAAGCGGCAACGAGAGAGTGTTGATTAGCTTTCCACCGGGCGAGCGACCTCAATCTAGACCGCGTGGAGGGATTTTACCAGGTGCGCCAGGTGGTGGTTCCGGCCGTTCTGGTGGTGGTGGCTTCTCTGGAGGAGGCGGTGCTCAAGGAGGCGGCTTCTCTGGTGGTGGTGCTCCAGGTGGTGGTCGTCCTTAAGGGGTATAGGTGTATCAATGATTAAAGTCTCGACTCATAAACAAACCCGCTCCATGTCCATGCCAATCGGAGAAATCCTATCGATGGCGATCGAGGCACTATGGAGTAACAAGTTACGTACAGCACTAACCATGCTCGGTGTGATCATCGGTATTGCCTCAGTCATTGCGATTTCCTCGGTGGGTCAAGGCGTACAAAAGAGCGTCGAGCAACAGATACAGGCTTTGGGAACCGATGTCTTACAAATTTTCCCTGGAGCAGCGAGAAGCGGAAATGTCCGTCAGGGACTAGGCTCTATTAGTACGTTGACTTGGCAAGATGCGAAAGCTATTCAAGAGAACGCCCCCTCTGCACAGATGGTCTCTGCCTATCTACAACGGTCTGCACAAGTCGTTTATGGCGGTCAAAATACCTCAACTACAGTCTATGGGACTGATTTGAAGTATCCAGACGTGAGAAATATCCATCCGCAAGAGGGAAGATTTTTTAACCAAGACGAACTGGATAGTGCCAAGCAGGTTACTGTAATTGGTCCCACAGTCCGCACAACTTTGTTTGGCGAAGGTGCTAATCCCATTGGCGAGAAAATTCGGATTCAGGGTGAGGCTTATGAGGTGATTGGAGTGATGGAGGTGAAAGGTTCCCAAGGACCGACCGATAGAGATGACGCCGCCTATATTCCTCTCACCCTCATGTCAGCACGAATTGTGGGGAACAATGCCCTATCAGGCGTTTCGGTCAGTAGTATTTTGGTGAAAAATAGCGATCGCCAACAGTTGGAAGCAGCGCAGTTTCAAGTCACCAATCTCCTGCGATTGCGCCATAATATTTATCCGCCGGAACCTGATGATTTTCGGATTACCAACCAAGCTGATATCGTCAATACCTTTAGTACTGTCGTGGGTTCGATGACACTGATGGTCGTCGCGATCGCAGGCATTTCTTTATTAGTCGGGGGTATTGGGATTGCCAACATCATGCTAGTCTCCGTTGTGGAACGAACGCGAGAAATTGGGATTCGCAAAGCAGTCGGAGCCACTTATGCAGCCATCCTCAGCCAATTTTTAGCAGAATCAGTTTTGATTTCCATTTTGGGTGGAGCAATTGGAATGATTTCTGGTATTTCTATTGCATTTGGCGCTGCAACTATCCTCAAGTTTCCCTTTGTCATTTCTGTACTATCAGTTGTTGTCGGTTTTGGACTCTCGTTCCTAGTTGGCTTGGTGGCTGGAGTTATTCCCGCACGCAACGCCGCTAAACTCGACCCGATCGCGGCTTTACGCAGCGACTAGTAAGTCAAAAATTAAAAGTCAAAAAAAGATTATTAATTCCTACTTTCAATCTAAAATCCTATGATTTGGCTGGAATCAATCACTAAGACTTACCGCTTGGGAGAAGTCACTGTCCCGGTTCTTAAGGGAATTAATTTATCCATTGAGGAAGGGGAATATGTGGCGATTATGGGGATGTCGGGTTCCGGTAAATCCACATTAATGAATATTATCGGCTGTCTCGATCGCCCCACGACTGGGCAGTACGTTCTCGAAGGCCGAAACTTGACGACGTTTAATGACGATGAATTGGCCTATATTCGCAATCAACGTTTAGGTTTTGTATTTCAACAATTTAATCTCTTGAACCGTGCTACAGCACTGGACAACGTCATGCTGCCGATGGTTTATGCCAACATACCGAAGCCCAAACGTAAAAAACGGGCAATGGAAGCGTTGAAACGGGTAGGGCTTGAAGCGCGAATGTTCAATCGTCCCAGTCAACTCTCTGGCGGACAACAACAACGAGTTGCGATTGCTCGTGCTTTGGTGAATCGACCGGCCTTAGTTTTGGCAGATGAGCCAACGGGTGCATTAGACACCGAAACCTCTTATGAGGTGATGAATTTACTTACCGAATTGAACGAGCAAGGCATCACGATTGTAATTGTGACTCACGAGCCAGATATTGCTGCTCAAACCAAACGGACGATTCGCGTTCAAGATGGTTTGGTTGTGGATTAATTTTTTAAATGACCGAGAACAAAAAACCACGGATTGAACGCAGTGGAATTCGTGGGAGTGTCAATATTGTGCAACTACCCAAAATACCGCGATCGCTTTTTTCATGAAACGTCTGCTGCTTCACTTGGAATGGGTTTTACTCGGCTTTACAGCTCTAACCGTACTCCTAACTGCGCCACTTTATTCGTTTGCTCACTATTCACTGCTGAGTATTCTGAGTCTTGCAGCTTTTGCGGCAATGCGGTTTTGGCTACCCACGAAGAAACTTAGCTCCAAGGTTTTGTATACGAGCCTGGAGTTTGCAATTATCCTATTACCGTTTCTGACAGATAGTAAAGCTCGCTTTGTCCCGGTATTGGCAATGGTTGCTGTTATCCGTAGCTGTCAGATGTTCGAGCAACTCGGTCGCCTGATTGTTATGGGATTGGCGTTTGGGTCATTTTTGTTAATGCTCTTCTTACGCAGTCCATCACTATGGCATTTGAGCAAACCGATGAGCGTAGTTAAACCCATCAGGCAAGATGTATTGACCTGGAAGTTAACTTCAGCGTTCTCGTTTGCGATGGCGTTGGTTTTTGTCTTCTTGCTGGTTAATGCCCTACTAGCTGAACGCCAAAGCCGGGAAAAGCTATCAAAAGCTCACGAACAGTTGCGGCAGTATGCGCTACGGATTGAAGATCAAGCAACCTTACAGGAACGAAATCGTATTGCTCGCGAAATCCATGATTCGTTGGGACATACACTTACAGCACAGAGTATCCAGCTCGATAGTGCTCTACTGCTGCTTTCCTCCGATACTGAGAAAACGGGTTTATTTCTCAAAGCGGCTAAACAGCTTTGTACGCAGGCGTTGCAAGAGGTGCGTCAATCTGTAGCAATGCTTCGATCCGATCCGCTACAGGAACAATCTTTGGAAAGCGCGATCGCAACCTTAGTCAATGAGTTTCGCACAACAACAACGATTCAACCCGATTGCACGATTAACTTATCACAACCCTTACCCCCTAAAGTCAACACCACCATATATCGCATCGTGCAGGAAGCGCTCACCAATATTACTCGACATAGCGAAGCCACTACCGTTTCCATTCAACTCGTACAACGAGGTCAAACGTTGTATCTCTTAGTGAAGGATAATGGTAAAGGATTCAACCCCTTGCAAAATTCGACGGGATTTGGACTCCAAGGCATGCGAGAACGGACGATAGCACTCGGAGGACAATTCAATCTGATCAGTCAGCCAGGAACAGGTTGTCTAGTTACTGCACAAATTCCGCTATCACGCGTCGCTTATGATTCGGTTGCTGCTGGTTGATGACCAGATACTGGTACGTCAGGGTTTGAAAGTATTACTCGAAGCTCAAAGTGACTTACAAGTTGTAGGCGAAGCCGAAAATGGTCAGCAAGCGATCGCGCTTGTCGAGACATTGTATCGCACGTCTTCACAACCGGATGTCGTACTACTAGACATCCGCATGCCAGAGATGGATGGCGTAGCGGCAACTCAAATCATCTGCCAGCGCTTCGCAGACGTTAAGGTGTTGGTGTTATCAACCTTTGATGATGATGATTATGTTGCGCGAGCAATGAAATATGGCGCGAAGGGATATCTGCTCAAAGACAGCCATCCGGAAGAATTAGCTCAAGCGATTCGAGCCGTGTACAGAGGATACACCCAACTCGCACCTGGTTTGTTTGAGAAAGCGATGGCGCAAAGCGCATCAACAACGCCGATTGCATCTTCTCCCGCATCCACTTCATCCACCGTCCTACCTCCAGAGTTAGCCAAGTTGACGGCGAGAGAACGAGAAGTGCTGTGTTTGATTATCGCTGGCTCGACAAACCGTGAAATTGCTCAGTCGCTTTATATCTCCGAGCGCACTGTTAAAAATCACGTCACCAGCATTTTGAATCGGTTGAATCTGCGCGATCGACTACAGGCGGCCATGTTTGCCAGTGATTTCCTGCCCTTTTTAGCAAAATCGCAGGAGACAGAACCCTAGAAATGCGATCGCCTTTTACTCCGATTTCTCGTGCCAGTTGCCGTCCTCTCCTTTTTCGTAGTTGTGCTTCACCGCATTCCAAGCAACTTTAAAGGCAGTCTCTTCTTCGTCGTACTCTTTCGTCGCATTGTTAAAAGCCGCGAGGAAAATCTCCTGAGCATGCTTAGGTAGGTGATTTTTAACCGAATCTGGTAATTCATCAACCTGTTGATAAGGCATAGGGACTATTCCTGTACTAAACCTAACTTCAGATTGCTTCTTTACCCTCGAAAACTCATATCTCTAAAGATTTAATTTTCTCAGACCTGAGCATCTTTATCTGAAGATAGATGACAGCCTAGAAAGATTACTAGTAATAAATCATCTGCGAGATGCTAATGTTCTCCTCCTAACCTCTTCTGCGCCCTCTGTGCCTCTGCGGTTGATTAAAACTTTTCAAGAGCCCAAGACAATTGCTATATAGGTCTTACCCTAAGAGGTGATTTATCAATAAAACACGGGTGCGAATGACATTTTTTCGATAATTAGTTGGAAATCCGCTAAGATTACAGGCAAATTTTCGGGAGTGAGAATGGGAACGTGAACAAAAATACAGGGAGTCGCCAAATTCCTTTTCCGTAAATACTTCAAGAGTTCGTAATATAGCCCTTCGCAAACGAATTTACCCGCTTCATGGCTAATTTCTGTATTAGATAACCCATCTAATAATTTGACCAGATTGACTGAAGTCCTAATTAATCGTAAATCTGAGCGATCGCCTATCCCCAAAAAGATTGGCAAAATATCTTCAAACCCGTTCAAATTCAATTTCCGGCAAATCGCTAACCAATAACTATACAAACGGATTCGATAAGAGCTATTGCCACAAGTTGCACGGGATTCTATCGTTAATTTTTGACGGCTCTGAGCCATACCACAACAAATAATGGCATCAGGCTGAACCTCTTCAATTTTGGTAATGACACGACTAGCCGCTTCGGGAATATTGACAGGTAGCTGTCTGAGGAAGGTTAGAGAATCTGAACCTGTATCCTGAGCGATTTTTTCGAGTAAATCATCCGAAGAGTTAGATTTTTGTTCGGGTCGCCAGGTTTGAAAGGAGGTCAAGAGGATTTTTCGACTCATAGAACTCATAGAGAGGTAGACGGCAGCGCCTTAAAATGGAGATAGCTTCAGTAATACTCAGTAATACAATGTAAGGGAGACAGGTGAATGCCAGCGATCGCTGTTGTGGACTATGACATGGGGAACCTGCACTCTGCTTGTAAAGGTTTAGAAAAAGCCGGTGCAACGGTGAAAGTGACAGATTTACCAGCAGATATTGAGCAGGCGGATGCTGTGGTCTTACCCGGAGTGGGTGCGTTTGACCCCGCCGTGCAACATTTGCGATCGCGCGGACTAGAAGAACCGATCAAACAAGCGATCGCGAGTGGCAAACCCTTCTTGGGTATTTGCCTGGGCTTACAAATTCTGTTTGACAGTAGCGAGGAAGGCACTGAACCAGGATTAGGCATTATTTCTGGCACCGTGCGCCGCTTC
>DATNPT010000131.1:0-7470 GCA_036703075.1 Chroococcales cyanobacterium
CGGTTTCATCCCAATTAAAACACGTTGTAAATTCTAAATTTGACAGGAGATCGTTTGGAAAACCAGCTTGACCAACCTGAATTATTAGTGCGGCGGATTATCTTGTTGGTGCTGGCAGTGCTGTTGGCAGTCGGCGCAAGCCTCTTAGGTTTTCACCTGATGCAGGTTTCAGACCCTTATATGCATAACGTCTTATCGCTGGACGGCAATTCAGGGCGAGGTCAGGCTATTTTCCAAATCAACTGCGCCGGTTGCCATGGCATCAGAGGGGATGGTCAGGTCGGCCCCAGCTTGCAGCACGTATCTAAACGAAAATCCAAAGTGAGCATAATTCACCAAGTGATTAGCGGTCAGACTCCCCCTATGCCTAAGTTCCAACCGAGTCCCCAGGAAATGGCAGACCTGTTGAGTTACCTAGAGAAACTTTAGAATAGTTTTGTTTGATTGTTAATCCTCATAGTCTGAGTTTTGCCCTCAAACTAACTATTTCGCATAACCAAGCGCCGCACTGTTAAAGCTTGTAAATTACTGAATCGCTGGTTGTCACAGCGGAAGTTGTGTATGTGTCTAAAGCAGGAGGACAGAAGAGGGATTCAGTGGTTTGTGGAAGGTGAAGGGTAAGGAGGACGAACCCATGAATCTAATCAAATTGAGGCTTTTAGGTGACGGCAGGCGCGGTTATCGGCAGATTATCAGATTTTCGGCTGTCTCGCTGGTAAATAGCAATCTAATAATCGATTGTCCCTTACGCAACGATGCACTAGCTTTACTAGGGCAGTTTGGTACTGATTTACACTTAATTGCTAAACGACTCAGAATCGTTGAAACCATTGAGATCAAAAGTAATGGAGAAACAATTTACCAGCCGCAGCCAGTCGGTTTTATCTTTGGGGAGTAAAGTGGGAAAAATGCTACTGTCTGTCAGAGTCAAAAGAAAGTCAAAACTCTGTTTAAAAATTTTGCGATCGGATTGTACTCTCTGTTTAAAACTCCTATCAAAATCTTTTACACGCCGTGAAAAAAGCTGTTCTCTGACTTGTTATTCTTGTTTTGAGGAGAGATAATTAACGTGTTGCGTAGCTACTATCTAAAGTATTATTTCTCAATTCAATAAAATCTTTACACAATCTTTAAAAATATCTTGATCTTAGCCCTTAATCCTGTGGCATGTTTAGCTCAAGAGGTTTAAAATAGCGCTGCTAGATTGGTGTAGCTGAACATAAAACTATGAGAATTCTGGTTACAGGTGGTGCTGGTTTCATCGGTTCCCATCTTATCGATCGCTTAATGGCACAAGGACAGGAAGTTATTTGTTTGGATAACTTCTATACCGGCCACAAGCGCAACATCTTGCCATGGTTGGGTAATCCTAACTTTGAGCTAATCCGCCACGACATCACTGAACCAATTCGGTTAGAAGTTGACCAAATTTACCACTTAGCTTGTCCGGCTTCGCCAGTTCACTACCAGTACAATCCCGTAAAGACGATCAAAACCAATGTCATGGGCACCCTGAACATGCTGGGATTGGCTAAACGGGTGAAAGCGAGATTTTTACTAGCTTCTACCTCTGAGGTTTACGGAGACCCTGAGGTGCATCCTCAGTCGGAAGATTACAGAGGGAACGTCAATCCAATTGGACCTCGTAGCTGTTACGACGAAGGAAAGCGGGTCGCGGAAACATTGGCTTTTGACTACCACTGGCAAAATAATGTAGCCGTTCGCGTCGCCAGGATTTTTAACACCTATGGCAGTCGCATGCTAGAAAATGACGGTCGAGTGGTTAGCAATTTTGTCGTGCAATCCTTAAGGGGTCAATCGATCACTGTGTACGGGGATGGTTCGCAAACTCGCAGTTTCTGCTACGTCTCTGACTTGGTGGAAGGATTGATGCGACTGATGAATGGCGAGCATACCGGACCAATCAATTTAGGTAACCCTGATGAATACACCATTCTGGAACTAGCCCAAGCTGTTCAGAAAATGGTGAATCCGGATGCGGAAATTATCTTTAAGCCACTACCTCAAGATGACCCAAGACGCCGCCGCCCCGATATTACAAGAGCAAAGACTTTGCTCGATTGGCAACCTACTGTACCCTTACAAGAGGGATTAAAACTGACAATAGAAGATTTTCGTAATCGTATAGAGTCTTCTGAAAAGCAGCAACTCGCTTCGATTTAAGACATTAACACTCAATCAGGGTCTCACTAACAGAATACAGGGCGTGGAAAATTTTGCGATCGGGCACACACTCGATCGCAAAGCTAATCGAGGCTTACTCGGTAGTGCAGTTAACCGCAATCTTCCTTGAAAATTTAGCTCTACAGCTAGAGCTGATGTCCCAGCCCTAAAAATCTCTAAACAGTAAGACTCCCCAACCAATACTCTGATTTTTTAGCAAGGAGTAGCTACATGCGCGTTTGTGTAATAGGAACTGGATATGTTGGGTTGGTAACTGGTGCTTGCCTTGCTCATATCGGCCATCACGTTATCTGTGTGGATAATAACGAAGAGAAAGTTAAGTTAATGAAGTCTGGGCAGTCGCCGATTTACGAGCCAGGACTTTCTGAAATTATGCAGTCCGCTAGTCGCGATGGTCATCTGGAATTTACCTCAGATATCGCTGCTGGTGTGGCACATGGGGAAATTTTGTTTATTGCTGTCGGAACACCTGCCCTCCCCAATGGCGAAAGCGATACGCGTTATGTGGAAGCGGTTGCCAGAGGAATTGGCGCTCACCTCAACGGGGGCTATAAGGTAATAGTTAACAAGTCAACTGTACCGATTGGTTCTGGCGACTGGGTGAGGATGATCGTGCTAGATGGTGCGGCTGAGCGTGAGAAAACTCTAGTCGTAGCTGGGGGACATGCTGAAGAGAGAGCACCCGATACGAGCATCGAGTTTGATGTGGTGAGTAACCCAGAGTTCTTACGCGAAGGCTCAGCGATTTACGATACGTTTAACCCAGACCGCATTGTGCTGGGAAGCAACAGTCAACGAGCTATCGCGATGATGCAGCAACTCTATGCCCCTATCGTGGAACGCCAGGTTGCTGAAGATAGATCGTTGCCTCCAGTGCCAGTGCTAGTGACAGATATTAGCTCCGCTGAGATGGTTAAATACGCAGCGAATGCTTTTTTGGCAACTAAAATTAGCTTCATCAATGAAGTTGCCAACATTTGCGATCGCGTCGGTGCCGATATCACCCAAGTGGCTAAAGGAATTGGTTTAGACTCCCGAATTGGTGGCAAGTTTTTGCAAGCTGGAATTGGCTGGGGTGGCTCCTGCTTTCCCAAAGATGTCTCAGCTTTGATTCATACCGCTGACGATTATGGTTATGACGCTCAGCTACTCAAAGCGGCTGTCAATGTTAATCAACGCCAGCGCTTAATTGCCATTGAAAAACTTCAGCAAGAACTCAAAATTCTCAAAGGTAAAACAGTTGGACTACTAGGCTTAACATTTAAGCCAGACACCGACGATCTGCGCGATGCTCCAGCCCTTAACCTGATCGAGCAGTTAAACCGGCTCGGTGCAAAAGTGAAAGCCTACGATCCGATTATTTCTCAAACCGGAATGCGTCATGGTTTATCTGGTGTCATCGTAGAAACCGATCCCGAACGATTAGCTGATTGCTGCGATGCCTTAGTTCTAGTCACAGACTGGGAGCAATTCCAAAAGTTGGACTATGGCAAAATGGCTAAACTAATGAACAATCCAGTGATGATTGATGGTCGCAATTTCCTCGATCGGGAAGCTGTAGAACGTGCTGGTTTCCGCTTTGTCGGAGTTGGTCGATAAACTACAGTTGAAGAGTTGAAGGTTGCCGATTAGCAAGGTACCCAGAATGAAACAATAGTGAATTATAAATGACAAAAACCAGTAATTTTATGATTCATTACTGTTCTAACCTTCAACTCTCTCACTGACTGGAAATTTAGTATTCTCCTATACAATTCGTCTTGACAAAAACTCTATCTAAAGACAGAGCCAAAATATGTCTTTCGACGTAATGGTAAGTGAGAGAGAGCTGCTACTTCTCTATATGTGACGAGTCCCCACTGGAGTTCCGCTAGTGGGGTCTTCCTAATTCTAAAGATGAGCTAGTTAACATACATCAAAATTTTAGGATTAGAGAAAGAGCGATCGCATCTAGCGAGAGAAAATCTCATCTCAGCTCTCAATCGCGCTCTCTCTACGGTGCAGCTAACGAGCCACCACTGAGTCCAGCGTCACGCAGTCGCATAGCACCGATATTCCGGCTGAGTACCGCTAGTCCTGCTAAATGGGCCTGTAAGCCTGCGGTGCTAGCACAGCAATCGGTGAATACGATGGGTTCAATCCCAATGTCGAACAGATCCATTGCAATTTTCAGCACGCACATGTCGGTATCGATGCCAGCGATGAAGACTCGTTCAATATTCTGCTGACGCAGGTAGTCTGTCAGTTTGTCCGGCATACCGCACAGTCCCAGCTTAGAAAAGATAAAGTCAGTTTGAGCTAAGGATTTTAGTTCCGGGACAATGTCTGTTTCTGGCTCGCTATTGCAACTATGCCAGTCCAGGAAGCGGTCGTAGGGACCATCTGGTGCGTTAATAAACCGAGTAAAGAGGAGTGGTGAATACTGCTTCTGCTCGATCAAGCAGACGACTCGTTGTGGGATATGGTGAGTGAATTGGTTAATGAAACCAACTTGCACATCAACAATGAGTAAAGGCTCAGACATTTAGCACTGTTAGAAAGTAAATGATACTAGTGCAGCATTACAGATCTCTGACCAGTTAGAATCTCCCTATCCCCCGTCTCTCCATCTCCTCTGGAAGTGGTTAAAAACTGGTACCGAGATGAACTAGTCAATTTGAGTGTATTTACCTGCACCTAATTTAGTTATATCTTTATTCGCTGGCTCAAGAAGCTGAGTCAATCAGAGCTTTGATCACCCTTACTTTAGCCTGGGAAACTCTCGGCTCCAAGCTAGGGGTAATCGAGCCGATAAAGTACTCTCCTGTAGGCAGGTAGTGTAGAGCTAATTCTGGGTAAATGATGATTTCCCAGTCCTTATAAATTTCGCTCTTTTCTTGGTCATGCTGAGGTCGATTGCTCTCGTAACACCAGCCAGCTTCAAGTAACTTTTCGATCAGAGATGACATAGAGGAAATCTCCTAATTCTTAATCAAGAACGGCGTCGGCTGTTAGCCATGAACAACACGCTGGTAGATTTCCCCTCACCGCGACTGCGCCGATCTTTTTTGCTCCTCTACCCTAGCACCTGTCTAGTGAGGTCGCCTCCAAGACTGACTCTCACCAAAAATTTTTTTGAATAGCTGATTCTGGTTCACTCAAACACGGGAATACTAAGAGAGTAGTACATAGTTGTCCATATCAGAAAGTTTTACGCCCCGCTCTCTCATCAGCGGGGCTTCTGTCGTGCGAGTCGAGCGAACTCGCTCCATCTATTCAGTAATTCCTAAAGGTCTAGGGTGCTTAATTTAGCTTTGACTATTAAGAACTCGAAGAGTGCGGGGCATTAGCTCGGGAGGAAACACAAAAACTTCCGCTCCGTGAAGCAAAGCCTGATGGTAGAGCCGGAGTGCCTCCGCCAAACAAGAGTACATGATAGGAATCCATGCATCTTCATAAGTATAGATAACAACTTCCGTGGTGGCGTACTCAGCTAGCGGTAGGGGATTAGACCAGGATGAAACCATGAGCGATGCACCTTGATTTTCCTATATATCCGTATACCTTTCTTTATGAATCTCAGCCTAACGTAATAGCTCTATCCGCAGAAGTAGATCTAGATGCTTACCGGGCAGTTATTGCTGCTGCGCTGCACTAGAACCAGGTGGTAAGTCGGAGACAAATCGTAGTCATAACGAATATGATTTAGAAAGAAGGTCAAATGCTACAGCTTTGGCACTGATTCATGACACTTGAGCTAATAGCTCATTACCAGTATTTGTGAGGTTTCACAATGGCTCATCTTAACCAACGCCGCTCTCAAAACATCAGCGGTGACTTCTACGTTGATAGTACCTGCATTGATTGTGATACTTGCCGGTGGATGACTCCGGAGGTGTTTACTCGTGCGGGGAACCAGTCGGCGGTATATCATCAACCGGCGAACGAACAAGAACGGTTGCGATCGCTTCAAGCGTTATTAGCCTGTCCTACAGCTTCCATTGGCACTGTAGACAAGCCTCAAGATATCAAACAAGCTCAGGTGAGTTTTCCCATCTCAGTTGCAGATAATGTATACCATTGCGGCTATCATGCGGAGAACTCCTACGGTGCTGCTAGCTACTTGATTCAACGTACCGAGGGAAACATTTTAGTTGATTCTCCTCGCTTTACACCACCACTCGTTAAGCGATTAGAAGAGATGGGTGGGATTCGTTATATGTATCTGACTCACCGAGATGACGTTGCAGATCATCAAAAGTATGCCGAGCATTTCGGGTGCGATCGCATTCTGCATCGCGATGACATTACCATAGGTACTCGTGACGTTGAAATTCAACTCGCCGGTGCTGAACCCGTTGAGCTAGCTCCAGACTTGCTTATTATCCCAGTTCCCGGTCACACAAAAGGTCACACTGTTCTGTTGTATAACAACCAATTTCTATTCAGTGGCGATCACCTGGCTTGGTCAGAGCGACTCAATCAACTCATTGCTTTCCACGATGCCTGCTGGTACTCTTGGTCGGAATTAAAAAAATCAATGCACAAACTGGCTAACTATTCATTTGAGTGGGTATTACCAGGTCATGGCCGTCGATACCATGCTGATGCTGAGATGATGCGCCATCAGATGAAGCGGTGTGTTGAGTGGATGGAAGCTAGTTAATTCCTGTCGTATGCGTCTCCCTATCCTCTCGTTCCTTCGTTAGCTTTAACGAATCTATTAAATACCTAACGCTGATTTCTGGCAGCAACGAGTCACGATATTTTGATATTTGTTATGAACGATCTGAACAAAGGTTACATGTCAATTTACTACCGTTCAGTCTCAAAAACGAAGAGTAGACATTATCGCCAATTGTATTGGTTAGGGAGCATCCCGTTTTTGCAAGTTTGTAGTGCGGACCGGAGAGCCCGCATCCATAACGCAAGGGAGCAAGATGCTCCCACTGCCTAGTGTTGTTGCTTGCATTGGATGCTCCCTATTGGTTATGTGTAGAGGCAAGGCATGCCTTGCCTCTACCGCGTGGTCTATACAAGTGAAAACAGCTATAGTTTGCACACTCTAGACAGGCTTTCGACCCATCTGATAAGAGAGCTGCTAAGCATTAACTGGTTAGTTAAATGTGCGATAGCTTAGCACCGCTAAGCTTTTCAAGCAATTGCTCACGAATATAGCTATCGGGCGAAATCTAGCAGAGGTGTGTAAAACTTCCTTAATGTAGCCTTGGTGGTAGTCACTTTACTGGGAAAAAGGCGAGATTTTCGAGTTCGATCGCACGCGCC
>DATNPT010000145.1:0-12465 GCA_036703075.1 Chroococcales cyanobacterium
TCGGTTGTTTCAATCAGTGGCAGAGTTAGAGACGTTGCTAGAGCGGCTGTTAAATCAAGGAGAGCTGGTTATTAAATGGCAGAGAAAGATTAAATACAAAGGTGATGCTGTTATTGCAAATTAAATGCACAACAGCTTATCGAGATTGAGACGGGATTTATTTCGCTCACCAATGGCGCTGTCGTCACTACCAGTATTGACGGAATGGGAAATGCGGGCAGTGTGATGATTAAGGCTGACACGGCTTCCTTTGATGGGCAAGGTAGGCTTAATCCCACTGGTGCATTCAGCGCCGTGAAAGAGAACGGCATCGGTCAGGGAGGTAGTGTTAACGTGACGGCGAGGTCGCTTTCGCTCACCCATGGTGCTGGTCTCATTACTAGTACCTTAGGACAAGGGAATGCAGGCAATGTCGCGATCAATGCTGAGACGATTTCCTTTGATGGGGAAGGTTCAAACTCTCTTTTTCCATCCAGTGGTGCCTATAGCCGAGTGGAAGAGGGGGCTGTAGGTCAGGGAGGGCGCATCGAGATTGGCACCCAATCGCTTTCGTTAACCCATGGCGCTGTCGTTAATACCAGCACCTTGGGACAGGGTAATGCAGGACGTATAACCGTTAAACAAGCCGATACCGTTTTCTTGGATGGTCAGAGTCAGGGAGGTTCTCCCAGTAGATTGTTTGCCGACACTCAGAGTTCTGGAAATGCTGGAGAATTGATATAGCACTACGCATTAAAGTTAGGACATCTGTATTGAGAATGTAGAAGTTCGTATACATGCTACCTTCAGCGATTGTCTTAATGTATTTGCGTAGCGCTATAATTAACACGAGGCAGTTAATCGTCCAGAATGGGGCACAAGTCTCCGCTAAAACCTTTGGCGTCGGTCGCGCTGGAACTCTGGAGGTTAATGCTACTGAATCCGTCACGGTTGATGGCAAAGACAGTGTCTTGAATTTTGATACTCTTAGTAAAAAAAGTGATGCCGGAGATGCTGGAGATTTAAGAATCTCCACCGAGCGATTGGTTGTTCGCAATGGTGCACGAGTCTCAGCGAGGACTTCTGGCGCAGGCAATGCTGGAACTCTGGAGGTCAATGCTACTGAAGCCGTCACGGTTGATGGTGAAGGCAGCGGCTTGACTTTTGATACTAGTGGTTCTGGAAATGCCAGAGGCATCAGGATTCAAACGGGGCAGTTAGTTGCCCAAAACGGAGGACAAGTTAAAGTCAGCGGTACGGGAACAGGCAGTCCAGGGAATATAGACGTGACTGCTGACGCGATATTTCTCAACAACAAAGGACATCTCACTACCGAAACCACTTCCGCTGAGGGTGGCAATATTCGGTTACAGGCGCGAGACGAAATCCTCATGCGCTACAACAGTTTGATATCCGCTTCATCAGTAGGTTCTGGTAATGGTGGCAACATCGAGATTGAGTCTCCTAATGGGTTGGTACTAGCCGTCCTCTCAGAAAATAGTGACATCGTTGCCAGCGCCAACCAAGGAAATGGAGGCAAGGTCAACGCCACAGCAGCAGGTGTCTTCGGTTTTAGACAATTTCGAGATCTCCGCACTCCAGAAAGTGACTTTACTGCCAGTTCCGAGTTGGGGATAGACGGGACGGTAGAAATCAACACGCGTGAACAACGGCTTGAAGTTTTGCCAGAACAATTGGTGGACACCCGAATTGCTCAAGGCTGTCAAGCGCTTAGAGAGCAAGAGCCAAACAAATTTGTCATTACAGGTCGCGGTGGTTTACCCGACAATCCCAGTGCGCTGCTCAGCACTGATGCGGTTTGGACTGACTTGCGCCTAATTCCTCACCCATTGGTAACGCGATCGAGTTCGCAAGGTGCTACCCGATCGACTAATTCTCGGGTAGTCCCCTTGGAGATGCGCTTAGAATTAGCGGGTCATTTCCAGACCATCTCTGTGCGTCCCCGCGTCCCCTTGTCCTCGCGCCAGTCTCAACCCACGACTGATGACTACACCCTCCCGTTGGTGGAGGCTAATGGATGGGCGATCGATGAAAGAGGCAAGGTAGTCCTCACCGCAACTCCACCCATTGTCATCCCCCACTCTCCAGCACTAATGCCAGCCGCCTGTCTTCGTTCTTAAAGCGTCGGTCTATTAATGGTAGGGGCAAATCCTCCGTGGTTGCCCCTACTGGAGTTTGGGGCAGGCTTAACTTACAACGCCTCCTCCAATGCTTCTGCATCCTCTTCTGAACCTGATAGCGGCACTAGAGCGACAGCCGCGATCGCATCATCCTCATCCAGTCGCTGCACTCTCACCCCAGTTGCCATGCGGGATTGAGGCGAAATTGCACCGATCGCTTGACGAATGATAATACCCCGACTGGTGACGATCATCAGCTCATCTCCTTCATTCACAACTCGCAACGCGGCTAGTTGATCTTTGGGCAAACGGAACTTAGTCGCCAGAATTCCCATCCCTGCCCGATTTTGCAGGCGGAACTGTGACACGGGTACTCGCTTGCCATAACCACCCATTGTCACGGCTAGCACCCACGGCCCTTGACCGGCCGTCTCGACTAACTCTTCCGCCGTTTCAGGATTGAGTTCTTCGGTCTCCTCCTCGTCTGCTATCTCCCCAACTGAGGCAAGACTGGCAACCACTTGAGCAGGCAGAATATCCATGCTGATTAACTCATCCTTGGCGCGCAGTTTCATTGCCCTAACGCCCCGTGTAGCGCGACCGAGAGGACGCAGTTGCTCGTGGTCAGCCTTGAAGTGAATCGCCATACCCTGACGCGACCCGATAATCACGCTGTCTTCAACTTTTGCTCGCTTCACCCACCGCAGTTGGTCGCCATCTTCTAGAGAAATGGCAATCAATCCATTCGCCCGAATATTGCTAAACGCATCCAGAGCTGTTTTTTTGATGTAACCTTTGCGGGTTAACATCACCAAATATTCATCTTCGCTGAATTCAGATACTGGGACGATGGAGGTGATTTTTTCCTCGCGGGGAATCGGCAGCATTTGCACGATTGGGACTCCGCGTGCAGTGCGAGACGCGGCTGGGATTTGGTACGCTCTGAGGCAATAAACCACACCGCGATCGCTAAAGAACAACAGGCTATCGTGGTCGCAGCAGGTTAGGAAATGTTCGACCCCGTCATCCTCCTTGATTTTGGCTGCTGCTTTACCGCGAGTTGCTCTCGCTTGTGCGCCAAAGTCATTGACCAACATCCGCTTGATGTAACCCTGTTCGGTGAGGAGAATCACCGCTTTTTCATTGGCAATCAAGTCAATGTCATCTAGGTCGCCTTCGACCTGCTGAATCACCGTGCGTCGCGGTGTTGCTTGGGTCGTTTTGAGCTGAGCGACTTCCGTTTCAATAATCTCTAAGATGCGACTTCTGTGGGCGAGAATGTCGCGCAAGTCGGCAATGCGAGTTTGTAGCTCCTCGTGTTCGGCATGAATCTTCTCCGCTTCTAAGGCTGTCAGACGGCGCAGTTGCATTTGCAAAATGGCATCGGCTTGCGCGTCGGATAGACCATAAACCTCCATCAACTCCCCCTTTGCCATAGGAGCGTCAGCAGCGTGGCGGATGAGTTCAATAATGGCGTCCAGGTTATCCAAGGCAATCAATAAACCTTGGAGTAAGTGATCTCGCTCCTCAGCTTTTCGCAGGTCGTACTGCGTCCGTCGGGTAATGGTTTCGATGCGGAAGTCTAAAAAGACCTCTAAGAACTGCTTGAGCGTTAGTAACTGAGGTTCATTTCTCACCAACGCCAGCATATTGGCCCCAAAATTCATTTGCAGGGGCGTCTGCTTATAGAGGTTGTTGAGGACGACACGGGGATAGGCATCGCGCTTGAGTTCGATTACGATTCGCATGCCGTCGCGATCGCTTTCGTCCCGAATATCCGAAATGCCTTCCATGCGCTTATCGTTGACCATTTCGGCAATCCTCTCAATCATCGCTGCCTTATTGGTCTGGTAAGGTAGCTCTGTGATGATGATTGCTTCTCGGTCTGGACGCCCCCGATGTTCTATCGTTTCAATCTGGGCAACGCCCCGCATGGTAATGGAACCACGACCCGTCGTAAAGGCTTCTTTAATACCCGATGTTCCCAGAATCTGACCTCCTGTCGGAAAGTCAGGGCCGGGGATATATCGCATTAACTCAAGATCTGTGAGGTCTGGATTGTGGATCAGTGCTACCAAGCCATCAATGAGTTCTCCCAGATTGTGAGGTGGGATATTGGTTGCCATCCCCACCGCAATGCCACTAGAGCCATTGAGCAATAACTGAGGAACGCGCGCTGGTAATACCGTTGGTTCTTGCTGCGAACCGTCAAAGTTATCAATAAAGTCTACAGTTTCTGACTCGATATCCCGCAGCAGAGCTTCTGTAGATAGGGTTTGTAGACGACACTCCGTGTAACGCATCGCGGCGGGTGGGTCGTTATCCACCGAGCCAAAGTTACCGTGTCCGTTAATCAGAGGCGATCGCATGGAGAAATCTTGAGCCATGCGGACTAAAGCGTCGTATACAGCCGTATCTCCGTGGGGATGATACTTACCCAGCACTTCTCCGACGACACGGGCACACTTTCGGAACGGGCGGTCAGGCGTCAGCCCCAACTCATGCATCGCGTAGAGTATCCGCCGATGTACTGGCTTGAGTCCATCCCTAGCATCTGGTAGTGCTCGACCCACAATTACGCTCATCGCGTATTCCAGGTAAGACTGGGTCATCTCGTTCCGCAGATTTGTTGGGACAATCCGCTCCTGGGAGGTACTCATAGAACGAAAAACTCCATTAAAATCAAGAATCGGCAGCTAAAAACAGAAAAGCTGCCAAAAATGCCGCTTTTCCCTCAGATAGTTGCCAAATACTGCTACTTTCTTCTAAAATTTTAACACAATTTCAACCCTTTGGGTCGGAGCAGCTGGTGAGCCACAGCTGTTAAATGCTATTGCGTTAAAGAAACGAAGCAATATCTGCTGACTTTTGGGCTGTTTTGAGATATTTTGAGTAAAGGCAAAAAGCCCTTAGACTGGGCGCTGGCAAAGCGGGTGCACAGTAAATTCCCTCTTGGAGAAAGCAACACAATGGAAACAGTTATTGCTTTGATCGCCCTCGGGATCATTACCATTTTGGTGATGCCGAATCTCCTAAGTAAGGAAGTCATTATTGGATTGATTGCAATAGGCATTTTTTCTGTCGCATTCCCCAATCTCTTAACTAGAGAACAGGCTTTTGCAATAGTGGTGTTTGGCATCTTGTTTACGCTGATCATTCCGTCTCTGATGAAGTAAGCTCATCACTCGACAGAAGGAAGCGTTAATAGTTGGTTGTAATAGCGCTGGCTTAAGGGAAAAGTAGTCGTTCTTTGGCAAAAACCAAGATTGGGGGGAAGCCCCCCAACCCCCGAGAGGACCCCGATGCCTCCCAAACCCCCCGCACAAGGGGTGATGGGTGAGAGGCGAGAACTCTTGAGTCAGTGACATTCACCTTATTGAGAGAGGTGGAGGATTTTTATGCCCACGCCTAAGTGAACTCCCGATCAACTGTTCACTGTTAACTCAAGCTTCCTGCTGTCTAGACTTGAGCTGAGACGCGATTAGTGGAACTTTTGGAGCTAAGAAAAATCCCACTAAACTGGCAAAAAGAATAGGGGTAAAAGGAGCGATATTCGTTAATTTTGTCAGGAGTAGAGTGGTACTAATCGGCGTGCGCGTTACCGCCGCATTGAGTGCTGCCATAGTACAAATCATGGCAAGAGCAGGATTGAGTCCAGGAATAAACGCTGCGATCGCTTTTCCGAGGCAGGCACCCGTGAAAAAGAGCGGGATGATAAATCCCCCACGCCAGCCTCCCGTAACTGTTGTACTAATCGTTGCCATTTTTGCTAAGGCAACCGTTAAGAGGAAAAGTCCAGAGAAATCGCGATCGAGGATGGTTTCTAACTCGTGATGGCTAAAATAGCGAGTTAGCGGTAAAAGTGCAGCAAAACTTCCCAATACTAGACCTGCAACCGTCGTTCGCACGTAAACAGGACCCGGAATCTTGGCAAAAATGCGATCGCACCCACGAAACACGCTCATGAAAACCCATCCGGCAACCGCCCCGATAATGCCGTACAAGATTGCTAAAGCAAAATCATCGATATTGTCCAAGTTGTAGTGAGGAAAATGCCAAGTTGGAGCAATTCCTAGCTTAGTAATCGCGGCAAAGACTAAATAACTCGCGCAACTCGCAACAATTGCAGGCATCAATGCCTCGTAATACTCGACAATGTGCTGGTGGTGCAAAATCTCTAGAGCAAACATCGCACCACCTAGTGGTGCACCAAAAAGGGCCGTGAAACCAGCGGCCATTGCTGCCAAACTAATCGATCGCAAATCTTCACCCTCTAGTTTCCAGCGATCGGCAAACCAGGTACCAAAAGACCCCGTTACTTGCACCAGAGGTGCTTCCGGCCCTGCGCTACCGCCTGCCGATATACTCACCAAGGAAGCCAGAATCATCGCAGGATTTTTCCGAGCGTCCAAACGCCCCCCGCGAAAATGAATATTGTTGACGATTACAGCAATTTCACCGGGATTGCCCAGGAAATGAATCACCAAACCGATGACTAGACCGGCAAGCGGCATCACGATTAGTAAACTCGGTCCTTCAAACCTTTCTAGAACACCAGTCATGAGTTCTAGAATGTTCCAGTATAGACCTGCAAACAGTCCGCAAGCCGTCCCGACAACGACCCAGCGTAACACCCAGTGTGAAATCATCAGAGGATTACGCTTGACTAAACCAAAAAGTTGAGGGAATGCCCAACGCTGAGTGCGATCGGGGGATTCAGATTGCCTTGGTGACACAGTTAATTTCCGGCTTAAGGTTTTGCAGCAAAAGATACAGAGTATTTCTACTCTCTATGCTACAGGTTATGCGCCGAAAATAAATTTCTGTTAAACAATACGGTATATTGGCGCTTCTAATGCTAGACATCTAGGTTTCTCTATCCTGCTCTCCTCACTACAACTGTCTACTGTCTAGTACGACCACAAATACAGGAGCGTTGCCTAATCGAGAGCTAGTTAGACTTTTGTTATACTTCCCATCACGGTTAACCAGACTCAGCTCATGATGATACCCGTCATTTACTCGGATGAGTTTCTCGAACACGATAACGGTCGGTTTCACCCAGAGCGACCCGAACGTTTAATCGCAATTGTTAACGCTCTCAAAGCAGTCCCTTGGTCTGACAAAATTGAGTGGCAGTTACCAACCTCAGTCGAAACTCGTTCAGTAATGCCGCTGCTGCAACAAGTACATGCTGAGCAGTATATCGATCGCGTGAAAAATATTGCGATGCATGGCGGTGGGCGGTTGGACGGCGATACACCCATTTCCTCTCGCAGTTATGACGTTGCCTTGTTAGCCGTGAGTGCTTGGTTAGATGGAGTCGAGCGCGTCCTAGCGACAAATAATCCAGCCTTTATTCTGGCGCGTCCTCCCGGACATCATGCCGAGCGCGGAACTGGAATGGGGTTTTGCTTATTTTCCAATGCTGCGATCGCAGCTTACTATGCTCTAGAAAAACCCGGTATCGAACGGGTTGCCATTTTAGACTGGGATGTTCACCACGGCAACGGTACGCAAGATATTGTGGAAGCCGACGCCAGAATTGCATACTGTTCGCTGCATCAGTCTCCCTGCTATCCCGGCACTGGCGAATCTAATGAGCGAGGTTTTCATAACAATGTGCTAAATATACCCATGCGACCGGGCAGTAAGTTGGCTGATTACCAACCGATGTTTGAGCAGAAGCTCCTACCATTTTTAAACGATTTTCAGCCAGATTTACTGATTGTTAGCGCGGGTTATGATGCCAATGCTGACGACCCCTTAGCAGGAATTGCTCTAGAGCCAGAAGATTTTGGGGTGTTTACAGACTATTGTTTGCAACTGACTCGTCGCATTGTTTTTGGTCTAGAAGGAGGTTATCACCTCACTGCCCTAGCTCAATCCGTTATCGCAACAATTGAGCGATGCTTAGTATAGAGGAATGCGATCGCATTTTTCAGGCAGACATGGGTGCGAAGCATAAACTCTACTGTGTTAAAAGGTGCGAGCGCTCGGACGTTGCAGCTCTAACCCATCAAACATTCCTTCTAAACTCTTGTTTTCATAAAATCTTCATATAACTTTACAGTCAGTACGCTCAGCCAGTTCTCTTGCTGAATAACGCTTGTTATTCCGTACTTATCTGCCTTCCTCCGTGCCAGCTACTGCTGCTGAGCGAAAGCTGTTTCATATAAATCACAAAGTTTCTGCATCCACCTTTAGATACATCTTCATCTATCTTTGGGTATACTTGGCGAAACTATGTATCTCGCATCGAGAACGTAGGCAAGTACACATTAGGCAAGAAACGCGAAAGCCAAGTATGAATCCTTTAGAGTTAGAGCAAGAAATTGCCAAGATGGTAAGGGCGATGATGACTCGCAACACCCTAATTGGCTCAGCCATCATCACCCATCTGAAAAGTCAACTAACCCTTGAAGACTTAGCTGGCGTGTTACTTGTCAGTATCGAGCGTTTAGTTTGGTTTGATGCCGACTCAGTAATTTGGAGTATCGAAAATCTCATTCCTGTAGAAGTCTTACAGGAAATTCAAAGAATCATGTCATTTACAATCTACAAGCAGCTGATTTTCAAGGGATGTGTACCAGGCAAAGACATGAGTGTCGATGCCTGCGGTAAAATATTGCTCAATAATCAGCTCAGAGCAGCCGCCTAACAAATAAAGTTCAACGCGCGAGCGCTTTTTAATTCTTTTCAAGATTGACCGTATTAAGTGCCTCGCGCAATACAGTGAGATTTAAATAATCTCTTGAACGCTCGCTTCATCAACTCTTTAGTCTCACTTCATCAAAGCTTTACAGAAAAGTGAATAATTTCCCTGTCTAATTAGGAGGAGCCAGATAAGATAAAAGTTCGGGTATGTCAATGCTTCAGAGAAGCGATATCCAGCTTTTTTATCAACTCCAAAGATAACCTTTAAGTTAGTAAAAATGCATACTGCTACTGAATAGCGGCTAGTATTGCTTTACCTAGTTATGACATTGCTAGGGCTTAATTAAAGATTCAACCATTTCCCAGCTCAGCAATATCCATTAACAATAGATAAACCATAATCAAAAAAGCTACTCGGTTCTGCGACTTCTTATGACAAAAACTCTTACTCGTAGACCAATCAGTCAACCCACTGAAATTTTGAGTCAGTTGCAAAGCGGACAACTGCTGAGGGTTTGTGGTCAGCGCGGTAATGCTATCATTATCTGTCATCCTCATCATGCAGAGTTAGCTGGACCGGGTGCTGCTGTTGGTGGTGTTTTCGATATCAAATGCAGCCGAGTGATTCCTGTTGGCAAAGTATCTATCGTTCATCCGACGTCTCATAAGGAGCGACAGGAAGCCTATGCTCTACGACAACGATGGATATTGTTTACTCAAAAGGCAATGGACAGTTGGGTGCCGTTGCAGCGTGCGAGAAACCTTTTGATGCTGCTGGAGAAATATTTCGAGCCTTGCCTAATTGACGAATTGCCAGATGAAGTGCTGGCTCAACTTATCGGCGTTTTGCCAAGAACAATTGGCATGGTACGTAAATCTATGCCACCTCAGCCATCAAGCCCGATACACGAAGATTCGCAACTAATAGGGGTTTAAGTGAAGGTTGAAAGATACAAGAAGATTCGCAGTTTAGAACGTTCAACCTTGCACCTGACAACCTTCAACCCTTGGCGTTAAATCAACTTGACAGCCTTTAAGCCAAAAAACAGCGCTAGAGCAACGCCCGTAGCACCACCTAGGAGTAAAAAGTAAGCAACAACTCCAGACATTTTGGTTTCTCTACAAGGATAAAAGTACAATACCGATAACCAGATTTTACGACATGAGCGGTATCCTTCCCTACCTATTCCGGGCATGGGGAATCCAAAATAGTCTCCTATCGCAGTGGCTACTGGGATAGAATACAGCCCTGAGTTGATTGGGGAAAAAGGTCTTGGCGCAATGAAATCTGTTATTCGTGTAGATTTACCAGAGCAGTCGTATGATATTGCGATCGCGCAATCAAAGCAGGACGCACGCGCAACGCAGGACGCGCAAGCATCCACAGCGGCAGGTGGCTTAGACGATTTGGGTGTTTGGATGAGTCGCTTGAAGCTGGGTAAGAAAGTTTTGGTGGTGTCAAATCCAGCTATTTTCAAGAAATACGGAGAAAGAGCGATCGCGGGTTTAACCTTGGTAGGATTCGAGGTATCTACCTGCACGCTTCCAGCAGGCGAACGCTACAAAACCCTCAAGTCGATTGAAAAAATCTACGATGTTGCACTGCAACAGCGCTTAGAGCGTTCCTCTACTATTGTTGCCCTCGGAGGTGGAGTAGTTGGTGATATGGCGGGTTTTGCGGCCGCTACTTGGTTGCGGGGGATTAATGTCGTACAGGTGCCAACGTCACTCTTGGCAATGGTGGATTCCTCAGTCGGTGGTAAGACTGGCGTCAATCATCCCAAAGGCAAAAACTTAATTGGTGCCTTTCATCAACCGCGATTTGTGTTAATTGACCCTTCGATGTTAAAGACATTGCCGCCACGGGAATTTCGGGCAGGGATGGCAGAAGTTATCAAGTACGGCGTGATTTGGGATGCCGAGCTATTTACCAAGCTGGAAGAGGCAAAACGTCTCGACCAATTGCGTTACATCAATGAGGAGTTGTTGCAAATTATCCTGTCTAACTCCTGCCAAGCGAAAGCGGATGTTGTGAGTAAAGATGAGAAAGAAGCGGGGTTAAGAGCGATTCTCAACTACGGTCACACAATTGGTCATGCCGTGGAAAGCTTAACGGGATATAAATTAGTAAATCATGGAGAAGCGGTTGCGATCGGAATGGTTGCAGCAGGCCAGATTGCGCTGCAACTCAAGATGTGGAAGCTAGAAGAGGCTCAACGTCAAGATGCCCTGATTCAGAAAGCGGGATTACCAACTCAGCTACCGAGTGTAGTGGATATTGAAGCGATTATCGATACCCTGCAAACGGATAAGAAGGTCAAAGACGGTAAGGTGCGATTTGTTCTGCCAACTCAAATTGGTGCGGTAACGGTAACCGACCAAGTGCCAGCAGATGTGATTCGGCAAGTGCTTCAGCAAATGCAGGCATCATGAAGTTGAGAAGGTCAATCTACTTGTCACCGTTCACTGAAAAGGCAAGGAGTTGGTCAGCGATTGACTCAATCAGATGAGAGCGAATTAGCTGAGAATGCCATGACTCTGGTATTTCCCTCTCACCATAAAACGCTCCTGCCAACTGTCCGTAAACAGCACCGGTTGTGTCGGCATCCAAGCCTAGGTTAACGGCTAAAAGACACCCCTCTCGAAAAGAACGACTGTTGTAGAAAGCCCATAACGCTGCCTCTAGAGATTTGACGACATAGCCTAAACCTTGAATCTCTGGAGGTTGGCGATATTTGAACGAACCTCTAGCAATTTCGTCGATTTCCTCAACCAATGGGTTTTCTTCCCAATATCCGGGAATGGGACTATAGCGTTCTGAAAGCAATTCTTCTCGACTCACCCCATTAACAGCACCAACGATGAGCGCACCCAAGTAGCGGCAGGCATCAATGGCTGTTGTTGCTTGGTGAGTGGTGCGCGAACTTTCTCCTGACTTTTCTATGGCCTCTAGAGGTCTTTTGGCGTAAAACAAAGGAACTGGAGCTAATCGCATGATTGAGCCATTTCCCGCACTGCGGGGGTCTGTGGAACCACAGTAAGGTTCCCCTGTGTGTTCAAACTTTCTAAGTGCATCTAATGTAGTGTGACCGATGTCGAAACACTCATCAATGCTGCTCAGGTAGCCTTCTCGCAACCAGCGCACATACTTCTGTAACTGATTGACTGGATCGAAGCCCTTTTGTTCGATTAGACTATCAGCCAAGCACAGAGCCATTGACGTATCATCAGTCCACTGCCCTGGCATGACATCAAATGAACCGCCTCCCACCATATCGTCAATGGGTGTAAATGAACCGGGCGGTCTAAATTCTAAGGGTGCTCCTAATGCATCTCCTACTGCTAAGCCTAGGAGACTGCCACGGTAACGCTCAATTAGCTCCATTAGGGAATTACTCTGCGATGCGATAGCTCAATTTTGGCAGATTTGTAGATGCGATCTGCGCTTTGCTGCTGTGCCTGACGGCTCCGCTTCGCTAACGCACCATGCTGTCGCAAACGCTCACCATGCTTCCCTTCTCCTAACGGAGAGGCTACGCGAACGCAAACGCTCTTCTCACTTCGCTATCGCGTTTCTCACATTCTCGATCGAAAGGTAGCATTTTTTCACCCTTGCTGAAATTGAGCTAATAACCAAGCAACGACTTGGTTGTGATTCATCTGACGAGTCCGGCGAAACGCTTCCTCC
>DATNPT010000149.1:0-6525 GCA_036703075.1 Chroococcales cyanobacterium
TCAAATCGACCCAGATAGCTTGAATGCTGATGCTAAAACTTACTTCCGCTACACTCGTTGGCGGCAAACGCGAAGCTTAGCCCAACTTTTAGCCAATCTAGGAGCTAATTTTAAATCCGATCGAGCAATCTTCAACCTTCAGGAGAAGTCATCTCCAGAGTTTTATCATCCCGATTATCGAACTGATTTCGATCTAGGCGACGATCCATACCGCTACTACCGTTGGTAATTTGAAAATGATGAACTAATATAATGTCCAGATGATTACCCTTACTTAATAAAAGCATGTTTGTAGTGAGCGCTTCAGTACCCACTTTGAGAGGACTAAAGTCCTCACCACAAACACTTTTCCCTCCTGCTTCCTTCCCTCTGCTTTTCGGTATATTAAACAATGACAAAAGCAGCAACGAATAGCTTTGATTTAATCAGCCTAACTGCATTAAGTGCAGCCTACTGTAGGCAATTGAGCGACATTCCCTACGCCCTGGAAATTGCTCAACTAGTCGATGCTCAATCCTTCACAAACCATAACGATGGCAACCAAACTCACAAACGCAACCCAATGCTGATGATGGCTGAGGCACGCTACAAAGCCGTCAATCATCTCATTACCAAGTATGGCTATCCCCAAATTATCGAACTAGCATCCGGTTTGCTTCCGCGTGGCATGGTAATGTCAGCCAATCCAAACATTACCTTTGTTGAAAGCGATCTCCCCAATGCGATCGCTTTCAAACAGCAACTCGTTAACCACCTCATTGGGCAACGCCCCAATCTTCATTTTGAAGCGATCGAAGTCACTAGTAGACCAAGTCAATTTCCCATTCATGCCGATTACCTAAACAACTCGCAAAAGGTTGCTATTTTATGCGAAGGATTGCTATCGTACCTGACTTTTCCTGAAAAGGAACATCTGTGCGCCAATGTCCGAGAAATGCTTCAACACTACGGAGGCGTTTGGATTACTCCCGACTTGTATACTAAGGAAGAATGGCATCGAATGGAGGAGACTAGCCCAGCAGCTCAAGAGCGCTTACAAAGCATTTCTACGCTAACAGGAAGAGCTGTAATAGATAACAGTTTCAACAGCTTAAAACATGCCGAACAGTTTTTTATAGAACAAGGGTTCTGCGTTGAAGCCTACAAAATGAGTGAAATTATGGGAGAACTCACTTGTTTAAAACATCTAGGTTTCAATCGGGATGAAGCTCAGCATTTCTTCTCCATAGGTTCTGTTTTCGCGATGCACTCCTTGAAACTTGGTGAGATTTAATTCTTAAAAGTGGGTCAATGTTAATGGCAGAAGGCTTTATCTAAATTAAATTAATTCAACCAAAACTCGTCCAACACTTTGCCCTTGAAGGATAGTGTCAATCTGTTGTGATAAGCCCAACAGATTAACAGTGGAAACTAGCCGAGCTAGGTGAGTTGGTTTCCAATCAGACGCTAACTTTTCCCAAATTTGCGATCGCTTTTCTAGAGGAAATCGTACTGAATCAATGCCAATCAGACGAACTCCCCGAAGAATGAAGGGATAAACAGTAGTTGCCAAATCAGTCCCTCCTACTAAACCGCAAGCCGTGATACAGCCACTATATTTGGTAGCTTTGATCGCCGTTGCCAAGGTATTTCCTCCCACAGTATCTACTACTCCCGCCCAACGCTCTTTTAATAGCGGTTTGCCACTTCCGTCTTCCATTTCTCCGCGACTAATAATCGATACTGCTCCCAAAGATTTAAGTAAATCGTGATGAGATGATTTGCCAGTTGCGGCAACAACCGAATAGCCCAACTTTGACAAAATAGAAACAGCAAGACTACCCACTCCGCCCGTAGAACCAGTGACTAAAATCTCTCCTGATGATGAAGTAACGCCATTCTCCTGGAGAGCGTCGATACATAGAGCTGCCGTAAAACCTGCCGTACCGAAAATCATGCTTTCCTGGAGAGTCAGCCCCGAAGGTAGCGGTACTACCCAATCAGCAGGCACTCGAATGTATTCGGCAAATCCTCCCCAAGTGTTCATGCCTAAATCGAATCCGGTAACAATTACAGGCTGCTCTTTCTGAAACTGAGAAACGTTACTACTGACGACTATCCCAGCCGCATCAAGCCCAGGAACGTGGGGGAATTTTTTTGTTACTCCCGGATGACCCGTTACAGAGAGTGAATCCTTATAATTCAAAGATGAGTAATGAACTCGAATTAAAACATCTCCTTCTGGGAGATTATCAATACGTTTATCTACTACTTCTCTTATGAACTGATTATCGTCAGTTTTTGTAACTAGAAAAGCTTTGAAGGTATCTGTCATGATCCTTATAATTCGCTTCCGATAAATTCTAACTTGTGACGACTGAGTGCTTCTTGGTTACAAGCTATGAATCTTGAATCCTTCAAACGCGATTGGAAAGCCATTTCCATCTGGAGCAGCACACATTATCCCCACATTCACTGTCTCGATCGCTGTGAGATAGGCTAGCCTGAGCATCGTATACTGTTCCCCATCCAACGAGTATTGAAGCTCTACGGCTGTACTGCGTCGAGTGGCACGAATCCAGAGCGAAGCAGGATTGTGTGGCAGGGGTAGAACAGACCAATCTGAGAAATCCCTTGTCACAACAGCACTGACTTGTTGAACACCATGGACAAATTCAATTCCACACTTCAACCAATTTGCTTCATCCAAACGTACCATGACGCCAGCTTGGTCGTATAACTCCTGATACTCGCCGCTAATCTTTACCTCAACAATGAAGTCTCCCTTGACTGGTTGATAAAAAAAGTGACCGTTATCTCTAATGAAGCCGTAGTGAGTCTGACGCCAAAAGTCTGTTTTTGCTCCAGAGCAAATGTGGATTTTGTTTCCTTGGATATTCCAAACGGGCGGCTCGTTGTACCATTCCATTACTGTTGTCTCCAACGTTGATTTTAGGGATGTTAGGAGAATGCATGGGAAATTCTCGAAAATTTCCCGATTTCTTACCCAAAGAATTCCCCACACTCTTATATGCTCAAGGCATGAGCATACAGTCAAAGGCTTAGATCCAGAAACACCCCCCTGGCACACTCCAGGGGTTTTGTGTTGAGATGGTTAGTCATCGCCATAATAGGAAATTGAGACCTTGGAAGCAGTAGAAGATATCTCTGTTCGATCGCATAACTAGAGAAATCTTCTGCTACCTTGCCCTAGGTTCAAGCGTCGAGTTGACCGTTAATCCTACCATTGAAGCCGTAAACCTGACGACTACCCGCAAATGGGACTAACGTCACATCTCGTTCGTCTCCTGGCTCAAAGCGAACGGCTGTCCCGGCAGGAATATCCAGCCGCATGCCCCTAGCTTGCTCTCGGTCAAAGTTCAGTGCTTCATTCACTTCATAGAAGTGAAAGTGAGAGCCAACTTGAATTGGGCGATCGCCTGTATTTGCAACTTGTAGCTGTACGGTAGGGCGATCGCGATTCAGTTCTATTTCTCCGTTTCGTACAATGATTTCCCCTGGTATCATGCCAACCTCGATCTAAAAGCTACCAGGATTATCATCCAAGGCAAGCAAGAAGTTAACTAGATCGGTTTGTTGAGCTGGAGTGAAGCCAGTCGCATCATCTACATAAAATTCATGACCTGTACCATCGAGATTGCTGCGCTTTAAACCTGGGTTCGCTTGGTTGGCGGCAATGACTCTCCGGCGCAATCTGCGATCGATTAGAGCACGTAAGCTGCTAGCACTATCAGCCGGTATACTTTGACCGAGAGTTCCAGGCAATCCTAAGCCAGTAGGATCGGCAACTAAAAAACGCCCCTGAGGTCCAGCTTGGAACGTTCCCGCCCTTACTGCTACCCCACCATCATGTAAATAGGGCGCACTCAGATAAAGTCCCCGTAGAGACATCGTCTTGTAGCCACCATCTGGCAAGATGCCATTGGGTAGAGTCGTCGGGCTAGCAGAAATGCCATCAGTTGGTACGTCTAGAACTTGAGCATTAGCTGGAATGGGAACGGGAGTATTTAAGCTGTACATCTTCGGTGGCACCAGCAACTGGTTAAAACCGAGGCGGGACTCAGCACGGGCTGGGTTACTTTTTATTTCGCTGATGGGGTGAATCTTATTGTCAGTGAAAAAGGGTGGAATGTGACAACTCACACACCCAGCTTGCTCAAAGACTTGGGCACCGCGCTGCACAGAACCACTGGTAAGCGCTTGCTGATTTTCAGGAGTGCGATTTGGAGGCGGTACTAAACTATTTTCAAAGGCAGCCATAGCGTTTGCTGCAAAAAAGAAAGGGCCACTGGCAGGGTCGAGCAACTGACCCGTTTTGGGGCTGAAAACCAAACCGTTGTAGGTGAAGAGGCTGGGTTGAAGATTCGGATAAGAACCGACACCGGGAACTGGCACTTGGTCTTCCAGTTCTGCCTGAGTGATGTTTGGGGCAACTTGGCGCAGCCATTGCGACGGTTTAACGGGTGGTCCTTGTGGTAAACGAATGCTCGGATCGGCCGCATTTTGCAAAGCAATACCTAGATAAACTTCAGGATCGATGCCGATTGTCTGAGCGCTGAGTTGTGCGGCTGCCAGTAGGTTAACCTCAGAAGAGTGGACTGAATTTGCCTGAGCGCTCAGTCCAGCGAAGGGACCGACAGCAAACTGTCCATCCGGTAAGTAGGGACCACTCTTAAACGTGAAATTGGTTGGGATTTGAGTCGTGTTGTTGATAGTATCGGGTGAACTCTCGAACTGACCCGGAGGTATATCGAGCACTGCATCATCGAAAGCTGCCTCGAATTTTTGAGGGTCGGGCAGTTTGACTTGTTGACCTTGACTATCGATGATAGTCTTACCGTTACCCTGATATTTTGCGTCAAACGGGTTGAGATTGATGCGAGCAAAAGCAGCCGCTGAATTTGGTGCTGTAGCGATAAAAAAGGTAATTGCCAGATCGCTGTTCGGTACTCCCTTGAGGCGTCCACCTGTGGGTGATGCAACGGCATGACAAATAGCACAGGTAAGGTCGCCACTGAGTAGTTTTAAGCCAATGGGAATTCTTTTGCCTTTCTCAACATCGAGACCAGTATTTAACACTTTTCCTGCTGGTAATACTCGACTACCTAGCTGCAAATTTTTTTGAAGAGTAATATGCAAGTTGGTAGTCGGTTGTCCCTGCAAGTCACGTATTGCCTTCGTAATTTCGGGTGCTAGGAGATTAAACCCTGCCTGGAAACCAAATACTTTCTGAAGACCAAACGTGTCGCCAATTTTACGGTTGAAGAATATGTCTTCACCTTTGTCGATTAATTGCTGGGTAATCTGGACAGCTCCGATCTTCTGATAAGAGGCTGGATCGCCAGGGCTAAGTCCCTTACTACTAACAAGTTGAGCTGCTTGTGTTGAGGTGAGCAATTGCCCGAAGTAGTCGTAATAACCTAGAGGCTGAGTTGGTGCAGGCTGAAGCAGGGCATCAGTAGCAAGAGTTGCTTTCGGCTGCATCAAGACATTCGATAAAATGACAGCAATTAAACTTGCTGCTAGCAATAGGACAAATAGAAAGACTTTTTGAAGCCAACGCATATATCATCCTTCACGACTTGTCCGAAAAGTCGTACTTTGGAGTTTAATGAAATTTGATTAGGGCAGAATAATATCGCGATCGCTTTTTATATAGAAGTAATAGTTACAATTCCTCATGAGAATTTAAACAACTGTAACTTTGCGGACTAGGGATAATTTCTGTTCTGTTTGCCATCTAGATAATTCAATGTGTTTATTATTAGTACTCTTATGAACAAGCGATCGCTATAAGGGATAAGATTTAGTTTTCATCGCTCGCTTGAGGGTAGGGTTTGCTTGGAGGTTTTATGAAACGTGCTCTTCTCCTATCTACTTTCGTTCTCTCTTTAGCTGGGTTTCTATCTACTTCTGCACTCGCCCAAGAAGAATCCGACTATCCCTGCTACTTGCGTCAGCCGGACGGCACAACCGTAGATCTCTCGGCTTGGTGTACCAAGACTCCTACCACAAGGGCTTTGTCTCCCAACGCAGGATTTGTCTCCAATTTCCGGACGATGACGAGTCAATACCCCAGTAACGTTCAGCAGGAGTTGAACCGCTACAGCGAAGAAAATAGAGATAGCGCGATCGCAGCCGCAAAAACTACCTGTCGAGTTCTCAGATATGGCGGAACGAGGGCAGCCTTAACGCGCCAACAAGCCCTAGTCTCCGACTACTCATCCCCTAGCAATACAGCGAAACAACAAATTATCTATTCCCTAGCCGTTAATCAGTACTGTCCGGAATTTGCAACTCGCTGATGATTTGCAGTTGAATGCGATTGGCGTTGCTGAGATGCTTGGCGCAATTGCTTGGCTGCTGCTTGGTGCGCGATCGCTAAACTCTCAACAGCCCCACAGCCTCAACAAGCATGCTGCTGTGAAAATTTTTTGTCGAAGTATTTCCCAACAAGCAGGCTTGTTGGTTGAGAGGAATAATCCTTGAGAATTATTCCTCAAGAAAACAAGCAATTATCTCATC
>DATNPT010000150.1:0-18039 GCA_036703075.1 Chroococcales cyanobacterium
CTATTCATAAGAGCTTCATGTATCGATAAATACAGTTGGCTCTAAATGTTTCGTTTCGATAAAAAGCGTGATTCTTCCTTTACACGAGTGAGATAGTAGAAAAGGGAGCAGGTTAGGGTTGCATAAAAAACGGTTGCAACATTTTTACTAGTGCAACAGGCTTTCTATTTTTTTCTTCACTTAAAAATTAATGCAATGTAATGAATACCGTATTACAAGCTTGTAAGCCCCCTCACTGTGCATTGATAGCCTTATTGCCTGTAGGGATATTTCACGCCGATGCCGAAGGACATTATTTATGGGTAAACGATCGCTGGTGTGAAATGGCTGGATTACCATTAGCACAGATCCAAGGAAATGGTTGGGTGCAAGCTCTCCATCCTGATGACAAGGGTCGCGTGTTTGCCGAATGGTACCGAGCAGTACAGGAGAATTTGCCGTTTCAAACAGAGTATCGGTTTCAACGTCCTGATGGCAAAATTACCTGGGTTTTGGCTCAAGCTGTAGCAGAGAAAAACGAAACTGACACGGTGAAAGGCTACGTGGGTACCATTACCGATATTACCGATGTCTACGACGAGCTTCGCTTACGCAAACAATCGGAGGAATCGCTGCGATCGACACAGAAGTTTTTCCGCGAACTCTTGGACTATATACCAGCACCAGTTTACATCACTACGGCTGAGGAGCAGCGCTACCGTTTAGTCAACCGTGCTTGGGAAAAATTGGTCGGCACCTGTCGGGAGAAGGTACTCGGTCACTCCTTTGATGAAGTGTTCCCACCCGCAGTGGCGAAGCAGTTCAATGCGATGAATCAACAGGTCATCGATATGGGTTCTCCTGTCGTAACTGAGGAATGTGTCGATCTTGTTGATGGACGGCACTACTTCCACTCCGTTAAGTTTCCCATGCATGATGCATCGGGACGCATTGAGGCAGTCGCGGGTATTTCGTTAGATATCACAGAAGGCAAGCAGGCGGAAGAGGCATTGCGCCAAAGTGAGGAACGTTTCCGCCACATGGCGGAGAATATCCGCGAAGTCTTCTGGATGGCTGACCTAGAACTCACTCAAATGTTCTACGTTAGTCCTGCTTACGAGGAAATATGGGGGCGCACCTGCGCGAGTCTGTACGCTCAACCGCGATCGTTTATAGAAGCTATCTATCCGGATGACCGGGAACGGGTACTCGCCGTCCTCGAACAAAACAGGCAAAACGAGTTTAGTCAGGAATACCGGATCGTACAGCCTGATGGCTCAGTCCGTTGGATTTGGGAACATGCCTTCCCCGTTCGGAATAACGCAGGACAATTATACTGCCTCGTTGGAGTCTCGCAGGACATCACCGATCGCAGGCAGGCAGAAGACGCACTGCGAGAGCAGAAGGAGTGGTATCGTCGCATCCTCGAAACAGCCTCAGAAGGAATCTGGACGCTCGATGCGGAAAACAAAACCGTTTTTGCTAACCGTAAAATCGCTCAAATGCTGGGCTACACGGTGGATGAGATGTTGGGTATGTCGCTATTTGCCTTTATGGATGAAGAAGGAAAAGCGATCGCTCAAATCAATCTCGAACGTCGCCACCACGGTATTGAGGAACAGCACGATTTTAAATTTCGCCGTAAAGATGGCTCCGTGATGTGGGCTATTGTCTCTGCTACTCCACTATTCGATGCCGCAGGGCAATATGCTGGTGCATTTGGCATGATTACCGACATTACCGACCGCAAACGGGCAGAGGAAGCACTGCGGCAACAGGTGTTAAGGGAGCAACTGATTGCTCGAATTAGTCAACGCATTCACCAGTCGTTGAACCTAGAGGAGATTCTCAATACAACGGTAGCTGAGGTACGGCAATTTCTAGTCTGCGATCGCGTTATTATTTACCGCTTGCAGTCCGACGGGAACGGGGTTGTCGTCGTAGAATCAGTCGGTTCTGACTGGAAACCCATTTCAGGAACGATTATCGAAGATCGCTATTTTGCAAAACATTATTTCCAACTTTACCGCCAGGGGCGAGTTCATGTCGTAGAGGATATTTATACCGCAGGTCTGACTCCCTGTCATGTCGATCTCCTGACCCAGTTTCAGGTCAAAGCTAACTTGGTTGTCCCCATCGTGCAAGAGGAACAATTGTGGGGACTGTTGGTAGCGCAACAGTGTAGCGGAACGCGGCAATGGCAGCCACTAGAAGTCGATTTACTAAAAGCGTTGGCAACCCAAGCCGCAATTGCGATTCAGAAGTCCGAGCTTTACGAGCAAGCACAAGTAGAGATTGGGCAACGCCAGCAAGCTGAAGCCACACTCCGACAGCAATTTTTCAAAGAGCGCTTGATGGTAGAGATTGCCCAGCGCATTCGTCAGTCCTTGAATCTAGAGGACATTCTCAATACAACAGTAGCTGAAGTGCGGCAATTTCTCGGAACCGATCGCGTTTTAATCTACCGCATCTGGTCCAATGGTACGGGCAGTGCCGTAACCGAGGCAGTGGTTCCTGGCTGGCCGGCTGTTTTGGGACGAACGTTTCCAGAAGAAGTCTTTCCTCACGAGTGCCACCAGTGGTACTGCCAAGGACGAATTCTGAACATTGCTGATATCGACAAAGCCGAAGTGTTGCCTTGCCTTGCTGAGTTTGTCCACCAGTTTGCTGTCAAGGCAAAATTAGTCGTCCCCATTCTTCAAAAAGAAACACTCTGGGGACTGCTGATTGCTCATCACTGTCGGGCACCGCGCCAATGGCAGCCGTTAGAAATCGATTTGCTCAAGAGTCTCGCGACCCAACTAGCGATCGCAATCCAACAAAGCGAGCTGTATAAGCGCACTCAATACCAGGCGTTAAGAGAGCAAGCTCTCAATCGAGTGATTCAAACGATCCGCAATTCTCTCGACTTAACGACGATTTTTTCCACCGCGACTTACGAGATTGCCCAACTCGTACAAGCGGATCGGGCTGACATTCTCCATTATCTTCCCGAACGGAAAGTTTGGCTGAATGTAGCGAACTACAATCAATCCTCAGATTTACCGAATGCTCTCGGGGAGGAAATTCCCGATCGAGGTAATGAGCTTACAGCCCAACTGAAGCGATTAAATATTGTTCGGATTAACGATGCTAACACTTGCTCTGACGAGATTAACCGAGGTATTGCTCGCACGTCTCCTGGAGCCTGGTTGCTCGTTCCGTTACACTATGGCTCTAGAGTTTGGGGCGCTCTGAGCTTGGTGAGAAATAGAGCACCGTCCGCTTGGACAGACTCGGAGGTAACTTTAACTTGTGCTGTTGCCGACCAACTAGCGATCGCACTCCAACAAGCGGAACTCTATCAGCAAAGTCGTGCCGCAACTGCAAACGCTCTCCAACAAGCGGAGCAACTCGAACAAGCGCTACAAGAACTCCAGAGAACCCAATCTCAACTCGTGCAGAGTGAAAAAATGTCCAGCTTGGGACAGTTGGTGGCTGGAGTGGCTCATGAAATCAATAATCCTGTCAGCTTCATCTATGCAAATCTGACTTACGCGAGTGACTACACTCAGGACTTACTCGGCTTAATCGAACTCTATCAAGAGCAATACCCCAAGCCTACACCAAATATCCAGTCCGAAATTGAGGCAATCGAGCTAGATTTCCTGATTGAAGATTTGCCGAAACTGCTCTCATCAATGAAGGTTGGCGCAGAACGGATTTGTGAAATCGTCGCAGCGCTGCGTAACTTCTCTCGCCTCGCTGAAGCTGAAATCAAAGCCGTTGATATTCACGAAGGGATTGATAGTACGCTGACGATCTTACAAAACCGCCTGAAGGCTCAAGGCAAGCATCCTGAAATTCAGGTGATGAAAGAGTACGGCAAACTGCCTGAAGTTGAGTGCTATGCAGGACAGCTCAATCAGGTGTTTATGAATATTATCAGCAATGCGATCGATGCTATAGACGAACAAAACCAGGGGCGAACACCGGAAGAAATTGCAGCAACTCCTAGCTTTATCCGAATCCGAACTGAGTTACTCAGCGATCGCTATGCTGTCATTCGGATTGCAGATAACGGTTTAGGAATAACCGAACAGATTAAAGACAGAATCTTCGACCCCTTCTTTACCACTAAACCGGTTGGTGCTGGTACAGGACTGGGATTGTCAATTAGCTATCAAATTGTGGTCGAAAAACACGGCGGTCAGCTACACTGCTTGAGCGAACCCTCAGCAGGAACGGAGTTTGTCATTCAAATTCCGCTATGGCAAAACCTACCCGAAACCTCAAGTTAGAAAGATTATCTCAGTTCGGGATTGGGGAGTGGCGAAGACTGACGAGAACTCGTCATATTACAGATGGACGAAAGTAAATCCATAATCAGTGTCAACATGCGAGTTTTGCCCGACACCCTCAGTACTGAATACACAGCAATCGCTGGCGGTAACCCCTTGAGCGTTGCACCAATGATGGATCGCACCGATCGCCATTTTCGGTATTTCATGCGGCAGATTACGCACCGGACACTGCTCTACACGGAAATGGTAACGAGTGCAGCAATTCTGCACGGTGATAAAGAGCGCCTGCTAGGGTTTTCCTCAGAAGAGAAACCACTTGCTCTCCAAGTGGGTGGCGATGAACCCAAAGAACTGGCTGAGTGTGCGCGGATTGCTCAAGATATGGGCTATGACGAGATTAACCTGAATGTCGGTTGCCCAAGCGATCGCGTGCAAAGTGGCAACTTTGGGGCTTGTCTGATGGCACAGCCCGAACTAGTGGCGCGTGCTGTAGCCGCAATGAGCGAGGCGGTTGACATCCCTGTCACTGTAAAACACCGGATCGGAATTGACGATCGCGATCGCTACGAGGACATGACTAACTTTGTTCGCCTCGTCTCCACAGCAGGCTGTCAGCGCTTCACTGTTCATGCCCGTAAGGCTTGGCTAAAAGGGTTGAGTCCTAAGGAAAATCGCGACATTCCACCTCTGCGTTACTCCGATGTCCATCGCCTCAAGCGAGAGTTTCCTCACCTCTTCATTGAGATTAATGGTGGATTTACCAACTTGGAACAAGTCAACGAACAGCTTCAGCTAGTCGATGCGGTGATGATTGGACGTGCGGCGTATGATAATCCTTACCTGTTTGCCAGAAGCGATCGCGAAATCTATGGTGAGGATAAGACAGCTCCTACTCGTCATGAAGTTGTCGAAGCAATGCTCCCTTATATCGATCGCTGGGTAGCAAAGGGGCTTAAGCTGAACAAAATTACTCGACACATGCTGCAATTGTTTGCGGGGCAACCTGGCAGTCGAGCCTGGAAGCGCTTGCTTACGGAAAACTCTCATCGTCTTGGCGCTGGTTCTGAGGTGGTTGGCGAAGCCTTAGCCCATGTCTCAAAACAGTCAGAGATAATGATCGTGAACTAAGCGATCGGATGAGGTAGCGCTTTCGTTAAAGGGGGATCGTGTTGTACAGTGACATCCATCCATTGGCTTATGCTATCTCTCCGCAATGCATAAAAAGACAAGATTCATTAGCAAAATCCTTGCCAGCACGATGCTAGTTCTCGCTTTGGCTCCCCAAGGCAAGCAAATGGCCCAAGAGGCACCACAACTATCTAGATCTCTTCTCAAACAGCCCTGTGTCAATACAGGACGGGGTAACTGGGGAGTCCAGGAGGAAGACGTTTCTGTTGGTAGAGCGCTTTACACGTCAAGGCTGTATCTGGGGCCGGGCGATCGATCTGCGGCTGCCATAACCTGTAGAATTCAGCCCAACCGAGCAGGAGTGATTTTTCAAAGCCTAAACTTATCATTTGGGATGCGGGATAACGACCAAGGTAGTCCTAGCGCAACGGTGAACGTGTATTTGGATGGAGTCAAAGCTGAGTCGAGGACAGTGTCTCCTGGAAATCTGGCAGCAGTCACGCTAGATGTCACTAATACCAAGAACGTGACCCTCGAAGCAACCTGTTCGAGTCGATATTGCGATCGCGTCTATGTTTGGGATGCTGCGCTGGGCTATGCCCCTATCCCGAAAAAGCCTTGATTTCACTAAGCCGGGATGTCACCATCCCGACTTGTCTTCAAAAGGAACCATAGCTATTTTTTCCCTAATTTCCCTAGCCAACTAAACGCTAAGTTTGATCGAACGGTAACAGTAAGATACTGTGCCAACAAGCAGGGTTCTAACTACAAAGCAACGCTAATTTCAGCGTTCAATTTGTAACTATGGTGACCGCCAGATTGGTGGTAGATGGGCGATTCTAGAGCCATCTCAATCTACATTCAGTGCGATCGCTCTTGTAGCGATTGCTCGGAAAGGGCAGCACTTTCGCGATCGCATCTTCTCCACCTTTATGTCATTACACTGTCACATCTACTCGGTACTCTTTGGATACTTCAAGCAATTGTCAATGCCCTCTAGATTCCCCTGCGAGGGCATTTTTATCAGTCTTGCAGCTTTTAAAGTTCGTCTTCCTCGGCAGATGAATCAAAGATCAGTTCAAAGGCTGAGTTTGGCATATGGCGCTGCAAAAATCTGAGATGATCTTCGGCATCGCGACGATTATGGAAACGCGCTACGGTGTAGTGCTGAGCGTCTGGCAGCATACAGGTAATCGACCAAGGGCGAGCAGAGTTTTTGATGCTTTGAGTTGGCTGGTAGATCATGACACCTTCTACAGAATGACGTGTTACAGCAGGGCGAACCCAAGAACAGCAGCACTCGTGCTATCTCTTTCGCGAGTTAAACGAACAGCATGCTCTTGACAAAGCTGCTGCGTTAGTGTCCAAGATAGCTGGAGCCGCACACAGAACGCCCGTGCTTGTGACCAAATTGAAGTAAATTACCAAATAGTAGATTACTGCTTCCTAGGCACTTTTTGCACTCATTCGTCAAACTCTTTTTGAGAGAACCAGTCAGCTACCCCAATAACAACCCCTAGTGTTGAGAACAATACGAACATTTGTACTATTAAAAAAGTCAGACTCTTTGTCAACTGCAATTTGCGATATCTCTATTCCACTTCACTTGTTGCCCAGTTTTATAGATTGCAACAATCGCCCAATCCACGTTGAACGGTTAGCTCTGTCGGGTCGTGTCAAAATGCCTTGAGATGGGCTAAATAGAAGTGCCCCTAGAAATAGACTGAACGTTACCAATACAATCGCTGGCCCCGAAGGAATATTTAAGTAGTAGCTGGCATACACGCCACTAATACTGGCAACAATTCCCAAAATCGCGCCTAGTATCATTACCTGGTGGAGTTCTTTGACTAAGAGATAGGCGGTAATTCCAGGCCCAACTAGCAAGGAAATCACTAAGACAACTCCCACTGTTTGCATACTCGTCACAATCGTCAGAGTAATCGCTGCCATGAGACCATAGTGAAGGGCGTTGACGGGAAATCCGAGAGCTTGAGCGCCTAGCTTATCAAAGGTATAGAAGAGTAATTCTTTATAAAATAATTTAACTAAAATTAAAAGAATTATAGTAACAATAGCCGTGCGGGCTACATCTGCTGTTGAAACGCCTAAAATATCACCAAATAGTAAACTATCTAAATCTAACTTACTTTTTAATAAGGTAATCAGGGTAACTCCCAAAGCAAAAAAGCTAGAAAAGGTTAGTGCCATCGCGGCATCGGCTTTGACCCGAGATTGAGAACGAATCCAAGCAATCACAAATGTACTGAAAACACCGGAAATAAAGGCTCCAATTAAAATATCAATGCCCAAAAAAAAAGCGATCGCAAGTCCCGGCAACACGGCGTGAGCAATCACATCACCCAGTAAAGCCATGCGCTGGACAATCAGGTAAGTGCCAACAACCGGACAAAGAATACCTGTGAGAATCCCAATTGCGATCGCATTTCTAATAAATTCATAGCTTAGCGGTTCGAGCAACCAGTTCAACATATTGAGTTTAGAGTTGAGATTTTACCTAGCCAACCATTATGGCTAGTCATCAAGAAGTAATAATTATTAACAGAAAAACACCGTCTCCATATTTTTGTCGAGAGGACAGGGCTTGACTCCTCCACCATAGGCACAGCGAATATTTTCTAGAGTCATAACGTCTTGAGGGGAACCACTAGCAACCAATTGTTGGTTCAACAATAGCAATCGGTCGTAATTCATTAAAGCTTCTCCCCACTCATGAGAACTGACAAGCAGCGTTTTGCCTTCTGAGCGCAATTCGGCAAAAATCTGAAAGAGAATCTCTTCTGTCTTTTTGTCAATTCCGGCAAGGGGTTCATCAAACAAGAATAGCTCGGCTTGCTGAGCGATCGCTCGCGCTAGGAAAACCCGTTGTTGCTGTCCGCCGGACAGTTCCCCAATTTGACGATGACGCAGGTTCCAAATTCCCACTCGCTGGAGTGCATCGGCAACAATCTCTTGGGACTGACGACTCGGCGAGCGAAACCATCCCGTGTGTGCAGTACGCGCCATCATCACTACACTCCACACGGTAGTTGGATAATCCCAGTCAATTTGCGATCGCTGCGGTACGTAAGCACAATGCTGTAACTGCTGCTGGAGTGCCTGTTTCTTGAACTTAACCACCCCACTTGTGGCAGGAACTAAACCCAACATGGCTTTCATCAACGTACTTTTACCAGCACCGTTGGGACCTATCAAACCGACGATTTGCTTGGGTTCCACGCAGAAGCTAACGTTCGATAGTGCATGAATACCTCGATAGTTGACAGTTAAATTTTGAACTTCTAACATGAACAGACTGAATGAGAATAATTATCGTTATATTACATTCTGCAAGAACTGGTCATGTTAAAAAACATCTCTGTTAAAACGCGATGCCTAGAAAGCACCGTTGTTTTGACACTGGTACTCGGATTAGCTGGCTGTGGTTCTCCCCAACCAACGACACCGTCATCTTTATCATCTGATACAACATCAACGGCAGCATCAATCTCAGGTAATGGTGGCAAACCTAAAGTTGTGGCGACGACTAGCGTCCTGTGCGACATGACTCAAGAAATTGCCCAAGATACCGTCAACCTAACATGTTTGATTCCTACGGGTACAGACCCTCACGTCTATGAACCCAAACCAAGCGATCGCAAAGCTATTGAACAAGCTAATCTGATTCTTTACAGTGGCTATGGTTTTGAACCTCAGTTACTCAAGCTTATCCAAGCTACTAAAAATTCTGCACCTAAGATAGCCGTCAGCGAACTGGCTGTTCCCAAACCTCTCAAGGGTAAAGAACACGAACATGGAGGCGAGGAGAAAGGAGAAGCTGAGCATGAACATAGCGAATTTGACCCCCATATCTGGCACGATGCTAAAAACGGTATCCGCATGGTTGAGGCTGTTCGCGACAATTTGGAACATCTATCTCCTAGCAATGCGAGACAATACACCAGTACGGCTCAAAACACGATCGGTGAACTCACCCAACTCGATCGCTGGATTAAATCGCAAATCGGCACGATTCCCGCCAAGCAGCGCAAGTTAGTGACAACCCATGATGCTATGGGATACTACGCGGCTGCGTATGGAATTCCCATTGATGGAGCGTTGCAGGGCATCAGTACGGATGAAAAACCTACAGCAGGACGAGTGAAAGAATTAGTTGATGAGATTAAGCAGGCGAGTGTACCCACGATTTTTGCAGAAGCGACGATTAACCCAAAGCTGATCGAGACTGTCGCTAAAGAAGCCAATGTCAAAGTTTCAACCCAGAAGCTGTTTGCTGATGGACTGGGAGACAAGGGAACACAAGCTAACAGTTACGAGAAGATGCTGATTGCCAACACTCAGGCGATCGTTAAAGGGCTAGGAGGCAAGTACACGCCATTTCAGGTGAAGTAAAATTCTAAGCCTTTAATGGCTTTTCTGCTCATTTTCCTCTGCTTCGGAGTTACACATTGCCATAAGTACCGATCGCGAATATTCTATCTAGGGCGTATCTGTCATTGACGCAAGTTCGATCGATCGCTTGCTCCTGAATGCAGATTTCGTCCTGTTGGGGAAACTTTTGAGAAGAAAAAGTCTTCTGACGATCAGTTGCTCAACGGTTAATCCAAGCATTCCTGTCAATGCAAGTTTTAACCAATCGCCCTCACACAACATCTAATTAAGGAGATATCTTGGTGAAAGTACGCTGGCTTTTACCCAGCTTTTTGAGCGTTTTTCTGCTCTCGAATGCAGCTAATGCCGGTAGCTTGGACTCTTGGAACTTCAATCCCAATCTTCGTCAGTTGAGTTTGACGACGGATGAAGGAGTTCAACCTAGAGTTTTTTTGCTCACGAATCCGAACCGTCTAGTCGTCGAGCTACCAGGAACTAAGTTAGGACACCCTCAAACGCATCAAAAAATAGAGCCGTTTATTCAGGATATTCGGGTAGGACAGTTTGACACGACAACAACCCGAATGGTGATTGAATTAGCACCGGGGTACACGATAGACCCGAAAAAAGTGCAAGTGCGTGCCGATTCAGCGACTCGTTGGTCTGTTCAGTTACCCACTCCTGAGCGAGTTACAGCAGATAACTCTTCTAGAAGCACTCAAGGGACGAGTTCTACTCAACTCGATATTCCCGTCCCACCCGCACCAGCAATGTCATTCGCTGGCGTACTTCCCTTGGGTTTAGAAATGCCCGGACTTCAGCCTCAAATTGAAGCGTTGATGGCTCAGTACAAATCGCTTCAATCGGGCATGTTTTTCCTGGATTTAGATACAGGAAACTACTTGGACATCAATGGCGATCGCGCTTTTCCAGCAGCCAGTACCATCAAACTACCCATCCTTGTTGCCTATTACCAGGATTTAGAGGCGGGGAAAGTCAACCTAGATGAAACCTTGGTCATGCGGCGCGACTTGGTGACGGGAGGTTCTGGCACCATGCAGTATCGAGCGGCGGGAACTAAGTTTAGTACCAGAGAAACGTTGGCGAAGATGATTACCATCAGCGACAACACCGCCACCAACATGATTATCGATCGTTTGGGTGGCATCGCCAAACTCAATCAGCGGTTCCGGAGTTGGGGACTTAAGGACACAGTCATGCGGAATATGCTGGCTGACTTAAAAGGAACGAATGCCACTAGTTCTAAGGACATGGTGCGGTTGCTAGCGCAGTTGATGAATGGAACGTTGGTGGCTTCATCTAGTCGAGAGCAAATTTTAGAGCTGTTGCGAAATACGACAATTAAAACGCTCCTCCCCGCAGGCTTGGGCCCAGGTGCTGAAATTGCTGACAAAACTGGAGATATTGGATTTCTGATTGGTGATGCTGGAGTGATTACGATGCCAAATGGCAAGCGTTATTTAGCAGGTATCTTTGTCAGACGCCCGTACAAAGATGTCCAGGGTCGGAATTTTATCCGTCAAGTTTCCGCTACAGTCTACAATTATCTAGAACGACAGGGATCAGCAGCCTCTGTTGTTTCTCCAAGGCTGGCGACTCAGTCCAACCCTTGATAGAAGATTGGGAAAAGCCAAAGATAATTCCATCAGCAGGTGTCGAGATGAAAGAGTTTCAACTCCAGGGAATTAACCACATCGCTCTAGTCTGCAAAGACATGGCACGAACAGTGGATTTTTATACCAACACGCTGGGTCTTAATCTCATCAAAACTATTGCTTTACCGGATGGTGGACAACATTTCTTCTTCGATATTGGCAATGGAGATGCTTTGGCTTTTTTCTGGTTTCCCCAGGCACCGGAAGCGGCACCAGGCATTGCATCAGTAAGACCAGACGCCTTGCAAACAGGCAACATTACAACAGCACATGGCTCGCTGAACCATTTAGCCTTCAAGGTTGCTTTAGACAAGCTTGAGGACTATAAAAATAGACTGGTTGCTAAGGGCATCCAAGTAACGCCCATTTTGCACCATGCGGATGTTCCTTCCGGTTACGTTCCGGAAGCTGATGACACTACATTTATCTCTTCTTTTTATTTCTTTGACCCTGATGGTATTTTGTTAGAATTTGCCGCGAATGTACGTGAGTTGGGCGCTCCAGGGCGGGATATTCCACACTAACCAGCAACAGTCTCTACTAATGCATATCGACTCAGCGATCGAATATGACCTACCAAGATTTAGCTGTGACTGACTCCCCCTGCCTAGATGTATACAGAAGTTGAATATTGCGTAAACATTATCGTAAATCTAAGATACTAAGAATTGAGGATAACGTTTTCTTGTTTAGACGAATGAATTCAGGGTGAAGCGTCGGTAAGTTTCCTCATCACTACAAATTAATTGAGAATTACCCCGCCATGACAGCACTAATACCTATTGATTTTTATTTTTCCAAGTACATTAAAGTTGGTACCAATCCTTACTTGTCTTCTTCTCAAGCCTACAAAACCATTAGCTACGTAAAAGCCGATCGCTTCATACTGCCAGTGGCTGAAGCAGGGATTCCTGTCAAGTCAATAGGTTGGCTGGAGAATTTGGAAATCAGTTCCGATTAGCCCAAGTAACAATGACAGTTAGGCTTGTCGATCAGAGATTGGGCCAAAGCATTTAGAGCAACAGCCGCTAATAGTCCACCTCCCAGCGTGCCCTCAACTGTAATGTAAGGAACGTTGGAGCGTATCAATCGCCGCTTTGCGGCCGGGGCATGACTGAAGCCAATGGGCATCCCAATTACTAAAGCGGGTTGAAGTTGACCTTGCTCGATCGCTTCCAGGGCAGATAAAAGAACGGAGGGGGCATACCCAATAACCAAAATACAGCCAGCATCTAACTGTTGCCATTGTTGTGGCCGTCGGTGATACTGCCAGAAGCTAGCTTCAGCCTCAGCGGCACTGGTAATGTGAGGGTCAGCGATTAGGGTTTTAACTGAACAGTTCAGATGCGCTAACCGAGTTCGATCGATCGCACCCACCACGGCGGGAACATCTCCCACTACTTGGCATCCACCTTTTAGGTTGTCACGCGCTGCGGCGATTGCCCCTTTCCCGATGCGGACAAACGGCACGAGACTGACATCCCCAGTGGCTAGCACCAGTTTTGAGAGCAAGTCTACTTCAATTTCTGAGCGATCGGATAAATCCGGCAATAACTCTTGCAAGGATTCGCTGAACGCTTCGGGATGAGCGTCAGTTGCAACATCCCAACTGTCCCACAGTTTTTCGAGAAGCTCTAAGCCATCCGAGGTTTCGACTTCCAAATGTCGCAGTTGAGCGATCGCGTCTGCTTGAATTTCTTGGCAATGGCGATCGCGTCCCAGTAATCCTTCCAAAGCAGATGCCGTTCTTCGCAAGCGTTCCAATTGTTGCATCACTGATTGGTATTGCTGTCGTAGTAGGGGTCTGAGCGTATCAAACGGCAGAGATGGTTCGTCTGTTTCCAGCAACTTGCGAATGTGGGACAGTTGGAATCCTTGCTGCTTAAGCGCTACAATCCGCCGAACTCGTTGGACATCGTCTTCGGTGTAAAGACGGTAGTTGCTCTGACTGCGTACTGGTGGTGGCAACAAACCAGATGCATGATAGTGCCTCACCATTCTGGGCGTAAGACCGTTGCCAACAGATTCTGTGAGTTCCTTAATCGTTAAGTATCGAGCAGCCTGACCGATCATTTATCTAAAATCCAAAATGGTATTACATCTCACCGAGCGTGACGAGCGATCGCATCTTAATCCAACGGATACAAGGTATCGCCAGTCGTGGGGTCAAAAACAAATAGCTGGTCGAGGTCGAGTTGGATTAAGATGCGATCGCCTGGATGCCCGCGCCAATTCGAGGATACCTGAACATCCAATGCAACATCCGAATCGGCTAAAACGCCACGAATCAGCGTCTCTCGTCCCAATGGTTCTACGACGTGTACTTCCATCAGCAGCGCACTTGACTGGTTTGCGTCTTCAGGATTGGTTAATCCCTCAATTTTGATATGTTCCGGGCGAATTCCCAGTTCAACTGTTTGTCCCCGATCGAGTTGCAACGTGCTCTGAAGCCCTTGGGGACAAGGCAAAGACTGACCACTGATCTGAAAGATTTCGCCCCCATAAGTTACCTGAAAAACATTCATCGGGGGATTGCCTAAAAACGTTGCCACCATCCGGTTAGCTGGCTTGGCATAAATGTCTTGGGGGTTGCCGATTTGTTGAATCCGGCCGCGATCGAGTACCACAATGCGATCGGCCAGTGTCATGGCTTCCACCTGATCGTGAGTTACGTAGATTGTCGTGATACCTACGCGATAGTGCAACTGCTTCAATTGAACTCTAGTATCGTCTCGCAGTTGGGCATCCAGATTCGACAGAGGTTCATCAAGGAGAAAGACTTTCGGTTCGCGAGCGATCGCTCTTCCCAATGCTACTCGCTGCTGCTGTCCTCCCGATAACTGCTTGGGTTTTCGATCCAACAGATGAGCAATATTCAGCGATTGCGCTACACTCTCTACCCGCGACTCTATGGTCGTCTTGTCGGCTTTACGCATCCGCAACCCGAAGGAGAGATTTTCTGCTACGGTCATGTGCGGGTAGAGAGCGTAGTTTTGAAACACCATCGCCACATCCCGTTGTCGCGCCGGAACCTGATTCATCAAAACATCCCCAATGTAGAGGCTGCCTTCCGTCGCTTGTTCCAAACCTGCGATCGTTCGCAAAATAGTTGATTTACCGCACCCTGATGGTCCAACTAATACCCAGAATTGCCCATCGGGTACCTCAAAGGTAATCTCCTCAATTGCTGTAGCGTCTTCAAATTTGCGGGTAATTCCCTCTAAGCGAACGTTTGCCATTTTAAGTATTTATAGATAGTCGTTAGTAGCTAGTTAGGTTCTAGGCGTGTGTGGGAGAAAAGCTTGTGTTAGAGAATATTCTCAACAGTGATAGTATCTGTCTGACCAAGATAACGAGAAAGCGAACAGTAGTGACACTTATGCCTTTTAGAAAGAAGAAGGTGAATAAATTCGCCGTGTCGTCTTTCCTTCCCTGGCAAAAGCGCAGGGGCTTGCAGACTCCCGGAGGTTTGTGGTGATTCACTGGAGATTAGCTGTTGTGATGGCCGAGCGCAACATTAGCAATAAGGAATTAGCTCTCCTGATTGGCATGAATCCTAAGTCGGTTTCTCGGCTCAAGGTGCGGCGACGCCTCACCCGAATAGATGAAGCTACGCTGAATTCTCTGTGTAAGGTTCTGAAGTGTCAGCCAGGGGACTTAATGGTTTATGAAGAAGATGAAGACGCGACATCCTAACTCCACACAGACTCCCATGAGCTAGCGCTCACGAACATTCACTGAAAATCTCTCTTCGCCATTTATTACCCATTTTCACGTTAGAGACATTCTTGAATATCTTTATTACAATTACACTCTCTATCCTTTCCCTACGGAAACTCCTAGGGGAAACGAGTTTCGCTCCTTTACTCACTAGCCCATGTCTCAAAACGTGACCTTCTCCCAACAAAAGCCAACCATCCATCGCACTGTTCTGGATAACGGCATTGTTGCGATCGCAATAGAAAACTCAGCCGCCGATATTATTGCTAGCCGTATCTTTATTCAGGCTGGTAGTCAGTGGGAACCACGAGAAAAAGCAGGGCTGGCTCACCTGCTGTCAACTGTCATTACCAAAGGAACAGCGCAACTGTCTTCTTTGGAAATTGCTGAACGAGTCGAGTCAGTGGGAGCGAGTCTCAGTGCTGATGTATCCACAGATTACTTTTTGCTCTCGCTCAAAACCGTCTCCGCTGATTGGCCGGAAATGTTACAGCTAGCCGGAGAGATTGTGCGATCGCCTAGTTTCCCAGAATCTGAAGTAGAACTAGAGCGACATTTAGCTATCCAAGACATTCGTTCTCAAAAAGAGCAACCCTTCAACATTGCTTTCGACCAACTGCGTCAGGCAATGTACCAAGACCATCCTTATTCCATCTCGATTCTGGGTACAGAAGACACCGTCTCTACTGTCACCCGTGATGACTTGGAGCATTATCATCAGACTTATTTCCGCCCCGACAACATGGTCGTAGCACTCGCCGGACGGATAACGCCAGAAGAGGCGGTTAAGCAGATTGAGCGAGTCTTTGGGGATTGGCACTCTTCTCAGGCACCTCTGACTACACCCTCGTTACCGTCAATCGAATCCCAACCTCGAAAATTAATCGCGCCGCAAGAAACGCAGCAGTCAATTGTAATGCTGGGCTATCTCGCCCCTCCCATGAAAAGTGCCGACTACGCAACCTTAAAACTCCTCAATACGTATCTCGGTAATGGTCTGTCCAGTCGCTTGTTTGTGGAGCTACGAGAGAAGCGAGGCTTAGCTTACGATGTCTCGGCATTCTATCCCACACGCCAGTCAACCTCCACCTTTGTCGTCTATATGGGGACAGCGCCAGAAAATACCGCAACAGCAGTTTCAGGTTTACGCACAGAAGTCGAGCGTCTTTGTAGTGTCCTACTCAGTACCGACGAACTGCAAGCGGCAAAAAATAAGCTACTCGGTCAGTATGCCTTAGGTAAACAGACCAATGCTCAGCTTGCCCAGACTTATGGTTGGTATGAAGCGTTGGGACTGGGAATTGACTTTGACCTCCAATTCCAGCAGGAGGTGACTAGCGTTACTCCAGAGATGGCTCAAGCTGCGGCAAAGCGCTACTTCCTTGAACCTTATGTATCGCTAGTAGGGCCGGCTGAATTTATTGGTGATGGGGTTTGCGATTAATTCGTTGGAAGTTGTAGTGTCAATTAGCCGGTGTTCCGGCTGAACGAGCGGGTAAGAAAATCAAATTATCCCCTTTGCTGCCAATTAACCCCCGTTGACGCAGCTTGCCCATTAAGCGAGTTACAGTCACGCGAGTGGAACCAATAGCACTGCCAATTTGGGCATGAGTTAAGGGAAACGGTAAACAGTAGCCGTTGTCACACGGTTCACCAAATTCTTCAATTAATAAGGTTAGAAATCCCAATAGTCGGTCAATCGTGCGCCGTTGTCCTAAGGTACTCAACCAAAGCAGTTTTCGCTGGTGCTGGTAGCGAAATGCATCCAAAACCTCTCGCCGGAAGTGAGGCCAGTTATCCAGGTCGTGCCAGTACATCCATATCACAGATGTTTGCTCGACATGAGCGTAGGCCTGAAGAGTAAATGGTGACTGTGCCACAATTTCAAACGGCTGACCCGCCGCCACAAAACCTAGGAACGCTTCCTCCGTCAGCTGATGGGCTAATTGGGATGGCGTCTTGTTGGTGCTGGCGCTAACTTGAGCCGTACCCACTAAGCGGATCGATCCACGCTGTACTAAATACAGCAACCCAGCACGGGCGGGAATGCGCTCATCTTTGCTAAACGTTCGATAACGGTAGTGTTCTTGCGCCCAGTCCAGAATCCGTTGCCAGGTCACAAAGGGTCGAGATGCCTCTGATGTGGAGGGTGGTGAATGCATAAGTGGGAGCATATGTGAGAAAACGCAGATTGTTTTAGATCTTACATGGAGACGAAAGTAGCAAAAAATACCTCCAATTGCCGCTTATTGTATGTGAATTTGTTGGGAAATTGTGCTGCAATTGAATCATTATTGCAGCAGCAGATCGTAGTAGGTTTATCGGGGATCGGCATAAAAACAGACAATTTACAGGATGAGCCTGAGCTAGTGCCTGAAACTATTCCTATGCATCGTGTATTCGATCGCAATTATGTGATGTATCGATCGGCGATCGCTCTAAGGCTTTCACCCTACTTACAACAATCCACCTGCGATATTGCCAATCAGTTGGTGGCATCTTTTCCAACGGTTATCCACAATAGTGCTCAGCAAATAGTATTGGGTTTTACCGTTGAGGTAGAGCCTACTGGGTGGATTAACTTTTGGCTAAGCGATCGCACTTTAGCCACTTGGTTACAACATTTAACAGAGATATCCCCTGGGAGGGGATTAAAGGAAACAGAACCGAATCATTGGCATAGGAAGAACCCTAATAGAATGCAGCCCAAGCAATTACTTCAAAGTCAAAACGATAGACACAATTTATTTCCAATCCAGTATGCCCATGCTCGCTGCTGTTCGCTATTACGCCTAGCTCATCAGTACGGTTTAGTTCAATTAACCGATGCGGAGTTGAAAACCGCGAATTGGCAATTCGTT
>DATNPT010000162.1:0-7034 GCA_036703075.1 Chroococcales cyanobacterium
TAATTTTTTCCGCTTGGGGACTGGGCATGGACTCTAGTTGTCAACTTCCTTGTCTTTTGAGCATTTGGCTATTGGCAGTTTACCCCAGTTTTCACCCCTGTCTAGGCTGGTGGGTTACTTCTGCCCATCTGGTCTAGTGACCCCCTGCACAAGGATTGATCGATTGTCATGAATTTTCTTATGTCAGTGTCATTGGATTTAGGGCGATAACTAAAACGGATGATTTCGACCAAAGACCTGTAGGTATAAGAGCGCTCGATGCTCGATTCCCAATTACCCTGTAACTAGGGATTTCCACTACAAGGACGGGAGAGTTGATAGTTTTTGATTCCTATGTCTCCACTTCATCTTCCCACTATTTTATATTCTTTTTTTCTTGCTCTGAGCAGTAGTCCAAGGATTGCTCAATCCTTCACTCCGCCATCGTCTTATCAACTGCTTGACAGTAGAGAAGGTGCTCTTTTATATAGACGAGCTATATCTGATGGGAATGAAGCTTATTTACAAGTAATTAACTTACAAAAAATCCAAATAGACCAGCTACCTGGAGAGGTTGATAATATGACTCTGGGTGATGGTAAGTACTATAAAGGGGAAGGGGGTTATTACAGTCCTTTCTTTAAGATGAAGTTATTTGATGAGGTGACTGACGAATACAAACAACTTTATGGTGATGCCGTTTTTTCTCTGATTAACTGTTCTTTTTTCGATCAATATAAATCTAGTTCGCAGTTGTCCTTCCCCATTAAATTTAATGGTGTAGTTCTGACTGGCGGACATAGCCCTTACGGCCCTGTTAGCAAACCCGCCGATGAATTTTATAGGACTATTCGTTTGAAGGCTTTGGTTTGGGATGATAAAAGCGCGTACATTACTAATTACGAGCCGAGTACTGGTGCGCCTCTAAATCAAAGTAATGTTCAAAATGCCGTTGTCAGTTACCAGTACAGCGACCATCCGGCGAAAGTATTATCTAAAAATCAAGTAAATCGGTACCAAGTCGTGGGTACGCTAGATTTTGATGGTGTTAAAGGGGATGAGTTGCTGTTAATTGTGACAGCGAATAGATCGACACTAGACCAGGCAGCCGATTTATTACGTCAACTTGGTGTCAAAGGCGATATCATGACGCTGGACGGTGGCAGCTCGACTTACCTGTTCAATTCCCAAAAGGGAAATGTGATCTTGCCTCACCCCCCCGATCGGGGAGATAGCCCCACATTCCGCAAGCTTCCGCATTATCTGGGATTTCGTAGCAGAGGGAAGAAACCCGTTTTGCCGCTGATTCAAGTCAGTCAGCCAGCAGGCTCGTTACATCTTGAAGCAGGTAAGCCTTATCTCATCTTGTGGAGAAGTAATCTCGATAGCGATGTGGCGATCGAGTTGTATGAGGGGAACCAACGAATCCAAGTTATCTCTCATACAAAGAACGATGGAGTTTATGAGTGGACGCCGAATAAATCTGTCAAAGAAGGCTCTTTTATTCGGATTTCCAGCTTGGAAAATCGGAAGATTTTCGGTACATTGCAGTTGCGATAAAGACTAGTTGCGATCGCGTTCCGTTTGGCTAGGTTTGCGATTATGACATCACAGAGGAAGCGATCGCACTTCATTACTCAGCGGCGTTCCGATCTCCGGTAAATTATAAAGCAAGCACAGCTACCATCAGACCCAATGGGCTATGCCCTGCTACAAAGTACGCGATCGCATACAGGCAAATAGGTAGGACCTAATGACAGACACACTCTCGCATCAGCAGGAGGAGGAGATTCCCGCCGATATGCTCACATCTAAATCGAAGCCCAGTTTCTCCTGGCAGAGTATTTTCTCGCTATTGATGTTCTTTTATATGTACCTGCCTATCTTGGTGCTAACGGTTTACAGCTTTAATAATTCTGCCTATAGCGCTGGTTGGGAGGGATTTACGCTCAAGTGGTATACCAAGCTCATGGGCGATACGCGCATTCTCAGGTCTCTGCAACATAGCTTAACGGTAGCGTTGGTAGCAGTTGGCATTTCAGCCGTATTAGGGACTTTGATGGCAGTGGGTTTAGCTCGTTACCGATTTCCAGGGAAAACCTTGTATCGGGGCATCTCTTACTTGCCATTGATTATCCCCGATATTGCGATCGCGGTAGCTACCCTTGTCTTTTTAGCTGTCATTGCTGTACCCCTGAGTTTGTGGACGGTTGTCGCCGCGCATGTAGTATTCTGTTTAGCGTATGTTGCGATCGTTGTTTCCTCGCGCATTGGCAGTCTCGATCCTCATCTAGAAGAAGCAGCCCTCGATTTAGGGGCAACGCCCTTCCAAGCCTTTATCCAAGTTTTGCTGCCGGAATTGATGCCAGCGATTATTGCTGGTTGTCTCTTATCCTTCGTCCTCAGTATGGACGACTTCTTGATTGCCAGCTTCACGGCAGGTACGGGCGCAACTACGCTACCGATGGAAGTCTTTAGCCGCATCCGCACAGGCGTTAAACCGGATATCAATGCATTGAGCGTCCTTCTCATGCTGGCATCTGGAGGTGTTGCTGCGATCGGTGAATGGATACGGTACCGCAGCGAACAGAGGCGTTTTAGGTAGTTATTAGTTATTGGTTGTTAGTTGTTAGTTGCTGGAAGGTGGGTCGAAGGGTGTTTTTATGAGTCAGAATTCTGCGTTATCTCGATTTCTTCTAGCATTTGTTGCAGGCTTTTTTGCGGTTTTGATCTTCCATCAAGGCATGCTGGCGCTACTGCATGCGGTGAATTTTACGCCACGCGGTCCCTTTCCCACTACACCGATACCGCCATTCGGAATTCCTCAAATTTGGTCTTTGGCTTTCTGGGGCGGAGTTTGGGGTATTGTCTTCGCGGCAATTTTTCCTCGCTTGCGGCAAGATACTCGCTACTGGATAACTGCACTACTTTTTGGTGCTATAGCGCCCACACTAGTCGCCTGGTTTGTCGTTGCGCCGCTCAAGAACCAGCCGATTGCAGGAGACTTCCAGCCCGCAACAATACTAACGGGTTTACTGGTTAATGGTGCTTGGGGAATTGGAACCGCTTTGCTACTCGCGTTATTACTAAGGTTGCTACTAAACAGGGGAGCGTTTGGGGATGATAGAAATCGCCCCCTGTAGGAATAGCTCAAGCCGCTAGCGGAAATGCTGCCGCGAGCATCCAGCCAAAGAATAACGCGCTCCCCAATGCATAGCTCCACGCCTCATCCAGTAAAGCTGCTGTTAATGAGAAAATTGCAAACAGTGGCGGAAAAATTGGCAGCAAGAGGAAAATAAAGCCAAGTTGGGGCAATAAGTAGTACAACAAAATGAACCCGCCGACTAGTACCGTACTTTGCACTAGCCACCAAGCCACTCGCCCAACGGGCTTAACACCCTTTTGTGCTATGGCTGATGCTAAAAACCAGGGGAAACAAGCCAACGATAGCACCGGCCAAAGCCTAAATCGCTCTAAAATGAGCAACCACTGTAGCCAGACTAGCTGCGCCATCGCTCCAAACGCTATCCAAAAAATCGCAAAGAGTAGGATACCGATCGCGATCGCGTATTTGCTAGGACGCGGCAGGTGAAAGAGGACACCCAACCATACTAGACCTGATACAAAAAACCAAATTCCTATTGCACCACCGACCTGCAAACCCCCGATATTCTCAATTTCAACACTTCGGCTGAGCAAGAGAAGGGCACTACTTGCTAGAAGGGTAGCAAGCAGTAAACCGCCCCAACGTTGCAACAGATGAATCCGTACCTGGTGTTCGGGAAGGGCTTTAATTAGGATAGGGGCAATGGCACTGAGCAGCATGAGCCATGCAAGCAAGTGCAACGCGTACCAAATCATCCGGCGGTCAATATAGCGACTTGTGCTAGACACTCCGAATGTTGTATTGAGCCAGTTTAGGGCAGCTCGGTGACTGGCATCGCGAAAGAGAATGGTGATATGTTCGGCATTGGGGATAATAACAAGCGATCGCCCTTTTCCCTCACGCAAATTCTCATTTTCTCCACCTGCTGCCGCTAGCAGTCTTTGGGCATTCCTAACAAACCCACCTTCCCAAGTTCCTGCCTGTAGCTGAAGATTTTGGGGGGCAGAAGGCGTTACCTGTGCGCCTGTTGGCGAGATAGCAACTGTGGCAGCAAAGCGGTTGACATTGCTAATTCCAGCAGACATCACCGCACCACTTCCCATCGAGTGACCGAGTAGCGCTAAACGGGTGGGATTGACCTCTGGTTGCTCGATCAGGGCAGCATAAGCCACATCCAAGTCATGTTGGAGCGAGAACCCCTCTAAAGATGCTCCATTGGCTCCATGACTAGCAAAATCCCAACTCATCACAGCATACCCTGCGCGTGCTAGGACATGGGTATAACCCAACATCAACTGTTTGGAACCTGCGAACCCATGGGCTACCAAAACGCCAGGTACGCCTTTTGCGCCTTGAGGTGCGACATATAGCAGTGGAATTCCTTCTCGTTCTAGGGAACGCACAACCAGTCCAGTCCGCGCTGACAGCACTCCCCACCAGGACAACACGATGAGTAAAAGGGCGATGACTAGTAAAAAATAGCGAGGGCGAGTCATATCAGTTCTTTGTACAGAGTGAATCTGAGGCTTATCATCTCAAATGAGAAGTGCCGATTCTTTCTAGCAAAGGAAGGGTGTGCAAGGATGAGAAGTGCTGATGTTTGAATGCCAGGAGAATTTTTTGAAGCAGCTACTCATTATTGTGCTGATAGTGCTGACTCTCGCTGTTAGCCGTCCCGCGTTAGCCGCCGATACCGCCAATGGAGCAAAAATCTTTAGCGTTCAATGTGCTGGCTGTCATCTCAATGGTGGCAATATTGTCAGGCGTGGGAAGACGTTGAAGAAAAAAGCCTTACACAGGAATGGCGTAGATTCTCTGGATGCGATCGCATCTTTAGTCGCCAATGGTAAAAACAATATGCCAGCCTACAACGCTCGCTTAAGCGCTGAGCAGATCGACAATGTATCTGCTTACGTGCTAGAGCAAGCAGAAAAAGGCTGGCATTAAAAGTTTTGAGTTTTGAGTGTTGAATTTTAAATGAAGAACTCAAAACTCTTACAGTGTGTCAGTTGGTTGGTACCACAAATACAGGGATTTGACGATCTGGAGTCGATGGCGATCCGGACGGCTGGGTAGGAGAGCTAGTGGTAGGCACTGGAAGGGATGGAGCGGCTGAACCGGCGTTAGGTTTGGTAAAAATTAATTCTCTCTGAGGAGTTGAGGCGGGTGGTACGGGTGGTAAGGGTTGAGGGTTAGATTGTAACGGTGGAGAGCTTGGAGATAAGGGTTGAGGGCTGGTATTTGACCCTGATGCCACTGGAGCATCTGAATCACTAGTGAGATAGATGTGACCTAATGGTTTTCCTTGGTAAACTCTTCTCGTAAATCGCCAACCTGGATTGAGGATAATTTTCTCAAAACCACTGCCATGACCTTTGGTGCTGCCAATTTCAATTTCTGGAGCTTGACGATTGACACGAGGAGTTCCAACTAGGACGAGTTCTCCATTTCGCTCAACAACTCTGAGAAGGTAGTCTAAACCTAGGTCTTGACCGTTCATGCGAATGGAATAGCCATTACTATCAGTTTTGCGATCGCAAATGCCAGTGAAGTCAAAGTTCAGCAGCAGCGGTTCTACCTGGATAGGATTGCTACCGCTTTCACTCCAGCAAGGTCGCTTACTGGAAACTTGTTCGACAATCAGCAGTTGGTACTTTTTGTCGCCATAAGGAGCAGCTACAGCAACGAACTTATCGGCGCTCACTTCTATATTGTCAAACGTAGCAGCGGTTGTCGGATTCCAAGCACTAAAACTGACGAAGGAAGCGGTCGTTAAAACAGCTACTCGGAACCACTGTGAAATATTCATGGCTTAAGCAATCACGCGAATTTCAGCTTTCTGGTGTAGACGTTCGTCGAGCTAAATTAGCTCCCAGCTAGATAGCGTTGAGTTTAACCAATTTTGCAGGTGTAAAGGAACTAGAGCAACGGTTCAGTCGAATTGATTGACAAATCCAGGAAACTATGTATTTCACAGTTCTCAGCTCCGCCTCTAGACCGAATTCTGGTAACTGAACCGAGGGCTCCATCGCTCAAGCTTGCCTACAAGAGTTGATGCTGCTTTCATCTAGACTCGTCACTCGCTGTTGGGTTGACGGAAAAGGTGAGAACTGTCTCGTCAACACCTTTGAGCTTTAAGGGGCTGACTTTTGTAATCTGATCGTCGTCTAGCCACTCAGCAACAATCGCTGAGACAAGAATCGAGTTGGGTTCAGCCGCTTCTTGCAGACGCGATGCAATGTTAACAGAAGGACCGATCGCAGTATAGTCCGCTCGTTCCTCGCCGCCAAACATGCCGACAACCGCACTTCCTTGGTGAATACCACAGCGAAATTGCACCGGAGAGGGTCCCTTTTCTCCTCCAACAATGCCCTGCTCTTGCCAGTTCTGGTTGAGTTTATGCAGGGAATACAGCATTTGTCGCGCTGTCGCAACAGCTTTTCGTGCTTGCTCTTGGGGGTCTAGCTTCTCGGGAGCGCCAAAAATAGCCAGAATTCCGTCTCCCATAAACTTATCGACTGTACCGCCGTTATCAAACACGGCATGGGTCATCGCGGCGAGATACTCATTGAGTAGCTCTGCTACTCGACGCGATCGCAACGTGTTCGCTAATTGAGTAAAGCCAACAATATCACTAAATAGGGTTGTAATCAGGCGAGGTTCTGGACTCAAATCCAGGACTAACTCCTGCTTTGCCGCCTTCTCCACCATCGCCGGTGGCAAAAATCGCCTCAACACGGACTTAGTCAAGTACTCATTCAACTCGATCACTCGTTGCTCATTGGCTTTCAGTGCCAGCAAGTTCCGGACTTCTGCCAACAATTCGCGATCGTTAAAGGGTTTGGAGAGATAAGCATCCGCTCCCTGTTCGGTTCCCTCAATTCGAGTTGCTTCATCCGCTTTCGCTGTCAGCAGGACAATCGGCGTCCCTTTGTGTTCTTCGGAATTG
>DATNPT010000042.1:0-8134 GCA_036703075.1 Chroococcales cyanobacterium
ACTTTGGCGAGCGATCGGTTTTGTTGGTACACCTTGGGGAATCCCCATCCTTTCTTGGCAGATGCCTACTAACTACAGCTTCAATAACATATTCAAAAAAGTATGAAGTGTAAAGGATGAAGAGCCGACAACGCTTCCCGCGTTATTCCTGTCGGTTCGCTCGATTCTCCTGAATTAAATGAACAACCGACGGAATAAGAGAAAGAATAATAATTCCCAGGATTATTGGCAGTAAATACTTATCCACCTGTTTGGCTGGAATAGCTTTTCCGAGAAAATACCCCAGAAGTGTAATACCTCCCGTCCACAGCAAACCGCCAACGAGGTTATAAGACATAAAGGTCTTGTAGCGCATCGCACCAATTCCAGCAACAATTGGCGCAAACGTGCGAACAATAGGCATAAAACGAGCTAAGACAATTGTTTTTTTACCATGTTTGTCATAGAACGATTGGGTTTTCACCAAGTTCTTTTTGTGAAAAAACCAATTATCTTCTCGTTGAAACAACTTGCGACCAAATCTGTACCCAGTGGCATAACCGAGGTTATCGCCCAAAACTGCACAAACGAAAGCCCCGAAGATGAGGACGAAAATATTCAAGAAACCTTGAGAGGCGATGAATCCAGCGGTAAACAGTAAGCTATCTCCGGGAAGGAAGAAACCTACCAGGAGACCCGATTCTGCAAATACAATTCCCCAGACTCCGAAATAGCCCAAAGATTTAATCAGTTCTGGTAAATCGAGATGCAATAAAGACTTAATAAGTCCTGGTAAATCAAGATGCAATTTTCTTGGCTCCTAAGTCAGTATTGAATAATTAAATTCTGTTTTTTAGCCCTTTTTTCTATGCTTCGCTGTTTGTTTTCTTCTCACTACCCAAACAACAAATGTGACGATTAGAGCAAGAGCTACGATTTTAGAAACGGGTCCAATGTACTCGTCTACAAGCTCATAGTTGTTCCCCAGAACATAACCCAAAAACGTTAATATACCCACCCAGATCGTGGTACCGAGTGTAGAGTAGATGAGAAATTGTCCCAAATGCATCTCGCTTAGACCAGCAGGAAGCGAAATTAGAGTACGAACTCCGGGCACGAGACGACCAAAAAAGACAGCTTTGTTACCGTAACGATTAAACCATCGTGTTGCTTTATCAATATCCCGACTGGAGACGGTAATCCATTTACCATACTTGTCAGCTAAGTCCTTTAATCGCTCTTCACCGAAGTATTTACCGATGTAGTACCATGGGAAAGCCCCTAGGATAGTGCCAACGACTCCCGCTATCACCGCCAGGGTAAAGTTCATCTTTCCCTGTGCCACTGTAAATCCAGCGAGTGGCATGATTAATTCTGAAGGGATGGGAGGAAAAAGGTTTTCGGCGAACATCAGTAACCCGATTCCCAGGTAACTGAGGGAGGTCATAACACTAGTTATCCATTCTTGCATGGGTGGTGCTGAGTATTAAGGGACAAGTTATTTTAATTCAAAACTCAGATACTTCTAGGGCTGCCGATCGGCGATCGGAGCTGGTAGACTTTTACCACTCATTAAGATAGCAATCCGGATTAAAGAGGCGAGAGAACCTGATAGCCAAACTTGCTCAACTCTAGCAGGTTTTCACAACGATTAGCATTGGATAAACTTAATCTTCATCCCAAGTTTGTAAATAACTAACTCTACTTTTTTCGTGAATCAGACCTTTCTTCACAAAAATAAAATAGCAATCCTATTTGAGTGACAAACTTTGGCTGTTCAGATACCCGATTTCTTGAAGAAGTCGGGTATCTGGACGTTTACGAATTATCTAGGATGCCTATAGGGTAGGCAATGCCTACCCCAGAAATTAGGTACCCGAAGTCCAAGAGTTCATGTACTCAATTTGCTCTGGCGTTAAGCTATCGATTTCGATACCCATTGCCTGCAACTTGAGCCGTGCGATTTCTTTATCTACCTCAACGGGGATGGAGTGCAGACCGGGTTCCAGCTTACCTTTGTTCTTCACGAGATATTCGCAAGCTAAAGCCTGGTTAGCAAAGCTCATATCCATCACAGCGCTGGGGTGGCCTTCAGCCGCCGCTAGGTTCACCAACCGTCCTTCGCCCAAGACAATAATCGATTTACCGTTAGCCAGTTGATATTGTTGAGTGAATTTCCGCGCCTCTTTGACTTCTGTCGCTTTAGCACCCAGTGACTTGAGGTCAATCTCGATGTCAAAGTGACCGGAGTTACAAACCATTGCTCCGTCTTTCATGGCGTCGAAGTGCTCGGTTCGGATGACGTGCTTGTTGCCAGTCACGGTAATGAACAAGTCACCTTGAGCAGCCGCTTGGGCCATTGGCATCACTCGGAAACCATCCATAACGGCTTCGATCGCTTTTGTTGGGTCAATTTCGGTAACAATCACATTAGCACCTAAGCCACTCGCCCGCATCGCCGTACCTTTCCCACACCAGCCGTAACCTGCAACAACCACCGTTTTACCGGCGAGGAGTACGTTAGTCGCACGGATAACGCCGTCTAGGGTAGATTGACCCGTACCGTAGCGGTTATCAAAGAAATGCTTGGTGTCTGCATCGTTGACGTTCATGGCGGGGAAGGTCAATACCCCATCCTTGAACATGGCCCGGAGACGAACAATGCCAGTAGTGGTTTCTTCGGTGGTGCCAATCAGGTCACTCAGTTGCTGTTGGCGTGATTGAACCAGGGTAGCAACCACATCGCTACCGTCATCGATGATGATATTGGGACGGTGGTCGAGGGCAATCTGAACGTGGCGCTCGTAAGTTTCAGCGTCCTCGCCTTTAATCGCAAAGACGGGAATGCCATAATCTGCTACTAGGCAGGCGGCAACATCATCTTGTGTCGAGAGAGGGTTGCTGGCGATCAGGACGGCGTCAGCACCACCGTTTTTCAGCGCGATCGCTAAATGCGCGGTTTCAGTGGTAACGTGGCAGCAAGCCACTAAACGAATGCCTGCAAACGGCTTTTCCTGGGTAAAGCGTTCCTGGATTTGTCGTAGAACCGGCATTTCTCGCCCAGCCCATTCAATCCGTTGTTTACCAAGGGGTGCAAGGGATAGGTCTTTAACTTCGTGCTTGAGCTGAGTAGTAGTCGCTGTCATAAGATTTGGCTTAACGAAATTTGCGTCGCAGTCTTAACTAGGTTACTCCATCTGGAGAAGGTGGGGGGTTAGCGTCCAGCGCATCCACCTTTGGAAAGATTAAGGTTCTTAGCTGTTTAAGTCAAAAGTTAGAGCTTAATTTCACGAAAACTTTATACAGGATTTTTGCAAAAGAGTGATTAGAATTCACTCCTAATCTTGGAAACAAGGCGTTTAGCCTCTCTTGCTCAGAGCGAAGACTGAGAAGGTGGGGAAAAGGCCTTTTCTAATGCCACTAGTTTTAACTTAACTTTGGCCTAGATGCCAATTGTTCAATAATGTCCTTCTTTTGAGGGAAGTATGCCAGCAAGAGTTTATGGGTACTATGGCTTGTTAAGTTAAGCCGTCGAGAATTAGTGAGAGGTTGACCAATATCTTATTTAGCCCTGACTGGCTTATCATTACTACATTTTTGAGTTATTAAGACTTCTGGAATTTATCCAAATTTCACTTTAATAAAATATACATATCTCAAGAGAAAAATGACTCAGATTCAGCACTACCAAGAACTATGTTTACTCTTCGTTTTTCAGCTTGGACTCTTACAAGCTCAATACTTTTCCTCGACTGTAGTACATCTCCAGCTATTGCTCAATTCCCGTTATTGCAAGATTTGAATCTGCGACCTCCTAACCTGCTCAATCAAACTCAGAATAATCAGATAGTTTCCCGTTGCATTCGACTTGATGGTCGCTGTCTGTTTGAGATTGCTGACCAAAGGTCTGATATATCGAGACGCGTGGAAGGTATCGAACAACGATTAAACGATGTCAGTCGGGTTTATTTCAAAAACGATACAGCTCAATTAAAGGTTCGTAGGCAACAAGAACAAGGAACTATACCGAATATCGTCATCCAAATAGGCAATCGGCAAGTTCGTCTGATGAGTGTCACCGACCAAGATGCCGATCTTGAAGGAGTCAGTATTGATGATAGAGCTGACCAACTGGTTGAACAATTAGAACAAGGGCTAATCCAGGCTAAAAACGAGCGCCAGCCACAGTTTCTCGCTCACCAAGGAGCAATGGCCACTGGCACTGGTGTGGCCATACTCGTAATCAGTCTGACTATCTATTCATGGGAACGCCGATTAAAGCGATCGAAAGACCTATTAGTTCCCTCAAAAGCATCTCCTACAGAGCCAATATCCACTCAACTGACTCAAAAGCAACAATGGAATTTGAAAGAAGTACAGCACCGACTTTTCCAGGTAGCTCAAGTAGTCATTCTGGGAGGAGGAAGCTTATTCATTTTGGGTCTATTTCCTCAAACTCGAATGATACAGATTTTAGTTATTGCCAGCCTACGAATTCCTATGCGGCTAGGAATTGTTGGCTTAGGTAGCTATGTTGTCATTCGACTGAGTTATGCTCTAATCGATCGCTTTGCCTCCGCTCTTGCCAAAAATTACCTACTAACCCCAGAATCTAATCAGCGATCGCGTTTGAGAATTGCCACAATTTCTAGCGTGAGTAAGGGAATTGTGACCGTTACCTGGATTGGAGTTGGCTTCCTCGTTGCTCTTTCGGCAATTGGCGTTAATATTGGTCCGTTACTCGCTGGCGCAGGTATTATTGGGGTTGGCTTGTCGCTAGCGTCTCAAAACTTAATTAAAGATGCAATTAACGGCTTTTTCATCATTTTGGAAGACCAGTACGCTGTTGGTGATGTCATCAATGTAGGAGATGTGGGTGGTCTGGTCGAAACGATGAATCTGCGGATTACTCAACTACGCGATGCTGAGGGGCGATTAATTACAATTCCGAATAGTGAAGTGAAAATAGTCGCGAATCTTTCTAGCAACTGGTCGCGGGCAGATTTAGCAATTCCGATCGCATATCATGCTGACATGGAAAAAGCCCTGGAATTGATTGGCAAAGTTGCAGAAGACATGAGTCAAGACCAGCTATGGCGAGAGCAAATCCTGGATAAACCCGAAGTTTTAGGAGTCGATGACTTTGGTAATCGGGGTGTGATTATTCGGGTTTGGATTAAGACTCAACCGTTACAGCAATGGAATGTCGCCCGCGAATTCCGCCGACGCCTAAAAACAGCGTTAGACGAAGCTGGGATTTCGATTCCGATGCCGCAACAGGAGGTCTGGTTTACCAATACTCTACCAATGAAGCCGTTGTCGGATGGTCATGTTGCTTCGCGCAATCAATAGTAAGGGCATGGCATTTCCATACCCTTACCGTCAGTACTTTTTCCGCTAAGACTGATTGAATCAACCTGCCCTCCAGCAGACGGACAAGGTTACTGACCGGCAAGTCTTTTTTTTAAATAAAAAAAATCGCTGACAAGTCCTACGGCTTTTAGACTAGGAAAGTTTCAACAGCCGTCAAACTTCAACCTTAAATTGGTCAGAGCAATGAGCAGCAGGCAATCCGGCTACTATCGATTTCCTACCATTAATGGCAATAGAGTAGTCTTTGTTTGCGAAGACGACCTCTGGTGCGTTCCTACAGATGGTGGTATTGCCATGCGACTTACCGCCAATTTAGCCGAAGTCTCCCATCCGTTTTTGTCTCCTGATGGTAGCAATCTGGCGTTCATGGGACGAGAAGAAGGTCACATGGAAGTTTACTCGATGCCTGCTGACGGGGGAGTTGCTAAGCGCCTGACCTTTCTCGGTGCTAGGTCGGTGGTTGTTGGCTGGAGTCCAGACAGTCAATCGATTATCTTTGCCAGCAACACAGACCAACCGTTTCGCCATATCTTCAACCTCTACGCCATCAGTCCTGAACGGGGACTGCCGGAACGCTTACCGATGGGTTTAGCCCACACTATTTCTTACGGTGCGAATGGTGGAGTCGTCATTGGTAGAAACACCAATGACCCAGCACGCTGGAAGCGCTATCGGGGCGGTACAGCAGGCGTAATCTGGATTGACCCGGAAGGGACAGGAGAGTTCCGAAAACTAATTGACTTGAAAGGAAATCTGACATCTCCCATGTGGGTAGGGGAGAGAATTTACTTGATCTCCGACCACGAAGGCATTGGCAATCTGTATTCCTGCACTCCATCGGGTGAAGATATCCAACGATTGACCAATAATTTCGACTATTACGTCCGCAATGCTTCTACCGACGGTCGCCGAATTGTTTATCATGCAGGCGGAGAACTCTTTTACTTGGATGTAGAGACCCAAGACAACCGACAAATTGAGGTAGAGTTCCGCAGTCCTCAGGTACAACGGCAGAGAAAATTTGTCGATGCCAGCGAGTTTCTGGAAGACTATGAACTGCATCCAGAAGGTCACTCCACAGCAATTACCTCTCGTGGAAAAAGCTTTTATTTTGGTAACTGGGAAGGGGCAGTTACGCAACTTGGTCACTCGGAGAGTATCCGCTATCGGTTAACCCGGTGGCTGAACGATAAAAAGCGATTTGTCACCATTTCTGATACGAGTGGAGTTGAAACCATTGAAATCCACAGTACAGAGATTGACATTGAAGTAGAGCCGTTACTGGGTCTGGACTTGGGTAGAGCAATTGAACTGGAAGTTTCGCCCCAGGAAGACTTGGTCGTCTTATCCAACCATCGGCAAGAACTCATTTTCGTGGATTTGAACGCCAAGCAAAGCCGAGTGCTGGATAAAAGCGATTACTTTCAGATTGAGGGATTTTGCTGGTCACCTGATGGTCAATGGGTTGCCTACAGTTGCGCGGAAACTCAGCTTACCTTTTCGATTAAAGTTTGCCATATTCCAGATGGTAGAACCTATCGCCTGACACCACCTCGGTTTAGAGATACTCGTCCTTCCTTCGACCCAGAGGGGAAATTTATCTACTTTCTCTCATTGCGAGAATTTAATCCCGTTTATGACAGCATCTATTTCGACCTAGGCTTTCCTCGGGGGATGCGTCCGTTTTTGATTTCGCTCAAAAAAGATACTCCATCCCCATTTATTCCCATTCCCAAACCCTTATCAGCGACTCCTCCAGCGATGGAGAAAGCAGCGGAAGAAGCTGTAGAACATGCGAAGGAAGAGACAGAGGAAGCGCCTCCAGCCAAAAAAACTTCGACAGTTGAAATTGACTTTGACGGCATCGAGCACAGAATCGTTGGGTTCCCAGTACCAGAAGGTCGCTACGGACAAATTTGGGGACTCAAAGGCAAGGTTCTGTTCAGTTCTTATCCTGTGGAAGGGAGTTTGGATAACGATTGGGCATCCAGTGAACCAGTCGCAAAAGGGAGAATTGAAGTTTATGACTTCCAGGAACAAAAACTGGACACTGTTGCGACTGAAGTCTCAGATTTTAAGGTGGCTCGCGAGAATGAAATCTTGATTTATCGTTCTAGCAATCGTCTGCGGGTTCGTGCTGTTGCGCTCAACGGTCACGATAATTCAGATGATACACCGGGGCGTAAAAGTGGCTGGCTCGATCTCAACCGCGTCAAGATTTCAGTGATTCCCCTCAATGAATGGAAGCAAATGTTCCGGGAAGTGTGGCGGCTGCAACAAGAACACTTCTGGACAGAGGATATGTCTGGGGTGGATTGGGAGAGAGTTTACAAACGCTATATCCCTCTGGTTGACCGAGTGGCGACTCGCTCCGAATTTTCCGATTTAGTTTGGGAAATGCAGGGAGAATTAGGCACGTCTCATGCTTATGAATTTGGGGGAGATTACCGTCGTTCGCCTTACTATCAATTAGGTTCTCTAGGGGCAGATTTCGTCTACGACGCCGAGGCAGATGCTTACCGAGTTACACACATTGTTCGGGGTGATTCCTGGAATGAAAAGGAGGACTCGCCGCTCAATCGTTTGGGCGTTAATATCAATGCCGGTGACTTACTTCTAGCCGTTGGCGGACAGCGCGTGGGAAGAAATCGTTCCCCACAGGAATTACTGGTGCATCAGGCAGGATGTGAAGTTAACCTAACGTTTGCGGGTTCCAGCCCAGGGGAACATCGCACGGTAACGGTGAAAACCCTGATGAACGATACCCAGGTACGCTATCGAG
>DATNPT010000164.1:0-25791 GCA_036703075.1 Chroococcales cyanobacterium
CACAGCTAAGAGAGCAAATTCTGAAAGTCTGCGCCGGAGCTGCTCTGCCCATGACAGAATTGGCAGAATTAGATGATGCGATCGCGATTCAATTTGCCCAGGCTGCCCTACAAATACAGACGGGTTACTCCCCAGCCACCCTCATTGGCTCCCACGGTCAAACCGTTTACCATCGACCCAAAGAGTCGAAGTTTGGAGGGTTGAATGTTGAAGGTTCAAACCCCTCTTCCAACCTGCAACCTACTAACGTTCAACCTTCAACTCAGCTGGGATATAGCCTTCAATTAGGACGGGGAGAACTCATCGCCCAACTGACGGGTATGAAAACAGTCAGCAATTTTCGCGCTGCTGACATCGCGGCTGGAGGAGAGGGGGCTCCGATGGTGCCAAAGGTAGATGCCTACTTGCTCTCGTCACCGACTCAGCACCGATGCGTTCAGAATATCGGTGGCATCGGCAATGTAACGTATCTACCTGCGCGTCAAGGGGACTGGATAGATAAAGTCTGTGGTTGGGATACCGGCCCAGGCAACTCGCTTTTGGACTTAGCCGTACAATATTTCACGGATGGTAGCCAAACTTACGATGAAGATGGGCGCTGGGCTAGTCGTGGCAATCCGTGTGAGGCATTGCTGGAGCAGTGGCTCAAGGAAGACTTTTTCCAGGCATCACCGCCAAAATCCACAGGACGGGAGTTGTTTGGCTGGGATTACCTGAAGCAATGCTTGGCAGATAGCTCAGCGTATAATTTGACGCCCGCTGATATGTTGGCAACGCTAACTGAATTGACTGTCGCCTCGATTGTCAACAGCTACCGCAACTTTTTACCCCAGATGCCTGAGATGGTTCTCTTAAACGGGGGTGGAAGCCGGAATCTCTACCTGAAACAACGCTTACAAACTCAGCTAGAATCAATACAGGTATTAACCACCGATGAAGCAGGGGTAAGTGCAGATCTCAAAGAAGCGATCGCTTTTGCTGTTTTGGCGCATTGGCGTGATCTAGGAATTCCTGGTAATCTGCCCAACGTTACCGGAGCAAAGGCAGCAGTACTACTAGGCAATGTTTATTCACCGCCAAAATTTTAAAGCTAAAAGAGCATTTCCTAACTCTATGTGAGTTTGGTTGTCAAGGTCGTGCTTGAATACCCATCCCTTCGTAGGAGATGTAAAGCAGAGGGAAAGCCACAATCTCCTGCTAAGATAATCAGTGCAGGTGGCGAAAACAGTGAGTTAGCGCTAATTACTGGTTGCAAGCGATCTGAGAGAAGAGAATGAGAGTGGCAAGATTAGATTAGATCATAAAAAAAGGGTAACACCGTGGCTCACACCTTTTTATTGGAGGCAGGACGCTGGACACTCCAGGGGTATTGGCTGGAACGCAATGGGATGCCAATTCCTGTTAAAGGTAAGACGATCATTGCCTGGGGTCGAGAAAACTGGTTTACTATGGTCACAAAGCTAGTTTTTCCCGACAGTGAGCGCGAGGATATATCTTTTCAATATCGGGGGCGTCTTGACGTTGGCGAACGCCAGTACACTTTTGTCTTAAAACACAGTGTCTTAGGGCATGTAGAGGGCGAAGGCTGGGTGACTCCAGAATCAATCGTTCAACGTTACTGGGTCTTAGGGGATCGCCATCGTCGTAGTGGCTTTGAAACCAGCCATCGACTGAATGACAACACCTACTATCTTTCTAGTGGCATCATGGCCGGTCACTATCTTACAAGCACAATGGAGGCAACTCTAGAGCGTCAACCCGAATAACGCTCATGACAATTGTTTGCCTGTAGGTCAGTAGTGAGTTCAACTTCATTGAGTCACTCGATTCACTGCGGCTGGAGCAATGTTCATTGAATTACAATTTGTTCTAAACCCGAGTGGCTGGCATGACGCCAGAACACCAGCGTTACCTTGCTTAGTCCCTAGCCTATCGACTAGGGCAAATCCTCTTGATAGGAGGGAAAAGTCGGTTAAATTGGAATGGCAATAGTTAAGTCATACCGACAAGTTCTTGCCGTCTCACTCCTCAAATCGTCCTTGGGACGAAACTGGCTGAATAAGTATCTTCTTCTAACTGCTCTAAGCTGTCAAACATCATGACAACAGACCCCAACTATGGTCGCTTACTCGCCAATCGCTATCAACTGATCAAGCTGATCGGCAAAGGCGCTATGGGTCGGGTTTATCAAGCCAAAGATATCCTCTTGGGAGGAGTCATCGTTGCTGTCAAATTTATCTCCCAAGCGTTGCTGACCAAGAAAATGCGCGAACGCTTCGAGCAAGAAGCTACCATCTGTGCTCTGCTGGGAGAAAAAAGCAATCACATCGTTCGCGTAAGAGACTACGGCGTAGACGAAAACGAGATTTCGTTCTACGTCATGGAATACCTGGAAGGAGAAAGCCTCAGCGAAATAATTCGACGGCAACCTCTTTCCTTACCTCGATTTTTGAATATTGCCCGCCAAATCTGTTTAGGACTGCAATGCGCACACAAAGGCATTGTCATTAATGGCAAACTCAGCCCGATTATTCACCGAGATATTAAGCCCAGTAATATTCTCGTTATTCAAGACGACTCGTTCGGAGAATTAGTTAAAATCCTCGATTTTGGGATTGCCAAACTTATCCTATCCGACAGCGCTCAAACCCACTCCTTTATGGGAACTCTGGCTTATTGCTCGCCAGAACAAATGGAGGGGAAAGAACTGGATAAACGCTCTGATGTCTACAGTCTGGGTGTAATGATGTTTGAGATGCTAACTGGAGAGATGCCCATTATGGGAGAAACTCATTCCTTCGGTGGCTGGTACAAAGCGCATCATTACACCCCTCCTCGCTCCTTTGAATCGGTTAATCCAGACTTAAAATTACCGAATCCCCTCAAGAATTTGGTAGTCAGCTGTCTCGCCAAAGACCCCAACAATCGCCCTCAAAGTGTTGAAGATGTTCTACGAATATTAAAGTCGATCGAGGAGGGACTAAAGCGGGGTCAGGAGTTGTTTGAGGAATGGCGGGATAAAATCAAATTTCCGTCCAATGATAGGCCACTTTATGAACGCGACCCCTCAGCGGATGATATTTGTCTGGCCTCTTCTTGGCCGAAGAGCAAACCTCAAGCGTCCATTGTTTTTCCCCATATTATTAAAACCAATAAAGAGGTTCTAGCCACTCTCTGGGTGATGCTCAACAAGAAGGACATCCAAGACCGTTTGGTTAGCACACGCTACAACCAATTTCTATTTTTACCTTCACCCCATCCAATCGTGCTTTGGATTACAGCCTTGCATAACCGAGAACATGGAGCTCGTTGGCTACCTTGCTATCTGGATCTCAAAACTGATCTCGGTCAGAAACTGGTGAGGCTCTTAGGCGAATCGGGGTGCTACCGGATTTTATTCTTTTCTCTTTCTGAGCCGGAAAAATGTACTCACGTTACGACTTCCACGATTGCCCCCGCCCAATGCAAAATGCTGGCTCAGTGGGCGAATTCTAGTCAGACCTTAGTCTCTTCGGCTCAACCCCAGTTGAGTAAAAAAATACTTAAGCAGGAGTTTGAGAAGCTCAAGCCTAAAATTTTAATGAAGCTAGAGGCCATTCATACAGACTATCCCACAGATATTTCAGGTTGAAGGTTGGACAGTTGAAAGTTGAAAATTATAACCTTCAACCTACGAACCTGTAACCTTCAACCTACGAAGCTACAGCCTTCGTTAAAGCTGCTTTACCTCAGAAACTAACTGAGCTACCACATCCTTGGCGCTGCCAAAAAGCATCATGGTTTTGTCTTTGTAAAACAGATCATTATCAACACCAGCAAAGCCTGTACTCATTCCCCGTTTAATGACGATCGCATGTTTGGCTTTGTCCACTTCCAGAATGGGCATCCCGTAGATCGGGCTAGCCGCATCACTCCGCGCTGCGGGGTTAACGACATCGTTAGCACCAATCACTAGCGCCACATCAGTTTCATCGAACTGGGGGTTAATATCGTCCATATCGTACAGTTGGGGATAAGGCACATTCGCCTCTGCTAACAAGACGTTCATGTGTCCCGGCATCCGTCCCGCAACAGGGTGAATGGCATATTTAACCTCAACGCCCATTTTTTCTAGGTAGTCAGCTAACTCTCGCACCGTGTGCTGCGCCTGAGCCACTGCCATCCCATAGCCAGGCACAATCACCACGTTACGGGCATAGCCTAGCATCATCGCCGCTTCTTCGGAGTCAATGCTCTTCACTGTTTTATCACTGCTGGCACTAGCACCCGCCACGCTGACTGAGCCACTTGATCCAAATGCACCAAACAGCACACTTGTCAAGGAGCGGTTCATCGCTTTGCACATGATCTGAGTCAGGATGATCCCCGACGCACCGACGAGTGCTCCCGCAATAATCAGCATATTGTTAAGTACCACAAAACCAGCGGCACTTGCAGCTATACCGGAGTAGGAGTTCAGCAGTGAAATTACCACGGGCATATCACCGCCACCAATGGGGATGACAAATAACACGCCAAGGACAAGGGAGATTACAACCACTCCCAAGAAAATGGAGAGATTACCGGGTGAGAGGATGAGATAACCACTTGCCACAAAAAAGCTAATCAACAGCAGGGCGTTGATCGGTTGTTGCAACGGAAACGTCATTGGAGCCCCCGGAAGCAGCCCTTGTAGTTTGGCAAATGCCACTAAACTTCCCGTCAGGGTAACGCCGCCAATTAAGACGCCAAGAATAATCGTAATCGTGGCGTACAGGCTTACACTTTCTCCGCTATTGAGCAGTCGCCAGAATTCCCCAATGGCAACCAAGGCAGAGGCAGCACCCCCCAAACCATTGAGCAAACCAACCATCTGGGGCATTTCGGTCATCTGCACTTTATAAGCGGCGATCGCACCTAGCACTGAACCAATTGCCAGCGCCAAGAGAATCATCTGGTAGTTCAATATCTCCCGATCCAGTAGCGTCGCCACTATCGCTAAGAGCATCCCAATGGCAGCGATGAGATTGCCCTGACGGGCTGTTGCTGGAGAACCCAACCTTTTGAGCCCAAAAATAAATAACGACGCTGCCACTAAATAACTCAGCTCAATCCCCGTAGGCAAAAAGTCGGTCATGCCTTCACCTCTTTCTTCTTAAACATTTGCAACATCCGATCGGTAACGAGAAAACCGCCGACTACGTTGACCATTGCCAACACGACGGCAATCAAACCCAAAATTACGGTGATATTTGACTCTTTAGGACCAGAGATAATCAGCGCTCCAATCACGGAGATACCAGAAACTGCATTGGCTCCCGACATCAGGGGAGTATGAAGAGTTGGCGGTACTTTATTGATGACTTCAAAGCCAACAAACGACGCCAGTACAAATACAAACAAACTTGAAAGTAATACGGCTGTTGTCATGAATTAATTACAGACTCCTTTCAATACCAGCGTTCAGCCTAATACGTTACAGATGGATAGGTCGCAGAGTGTCCAGGATGAAACAGTGATGAATTACGAATTATGCAAAACCTCTACCAATTGCAGAATTGAAAATTCATAGTTCATCATCCACTCTTCAACCCACTTTCACTCCTTCAACGGTTAAAGCGTCTTTTACTCGTTGATTGCGAATTTCTCCTCCATAGGTGACGCAAGTGCTATCGATAATGTCGTCTTCAAAGTTCAACTGCAACTCGCCGTCCTTAATTAGGTACTGCAACAACGTAGAAATATTTTTGGCGTACATTTGACTGGCGTGGACGGGCATTGAGGACGGTAGGTTGAGCGGGCCGACGATGGTTACGCCATTACGGACAACATCCTTGCCGGGTTCAGTACACGCACAGTTGCCGCCTTGTTCTGCTGCCAAATCAACAATGACAGTCCCAGGTTTCATCTGTTGCACCATCTCTTCCGTTACAAGCACTGGTGCTTTTTTGCCAGGAACCTGAGCGGTTGTAATTACAACATCAGCATTCTTTACGTGTTCGGTGAGGATTTCTTGGGTTCGTTGCTTGGATGCCTCTGAAATTTCCTTCGCGTAACCTCCGGTTGCCACAGTATCTTCGTCGAGTTTCACTTCGACAAACTTGGCACCCAGGCTCTGCACTTCTTCCTTAACGGCAGGTCGAATGTCAAACGCTTCCACAACAGCACCTAATCGTCTAGCTGTGGCGATCGCTTGTAGACCTGCAACCCCTGCACCCATGACAAACACTTTCGCGGGTTTAATCGTACCAGCCGCCGTGGTCAACATGGGAAAGAATTTGGGTAAAGCTGCCGCTGCAATTAGTACTGCTTTGTAGCCTGCTACACCAGCCTGGGAAGACAGAGCATCCATACTCTGAGCGCGACTACTGCGGGGAATCAGTTCTAGGCTGAATGCCGTTACTTTTCGGTTCGCTAAGTGCTGTACGATTTCGGGTTTACCCAAGGGATTGAGGAAGCTAATCAAACTACTTCCTTCCCTTAGCTGATAAGTTTCATGTTCCTTGGGAACGCCAACTTTCAGCACTACATCGGCTTCGCTCCACAGCGTGTTGGTATCGCCAATAATTTTGGCTCCAGCAGCTTCATAAGCCTCATTTGTGAAAAAGGCTGCCTCTCCGGCACCAGCTTCTACCCAAATTTCTAAACCCTGTTTGACTAATCGGGCAACAGTATCAGGAATTAAGGCGACGCGACGCTCACCGACTTCTATTTCCTTCGCGATCGCTATTTTCATGAACGCTCCTTTTGACTTAAGCTAGTGATGATGAGTAAACTTACTTAAACAGAACTAGCCAGTTAGATTGGCAAGGCAGTACTCTCCCTAGCATCCCTAGGGAGCGCGAGTTGTCCTGCTCTTTGTTTAGTAGAAAAGGCAAAACATGCAAGTAAGATTCTAATCTGCATCCTAGTGTTGCTAAGCCGATCCCGAAGACTATTTTTAACTTCTCTTAAATATTGCAGTCTTTTTACGGCGAGAAACCTTTGGCCTTTTCGCGCGATCGACTCATCAGGTAGTGGCACTTTCTCCCCACCTTGAGCGTCACCACCAGCAACTCTAATTTTTCAGGAGTTCATTTCTGATAGAGTCAAAACCAGTAAACTTTAGTAACAAATGACCACGTCTTAGGGTAAGAGTAGCAAGCTTATGTTCTCTACAAAATCGGCGATAAGACACCTATTCGGTGCAGTAGCAGTTACAGGGTGTTTACTTACTGGGTTTTCGGTCAGTAGCTGGGCGCAGAGTAATGAAGGCTTCACGCTATGGAGCGGGGTTACTCGTGAAAATCAACTGAACTATTATCTGGATTTCGGCGGTCAACCCAACGGATGGGATCGCTATCGACTGCGTATTCCCGCTAAAAAGATGGAATTAGGGGTTGCCCAGTTTGCGATTTCTTATCCCGATTACTACGATGGCAAGTTTGACCCGAAAAAAATTGAGGTGCGCGTTAAGGGAAAAGCTGTGCCGTTATCTGAAGTGAAGTGGGACAAGGATAACCATTTAATTCAAATCAACCTGGAACAGCCAATTATTGCCGGAAATAAGGTTGAGATCGTGTTATCGAATGTCAAAAATCCCCCGTTCGGTGGAATTTACTACTTTAACTGCCAAATTCTCACGCCTGGTGACGTACCATTGCCTCGTTACCTCGGTACGTGGATTTTAAGTATTGGCGGTTAGACCAGGTGCGACACCCTCACCGCTTTTGCCTGAAGTTCAGCTAACGCATTGCTCTGCGGCATTCGATAAAGATTGCAGCCCGAACAATTACATTGCTGTCCCTTAATCTGTTTTTGGAGAAGGAACGTTCTCCCCGATAGAAGTGCTATTGTAATAGATTGTGGCTCTCTTACAAAGTGTCAAATCACTCTGTTTTAAAGTAATCACTCATGACTCAACGCACTTTACGCGGCACCAGCCGCAAGCAAAAACGAACGTCTGGTTTTCGCGCCCGAATGCGAACTAAGAACGGACAGAAGGTAGTTAAAGCGCGCAGAACAAAGGGACGTTATCGTCTTACTGTTTAGTGTTAGCTGCAACGGCACTTCCACTCCACGCCTGCTCCAACAGGACAGCGTGGACCAAATAACGATCCAGTTGAAAAAGGTTAAAAGCTTACTGTACAAGCTTTCTTTCCTTGAGTCTTCTGCATCAAAGCCTTCTTGCACTAGCTATTCATTACGTGGGGCAAGCCAACGGTTAAGTTATCTGTTGGTTGTGTCCTTCTTTATTAACCGTGGCATTGCCTCAATCCAATCGACTCAGGCATCGGCGAGAGTTTCAGGCGGTTTATCAAAAAGGGCTTCGTCGCTCAGGGCGTTACTTGATGGTACGGGGAATACAGTACGATAACAGTGCTGTCAAGACTCCGCCCCAAGGAACGTTAAAACAGATGAAGGAGGGCAAGCCTCCAACTCGTATTGGCATTTCTATTAGCCTAAAAGTTAGCAAAAAAGCAGTGGTTCGCAATCGAATTAAGCGGCAAATTCGGGCAATTCTACGCCAGTTATTGCCGCAGATATCACCGGGATGGTACCTGGTCGTCGTTGTTCGACCGGGTGCGAGTGAGTGCGAATATGCACAATTTTTGCGAGAATTAAAGCAGTTGTTGGCAGAAGCAGAGGTACTACATGGGTATTAAAGAGGAAGCGTTCTACGAAGGCGGTCCCCACCCAGGCGATCTAATTATTAATATTTTGATCGGGTTCACGGTCGTAGGCTTGCCACTAACCGTGGGTGCAATTGTTCGAGCGCTATGGTTGCGCTATCGGATTACCAATCGCCGGATTTCCGTAACGGGAGGCTGGCAAGGACGCGATCGCACTGACATTGTTTATTCAGAAGTGTCTAAGATTGTCAAAGTTCCCCGTGGGATTGGCGCTTGGGGTGATATCGTAGTGACCCTCCGAGATGGCAGCCGCTTAGAACTCAGAGCCTTACCTCGATTTCGAGAAATCTACGACTATATTGCCGAAAAAGTATCGAGCAAAACGGGCAAACCGATTGACGCGATTAAAGCCTAGACGAAATCGGGTAGTACTCAACATGGGGTGCTCGAACATCCTAACGTCAAGGGCTGCTGCGAACTCCTGCCACTAAACTCAGGCAATACGTAGGAAAAGTGCGGGCCATCTGGCTGTAATGTAGGCCGGATAACCCGCCTCGCATTTTGGCAAAGATTAGATAGATTAGATTCAGAAAACTTTACAGCGCCTAGGTTAACTTCATACGAATGGACTTTGGTATCGGGTTTCTTTCTAACAACGTCATGCTCCCAATCCTGGATTTCTTTTACGGGATTGTGCCGAGCTACGGTCTCGCCATCGTGGCGCTGACCTTGGTGATTCGTTTTGCTCTGTTTCCTCTGAACGCTAACTCCATTCGCAGCATGAGGCGCATGCGAATCACCCAACCGCTGATGAAAAAGCGGCAAGAAGAAATTCAAAAGCTATACAAGGATGACCCTGCGAAACAGCAGGAGGAGGTCAGCAAGCTTTTCAAAGAGTTTGGGAACCCGTTAGCTGGATGTTTGCCCGTACTGTTGCAGATGCCAGTTTTGTTTGCGCTGTTTGCTACCTTGCGGGGTTCACCATTCTCCAACGTTAACTACACCGTTAATCTACAGATTTTCCCCCGAGAGCAATTGGAGTTAGTCCAACCTCAAGCTTTTGCCACAAAACCGCAAAATATTTATTTCGCTGATGGGGTTCACGCTCCCGTGTCCGCTGTACTACCCGGTGGCAATCGCTTAGTGGTGGGTGAAAAGACGGGAGTAGACTTTCAATCCGTTGAGGGGAAGCCCCTCAAGGCATTGCTTGCTGAGTATCCAGATACAATCATTGCTCCCCAGTGGGAGATTACGAAAGGTCAAGAACGCGTGCGCCTCAACGAGGACGGAACGCTAGAAGCGCTGGAACCTGGAGAGGTAACGCTTCAGGGAACGCTGCCGGGACTCGCAGCCAATAAAGGATTTCTCTTCATTGATGCCCTAGGGCGCGTAGGTGCGTTTGATGAAGATGGCACGATCCATTGGGATGTAGTCGGCATGATTATCTGCTTTGGTCTCAGTTTGTATGTTAACCAACTGCTATCCGGTCAGAATGCGACTGAAGCCACTCCTCAGCAAACTACGGTAAATAAGATTACGCCAGTCCTATTCTCTGGAATGTTCTTATTCTTCCCGTTGCCTGCTGGTGTACTGATGTACATGTTGGTTGCCAACGTGTTTCAGACGCTTCAGACCTTCATTTTGATGCGAGAGCCTCTGCCAGAAAATCTCCAGAAGCTGATGGAAGAACAAGAAAAAGTGGACAAACCTGCTGGAGAAACTAGAGAAACGCTACCTTTTGAGCCAAAGCGTTCTAAGAAAAAAGCTTCAAGTTAATTATGAGCAATCAGCCCATGCAACGCGGTCAGCAGTGGCTCGAAGAATTTCTGCGCTTATCGAAATTGCCTGCTCGTGTTGAGGCAATTCAAAGTGATGACCCACAAGACGATAAGCCGAACTACTGGCTGACGATTGATGAAACAAAACTGACGCCACAGCAAATTCAAACCCTGATTGGATCGGACGGGACAGTACTGGATGCTCTTCAGTACTTGACCAATTCAATTCTCAATCTAGGTCAGGAGGATCAAGAGCAAGCCGCTTACACGATTGAACTCGACGGCTACCGCCTCCGGCGTCAAGCTGAACTGCAAGCACTGGCAGCTCATGCTGCTCAGCAAGTTCGTGAGACGGGGGAAGAATTTGAAATGAAATCGCTGTCTTCGGCAGAGCGGCGTCAGGTTCATACCTTTTTAAAGGCATGCGATGATTTAGAGACTCAAAGTCGAGGACAAGAGCCAGACCGACGGCTTGTAGTACGTCGGCGTTGAAGAATAGCCAGCGCTAGTCGCTGGTTGCTTGAAACCTCGTGGGGTCGTTTAGACAGAGGAGAAGCATTATGGAGGCAATTCATATCCCTTGGCTGCTCAAACTACCAGAGCATACCGATGTAATCCAGCTTAATGAGTGCCTAGCCGATCTGGAGACGCTAACTCCAGTAAGAGGGCGTATGCAAGTCACTCACAAGGGAAACTATCTGGAGGTTTCAGCTCAAGCGGAAACGATTGTTACCCTGACCTGCGATCGCTGCTTGCAGCAGTATAACCATCGTTTAACCGTTGATACTTCGGAATTGCTCTGGTTAGATGAGTCAGCCGACCAACCCGATCAAGGTCCCCTAGAACGAGAGACACCGCTCGAAGATTTGGTAGAAACATTGCTACCTAACGGTTATTTTTATCCAGATAATTGGCTCTACGAGCAATTGTGTTTAACCATTCCGCCGCGGAAACTGTGCGAGCAAGAGTGTCCAGGAATTACGATTAGCGATAACAGTGCCTCATCAAAAACAGATCGGCGTTGGCAGGCATTAGAAGCACTCAAACGGCAACTCCCCGGTTAAGTCCCGTCTGTCAGGAAGAAATTCTCCACCGGGAGAATTGAAAGGGGTTTTCTGAAACTTTGATGACTTAATCCCAACTCTAGAATCCCAAGTTTAAAATCGACACAACCCCTGTGCACTATGACGTTTAATAACGAGTTTGAGTTACTGCTACGTGCCCGCTATCCGTTGATCTATATTCCAACGCTGGAAGAGGAGCGAGTGGAAACGGCGATCGCGCAAGTGGCGCAACGCTTAGGTAATCGCGCTGTTTATATCTGGGATTTTGTTGACGGCTATCAGGGCAATCCGAACGATGCAGGTTTTGGACGCCGAAATCCGTTGCAAGCCTTAGAATTTGTGGAAAAACTGCCGGAAAGTGCAGCAGCTATCTTTATATTAAGGGATTTTCACCGATTTATAGATGATATTTCCGTTTCTCGTAAACTGAGAAATCTATCTCGGCGTCTAAAATCTCAACCGAAGAACATTGTTATTGTGACGCCGCAAGTGACTGTTCCGTCTGACCTGACAGAGGTGCTAACGGTTTTGGAATTCCCCTTACCCGATGCGTCGGAAATCAAAGTTGAAATCGGACGCTTGTTAGCAGCGACAGGTCAATCGTTGAGCGACAAAGTGCTAGATGAGCTAGTGCGTTCCTCTCAAGGTCTTTCCTTGGAGCGAATTCGTCGAGTTTTAACCCGCGCGATCGCATCTCACGGTGAAATTCAACCGGAAGATGTCGAACTGGTTCTAGAGGAAAAACGCCAATCGATCCGTCAGACGCAGATTTTGGAGTTTTACCCAACCACTGAGAAAATATCCGATATCGGTGGCCTAGACAACTTAAAAGACTGGCTGCTGCGTCGGGGAGGTGCCTTTACAGAACGGGCGAGACAGTATGGTTTACCTCATCCGCGCGGTCTGTTGTTGGTTGGAATCCAGGGTACGGGAAAATCATTAACGGCAAAAGCGATCGCGCACCACTGGCATCTTCCCCTCCTACGCCTCGATGTTGGGCGTCTATTTGGGGGCTTGGTGGGAGAATCTGAATCGCGCACCCGGCAAATGATTCAGCTAGCAGAAGCGCTTGCTCCCTGTATTTTATGGATTGACGAGATTGACAAGGCTTTTTCGGGTATTGATTCTAAAGGAGATGCCGGAACGACTAGTCGCGTTTTTGGTACCTTTATTAATTGGCTAGCTGAAAAGCGATCGCCGGTGTTTGTTGTCGCAACTGCTAACAATATCCAAGCTTTACCCCCAGAAATGCTGCGTAAAGGTCGGTTTGATGAAATCTTCTTTGTCGGCTTGCCCAGTCAAGAAGAACGCCAAGCCATTTTTGAGCTACATTTATCCCGACTGCGACCTCATAATATTAAGAATTACGATCTCGACCGTCTAGCCTACGAAACACCCGATTTTTCAGGAGCAGAAATTGAGCAAACCCTGATCGAAGCCATGCACATTGGTTTCAGCCAGAACCGGGACTTTACAACCGATGATATCTTAGAGGCGGCTAGCCAAATCGTACCTTTAGCTCTGACTGCACAAGAACAAATCCAGTTTCTCCAAAACTGGGCTGCTGCTGGAAAAGCTCGCCTAGCCTCCAGAGATAGTCGCTTGAGCAGTCGAATTCAGCGTCAACTTCAATAATTGATCATTGGTTGTTAGTTTTTGGTATTGTCAAACAACCAACAACTAACAATCAACAACTAACAACCAACAACTCCCCATGAGTTTGTCAGGCATAGCGAAGTTTTTACTCGGTTTTACAATTGGCATCTTACTATTAGCGGGAAGCGGTGCTGCTGCTGCCTATTACTTCTGGACTAAGCTTTCTGTTACCCCTCCCAAACCTGTCTTTGCCGAGGAGCGACCAAAGCCATCGCCAGTGGCAAAGAAAGCAACTTCTCTAAAGACAGTCAGCTCTAAATCGCCTGGACTTAGTAGTCCACCAACTCCAAAAGAGACTCCTAAGCCGCTCCCGCCAGGAGCGTATAAAGCTCGCGTTACGTGGTCAGAGGGATTAATTGTCCGCGATGCACCGAGCGTTGAGGGGAACCGCGTTGGTGGCGTTGCTCTCAATCAGGAAGTCATCGTTCTCAAAGACAGCCCTGACGGAAAATGGCAGCAGGTACGCATCACAGCAGAGGGCGAGCAAGACGGCTGGGTAAGGTCAGGCAACGTTGCACGGATGAATTAGTAATCGGTAATGGGAAATGGGTAATTGGTAAGAGTTTACCAATTACCCGTTTTTGATCTGTATCCAGCCTTTAGTGGATTGACATTCCACTGATACCAAATCCGCACCTATAACCCCCTATATCTCCTTGGCAACCTCTGCGCCTGGAGTGGTAGCCTGCGCCAAGCCGCTACGCGTCTACGTCTCAAAAAAAGGGATAATTGACCCGAATTTGGTATGATGTACCGAACTGAGAAAGCAGGTCGGTAAACCGGGTTATTAGAGAGTGATTTATGTCAAATCAAAGAGTAGAATTTCGGCATCTGTCGTCGCTTCGATCGCAACCTCCGTTTCTTCGCTAATTGCGGCTCCATCACTCGTGTCAAGTGACGCACCGTTTAGGTTAATGGCACCACGAGCTACTTGAATCCAGGCATGGCGCTGAGGCTTTAGTGTATGGGAAATGCGATCGCCTTTTTTCAGAACCGCTGCATATAAATCTACATCCTGATGAATCGTGAGCGCCCCGTCCCGTCCCTCTCTAGCTGCCACTAAATGCAGTTTACCGGGTGCTTTTGCTGGCGAAAAGTTCCGTTGTTCGTAACCGGGCGGTAATCCATTCGTTTCAGGTAACAGCCAAATTTGTAGGAAGTGAACTGGCTCAGTTTTCGAGTGATTAAACTCACTATGCTGGATTCCTGTCCCAGCGCTCATGCGCTGTACTTCACCTGGATAAATGATTGAACCATTACCAATGTTGTCCTTATGCTCGATTGCTCCTTCTAGGACGTAGGTAACAATCTCCATGTCACGATGACCATGGGTTCCAAAACCAGCAGCAGGACTAACACGGTCTTCATTAATCACTCGCAGAGCACGAAATCCCATCTGAGCGGGGTCGTAATAGTTAGCAAAGGAAAACGTGTGGTAACTATTTAGCCAACCATGATGAGCGTGTCCTCGATCTTCAGCTTTGCGAATTGTCAGCATTTTCTCCTCCTAGTTAAGTTTTTCTCCCCACTCAAGATACTGATATGCCTTGAGTAGAGTTGGTTCTTGGAATTGAGCCGTCACCATTTAAAGTTTGGTATGAGCTCCATCACAATACGGGGGGTTAGTTGTATGTTTGCAGTTACAAAGCGCTACCGTTTTTTTCTCAGCCACCTCAAAAGCGAGCGGTGTAAATTCAGTACCTTGATGGGAACCGTCGCAAAAGGTTTTGTTTTGAGATTGACCGCAACGACACCAGTAGTAAGTACCGGGTTCTAGCTCAAGAACGGCAGGTTTTTTATCAGCAATTACGGGTTTGCTCATCGTGTTCTCCTGAAAGGTTGATACCAGGTTCTCGATCGCTTCTCGGTGCGTTTTTTGTATATTTAAACTTTAACGCTTGTAGCGCTATTATGGAAAGTATGCACTTTTAAGTAAGGTAGTACCCAAAAATATACTATGGAAGCCAAAGTAGTAGGGACTGAACGAGCGCATTGTCCTGTGGAAAGAACTCTTGAGGTCATTGGTGGTCGCTGGAAAGTCTTAATTCTTCGAGAACTGTTTTCAGGGGTAAAGCGTTTTGGTCAGCTACACCGAGCGTTGTACGGCATTACGCAGAAGATGCTCACCCAACAACTGCGGGAGATGGAGGAAGACGGCATCGTTCATCGGGAAGTTTACTTACAAGTTCCTCCCAAAGTCGAATACTCTTTAACACCCTTAGGAGAAAGCCTTAAACCTATCCTTGATTCAATGCATGAATGGGGGATTAGGCATCTCGATGCACAAAATCAAGAACGATAGGACACAGACTTGCACTCGATAGTAAAATTAGATTGAGTGTAATTAATACCTATCAATAAATTAGCTGGCAAAAACTGGGTTCCTCACCCGCAATGACAAATGAATGGCGTCAGTTGGATTAACACAGTACCAGTGAAATTAACTAAAGTTCTGGACAACTTTGTTTTAACTTTTTTAGCCTTGTAGCACCAAATCCTTGTAGCTACGGCAATTGAACTATACCGTGAGTCGGGGCAATTCTGACGAAGGAAAAGTTGGACAGAGACCTACTACCTGACGTAGAAAAACCTCCTGAACTAAGAAAGTAAGCAAATTAGAACAATTAACACAGTAGAGACATCACAACAAATGGCTACACCAAGCAAATCTACTTCTAGACGCTCAACTGCCCCTAAGTCTCACCTGGAAGCCACTGTTGCTCAGTTAAAAACGGCACTGAACAAGGCTGAAAAGGAAGCCCAAGATAAAGAAAATGCTTTCGTTCAGATGAAAGACACTCTGATAGAAGTGCAGGACAGAGAAAGCGCTCTGCAACAACAAGTATCTGACCTGCAATCCGACTTACAACAGCAGAAAGAATCTGTACAGAAGTTACAACAAGAATTAGAGGCCATTGAGCAGCTGAAAACCGAGTTAGAAGAGGCGAAAAAAGCGGCTCGTCAACTTGCTGAGGCTAACGAAAAACTAGCTCACGAGAAAGAGTCGGTAGAGAAGCTACACAAAGAACTAGAAAAGACTGAGCAGTTGAAAACCGAGTTAGAGGAGGCGAAAAAAGCGGCTCGTCAACTTGCTGAAGCTAATGAAAAACTAGCTCACGAGAAAAAATCGTTACAGAAGCTACACAAAGAACTGGAAAAAACCGAGCAGTTGAAAGCCGAGTTAGAGGGAGCCAAAAAAGCGGCTCGTCAACTCGCTGAAGCTAACGAAAAGCTAACTCACGACCTCGATAGCCTGAACAAAGGAAATGACAGACCCAAAGACCAGAGCAACAGCAGACCAGAGCAGAGTATAGGGCGACCCATTCAAAAGGAAAATGAGAAACCGGCTGATTTTGCAAAAAGTAGCTGGCTCCTCTAAATCGGCTTATTAGATTTACTGAGGATAATTGATTTTTTGCCAATCCTTAAGCTTCAAACATCCACTCCTGATTACCAATCCGAATGACATTGCCTGATGTCAACCAGAAGGGTTGGTTGGGGGCAAGTCGCTGTCCACCGACCAATGTTCCGTTGGAACTACCAATGTCGATAAGCTGGTAGCGAACGGTTCCCAGAGAGTCAGTCTGCTGGATAATGCGGGCATGGTTGCGCGAACAGAGAGCATCGTCTAAAACAAGGGTGTTGCTCGGTTCGCGTCCGATAGTAAAGGGCATAGCTGATAGAATTGCGATCGCACCTGTTGTGCGGTTCACTAGACGAGCGACCGAACTCCCCTCAACACTATCAGCCAGTACTGTGGGAGCAAGGACTGGTCGATTTTGAACTGGCAAACTTGCTGGAATGGGTAGCTGTCCTTCAATCGCTATACTAGTCGCTTCCAAAGTAGCGCCCAGTGCTGGGTCATTGGCGTTGGGGTCGCGACCAGAGATGAGATTGACTTGCTGGATGGGTGGGGGTTGTACTTCCGGACGACCCGCTTGAGCAATCTGCATTTTCAGTGCAGCTGCGTGTTCGGCTTCCTCTCTAGCACTCATGCCCTCGACCTGACGAATGATGCCGCGAGTCTGAGGAAAGTTGATGTCACTGACGCGCACATCCTCTAGGGCAAAGCCCAATGAATAGGAAAGTTCCGCATGGTCGAGGATGTACTGCCGAATATGCGCTCTCCCTTGCGTTGTCAACTGTTGAACGCTTAGCTGACCAATCGCCACTCCTAAGCTATCTTTAACTGCACTCGTCAGCGCTGCAATGGGGTCGGATAGTTCCAACGCCACGCGTTTGGCATCTACGACCTGATACATCACATTGAGGGAAACATTAATCAGATACTGGTCGCGGGATAAAAAGTCCCCGTGAGAGACAATCTCCAGGTTCCGAACCTTGCTATCAACCAGAATGAGTTCGCACTGTTCGAGTACGGGGAGAGCGAAGCTGAAATGACGACCTGGAGATAACGTCCGTACAACCCGACCATTTTTGACTAAAAGACCTGTATAGCCTGCTCCAATAAAGTCCATGCTCCACCCAACCCATCGTTCTGGGGTAGCCGTTTTGATCAGAGGGGAAGAAGTAGTGGACATGAGACTGTTCTACAGGAGTGATGGAATAGGACTGCGTTTCCCTTACTTCAAGACTAGCAGAGCTTTTTTAACAGTGTTCAAACAGGAGTCGGTGACCAGTTAGGAATTCAGCTTCCCCAGTAAAAAGCAGTGACTCTAACCCTACTTCGTGGGATTGGAGCAAAAAATTTGCCTTTCAACAGTCTTAGTAAATACGCCTTGAGGTTGAACCGATACCCAAGAGTATCTCGGCGCAAACGGAGTGATTCGTCTAGTGCGATCGCTAATGTACCTTTCGACAGTGACACGATCGAAGCAAAAATCGCTAAGTTTACAAAAAGCTACAATACTAAATAAAACTACACAACAATCTCCCCTCAGCTCAAACTCATGCGAAATGTACTTCTTTCAACCAAAGGGTTTACCCTCACACGACCTCAGTCTTTATCAGGATTACTAATCGCTACTACGATAATTTTCTTATGGTTTAGTAGCTTAATCGTTCTATTGTCTATAGATGTTTCTCAAATTTCGCTATTTTTAATCCTATCTGCCATTCTAGTGAGAACCTTTCTGCATACAGGCATATTTATTACCGCTCATGATGCGATGCACGGAACAGTTTTTCCTCGACATCGTTACATCAACGATTTTATTGGCTCTGTAGCAACGCGACTCTATGTCCTCTTGCCTTACAAAACGCTCTTAGAGAAGCACAGATTACATCATCGCTATCCAGCAAGTTCAAAAGACCCAGACTTTTGCGAACAAGGGCAACACAATCCTTTAAGTTGGTATCTAGACTTCATGAAAGGCTATTTGGTTGGGCAGCAAAGCTGGGTCGTGTTTTTAGGGATGGCTCTCATCTTTTCTTTATTCAAATGGGGGTTCAATATCCCAGCGAGTAACCTTTTCTTGTTTTGGGTCTTACCGATTTTACTTAGCTCAATTCAGCTTTTTTACTTCGGCATTTTCTTGCCCCATCGACGACCAAAAGGAGGTTACACCAATCGTCATCGGGCTAAAAGTGCTTACTACGATGTCTTCTGGTCGTTGATTGCCTGTTATCACTTTGGTTACCACTGGGAACATCACGAATTTCCTCATCTTCCGTGGTATAAGTTACCATCAGTCGTGAAGAGCTAGAAGACTAGACTTTTTAATTCGATTTGCCATCACTACCAAAGTATTCCCGATAGCTGCAAATCTTGTCTCCACGAACATCAAAAGAAACAGCTACTCGGTTTTTGTAAGGTTCTCCCCGAAGCTGTCCTTCATCCCGGAACTCAAAAACAACAGTTGTCTCGTTGCTGGTAACGCGATCTAGCGTAACGGACAAGCCAGGTTTAAACGCTTCAGAAACATATTGAAAGAATTCATAAACCCGCTCTTTCCCGACATTCAATCCATGGTAGGGGCCTAGTGGAAACCAGAACGTAAAATCTTCGGTAAGCATGTCGATGAACACGTTCCATTCGCCTGTTGCTAAACCCTGCGTGAAGTGTTCAAATGCCTGACGAGCAACTTTTAGGGTATTTTCTGCTGTTTCTGTCATCGCTACTGCCTCCTGATGCCAATGCGCTCGATGTTGCCCCATAACTGAGAGCTTGTCTGCGCTCGTTATTATTATGTGGCGATCGCTTTCCACGCCGCTGCTGTTTTTGCAAATTTTATCCCCAGCTCAGAAAGCAATTACGCTAAAAGTAAGTTTGTTATAAACAGTAGCTGTGAATGGTTTAGATTCGTGCGATCGCACAGAGCCAAAAATTGATAAAGTTCTGCTTATCGGAGTGACTGGAGGCACTGGTGGGAATGTGGTTAAGGGATTTCTCGAACAGGGGGTGACCAACCTACGTGCCATAACTCGCAAAATTGATCTTAACCGCCCCTCCCTGGCAAAGATGAGCGATGTAGGAGTCGAGCTGGTTGAAGCTAATCTAGACGACGAAGACTCGCTCGAAGCTGCGTTTGTAGGGATTTCACAGGTCTACTGCCATGCCACCTCAGCTGACTCTGCCAAAGCCGACCCACTAGAGGTCGAGAGGGCAAAGCGAGTAGCACGAGTGGCAAAGAAAGCTAACATCAAGCACTTCGTCTATAACTCTGCCGGTGGGGCAGAGCGAAATTCTAGAATCAGCCACATTGAGCAGAAGTACAAGGTAGAACAGATTCTCAAACAAGCTAGCTTACCCACCACACTGTTACGAGCTTGCTTGTTTATGGAGGAGTTTTGGAAAAAGTACACGCGACCTTCTGTCCTTAAAGGAACTTTCCCATTTTCCCTTCAGCCTGATAAACCCCTACATCTGATTACCACCAAAGATATGGGTCGCATTGCTGCCTATGCAATCAAACATCCCTCTAACTATATCGGTCGAGAAATTGAGCTAGCTGGCGATGTACTGACTCCAAAGCAGATGGTAGAGGAATTCTCCAAGGTACAAGGAATGACGGTTGTTTACAAAGAAGTACCGCCCTGGCTTTTTTTACTCCTTTGGCGTAAACGATTGTTTGAGCTGATTCAGTGGTATCGCAATCAAGGGTATCAAGCTGATGTGCAGAGCTTGAGGGAAGAGTTTCCTGGACTCCTGACTACATTTCGTGAATTTTTGGAAGAAACCAACTGGGCAAACCCGCAACTAACCTACGACAGCCTGTGAGATGCTAAGTTGCTGATAAAGAGCTGGACACCAGCAACAAGTTCCGCATTGAGACGATTGGATAGGAAACGTGATGACAGGTACATCTTCTGCACAGCAACTACGACAGTGGCTAAAAAGTTCTGAAATTCTCGTCGTGCCAGGGGTATATGATTGTCTGGGAGCCAAGCTGGTCGAACAACTTGGCTTTGAAATTGTGGCAACAAGCGGCTTTGGCATTGCTGCCTCCACACTGGGTTTGCCAGACTACGGATTTCTCACAGCTACCGAAGTGCTATACAGTGTCGGTCGGATTGCTCAGTCGGTTAGTATTCCTTTAATTGCAGATTTGGACACTGGCTATGGCAACGCTTTGAATGTTATCCGCACTGTCAAAGATGCCGTGCAGTTGGGCATTGCTGGAGTGCTTCTAGAAGACCAGGAATGGCCGAAAAAGTGCGGTCACTTTGAAGGGAAGCGAGTCATCCCGATGGCAGAACAGGTTGGGAAAATCCGGGCAGCAGTACAGGCGCGGGGTGAAAGCGGTTTGGTGATTATTGCTCGTACTGATGCTCGTGCTCAATTGGGTTTAGAGGAGGCAATTTATCGGGGTCGAGCTTACATTGAGGCAGGGGCAGACGTGTTGTTCGTCGAAGCCCCTCAGTCAGTGGAGGAACTTAAAGCGATCGCAACGGCCTTTCCCAATGTGCCACTGGTCGCCAATATAGTAGAAGGTGGCAAAACTCCGCAACTTTCTGCCTCTGAGTTACAAGCAATAGGCTTTAAGATTGTATTTTTCCCAGTTTCTACGCTGCTTGCCACAACACATGTTATGACCGCTTGCTTGCGTCAGTTAAAAGAACAGGGAACCACGGTTGAGTTTGGGGATTTGGTGGGCTTCAAAGAATTTGAGCAACTGATTGGCGTTCCCCAGTATCAAAAAATCGAGCAGGATTTTACTGGGCGGAAATAAGCAAGTCAAAAGTTATCACACGAACTTAATCAATTAACTCCTGAACTGATTTGTTCTATGAGTGGAGGCAGTTCATTCGGGAGGTACTATCCGTAGCAAATATTTAGGTAATCGATATTAGCGATTGCCTTCTCTTTCCTTCGGAACGCCTACGGTGAACGAGACTAGGACCAGCCCTTTCAAGGTCTTGTCATTTCCCTAGATTTCTAGTTAGGTGAAGAAATCCAAAATCGAGGGGGAAAAGCCAACAATGGTGCTAAGTCAAGTGTTTGAGCGTTTTGTACAGGAAAGTCCAGTGTCAGTTATGGTTCGGGGACTTCTTGAAAAAATTCTATGTCCTCAAAAACTTGACGAGCTATTTGAGAGAAGCACTAAAACTCAGTACACAAGAGAGCTACTCTTTTCCACAGTCGTCGAGATGATGAGTTCAGTTGCTTGTGGAATTCGACCTTCAATTCATGCTGCTTATCAAGCCAGAGCTTCAGAAATTAGCGTTTCTGTCACTTCTATCTATAACAAGCTTAATGCGATGGAATCCAATGTAAGTGCTCTGTTAGTAAGAGAGACGGCTGATGAAATGGAAGCAATCATCCGACATTTGAAGGGAAATTTACCGGATTGGTTGCCAGGTTATCGAGTCAAAATTTTAGATGGAAATGCTTTGGCTGCCACCGAACATCGCCTGAAGCCGCTACGCTCATGTAACAGTGCGCCCTTACCAGGGCAATCTCTGGTGGTGCTTGACCCAGCTTTAATGTTAGCCATTGATGTGTTTCCTTGTGAAGATGGTCATGCTCAAGAGCGTTCCTTACTTAATAAGGTGTTAGCCACAGTGGAAGAAGATGATGTGTGGATAGCCGACCGGAATTTTTGCACTTTGAACTTCTTGAGTGGCATTGTCGCTCAAAAAGCATATTTCATCATACGAGAACATCAATGTCTTCCCTGGCACAATGCAAATGAGTTTCGCTACGTTGCTTCAGTAGAAGGGGGAGAAGTTTTTGAACAAACCATTATTGTTAGTGATGATGATGGGTTTTTATCGCATATCCGTCGTGTGAAGATAGTTTTGGAGCAAGCTACTCGTGATGGTGTTCAAGAAATCTTTATTCTGACTAATTTATCCCTAGAGCTAGCAACAGCTCTTAGAATTGCTCAAATCTACCGTAAACGTTGGACTGTTGAAACCTTATTTCAAATCCTGACTGTGATATTTAATTGTGAAATTAAGACTCTTGGTTACCCTAAGGCAGCCCTTTTTGCTTTCTGTGTTGCTTTAGTTTCCTACAATATCCTTTCTGTCGTACTAGCTGCCCTGAGAAGCGTTTACGGCACTGAGAAGATTGAACAAGAAGTTTCCAGCTATTATCTGGCTGACGAAATTCGAGGAATTTATCGCGGCATGATGATTGCCATACCCCCACCGGAATGGCAAGTTTTTGAGCAGATGAGTTTGATAGAGTTGACCCAAGTGCTTCAGGATTTGGCAGGTCGGGTTAATTTGACTGCCTTCGTGCGTCATCCACGCGCCCAAAAGGAGACAAAGTCTCGACTCAAACGTCATCGTCCCGCCAAGCGGCCTCATATTTCTACTGCTAAGATTCTCTCCCAAGCTCAAACCAAAAAACATTCACCTTGAAAGGGCTGGTCCTAGAGACGAAGAGCGAACGGCATAGAAGAGAGCCGATCACTTTTATCTTCCTTCACTCCCGACTTGACTGTTGGAAGTAATTGGTTTGCATAAAAATGTTGAAATGCCGTGATAACTAAATAACAGCTAGTTGTGGTGGGGAGAACGCCAAACCACTGACCTTACTTAAAAGGAGACTAACCAATGAAGATTGTTGAGCCAACATCGGATCGATTAAGGCTACAAGCAAATAACTTGATGACCGCAATGGGGACAGTGCTTTTTGGTAGTGTTTTTGTGGTCAGTGGATTAGCGGCAATGGTTGTTTTCGGGGAACTTGCTACTCTGACATGTCAGAGAGTTGAACCAACTCAAGGAAGTTGTCAATTTGTGCGTTCTGGCTTGTTAGGGTCAGATGAGACAACAATACCCTTAAATCAACTCCAAAGTGCAAAAGTTGATGTAAATGAAAACCATAAGGGGGATACCTATCGTGTCGTACTCTTAACTGATGGTGGCAAGGTTCCCTTCACCACAGCGTGGAGTTCCGGTGCTGAGGAAAAACAAAAAAATACAGACCAAATTAATGCTTTCATTGGCAATCCTGGAAAGACATCTTTGCGCGTTCAACAAGACGATCGCTGGTTTGCTTATCCCTTTGGAGGAATCTTTATTCTGGCTGGTGGTGGGGTGATGCTTGGTTCATTGCGTGTTCTCAGAACGGGTTAATTATACGGCACGTATTTTCAGCACGGCGAGTATCTATGTGCAAATTAAATGGGGAGCATCTTACAACTCACTACCTGAATGACAATAACTTCTATTGCCTCTACTCGCGACTTCTGGAGCAATTCAAAACCTGACAACAACTTTGCCGCAATTTTTACCACTGAGCAGGTATTCAACCGCAGCAGGAATAGATTCAATGCCTTTAAATTCCGTTGGGTCAACAGCAACTTTGATTTTGCCAGTATAGAAAAGGTTTAGTAAGCGATCGCGTGCCTCGACCATATGTTTTACATAGTGAGGCATGAGAAACCCCCGAACCGAAGCGGCTTTCCAAAATAGCTTGTGATAAATGCGAGGTTGAGTCACGAGTTCCGGATTTTTAGCATATTCGGAAATAAAGCCGATCGCGACTAAACGGCCTCGAACTGCCAAGTTGTCAACGCAGGTATCGAAGACTTCTTTACCCACACAATCGAAGACTAAGTTAATGCCATTAGGGTACTCTTGCTTGAGGACGCGATCGAGGTTTTCTGTGCGGTAGTTAATTACGCGATCGCATCCCAAACCCTTCAGTAACTCTACCTTCGCGTCTGAACCACAGGTGCCAATCGCATGATTGCCTGCTAACTTCGCCAGTTGCACAGCGATGTGGCCGGTTCCTCCGGCTGCGGCCGTTACCAAAACGACTTCTTGGCTTTTCATGTCTCCCGCCTGTTCGAGTGCCACTAACGCTGAGACTCCTGTAGGCATCAGGGTTAGCACCTCTGGCGTGGCGTCACGGACTTTGACAGCCAGGTGAGAAGCGATCGCTTGATATTCACGATAGCCTCCTCCACGCACAGTCGTTGCTACCGCATCTCCAACCTTGAAGTCGTTCACCTCACGTCCTACCGCTACCACCTCTCCCACCGCTTCCACTCCCAGATCGAAGGGGGGTATCAGGTTAAGATAAGGGGTTTCACCTCGGCAAACCAACGTATCGAATCCTGCATTGATGCCAGCAAACTTGTTGCGAATTACGAGTTCATTCGGTGCAGGGTTGGGGATGGGGAGTTCTTCAAATGCGATCGCGGACTGAAAATCTTGAGCAAATTGTTTAGCAACCAACTTTTTGTAAGTGATTGAACTCATATCTAATACTTAGTGACGACCCACTAGCGGGAAAGTATTAATCGATTGGCATGCAAGTGTTCGGGAGAATCATCAACTAGAGTACCAATTCACTATTAAGAACCTAATCCCCCAACCCCCTTCCCTACAAGGGAAGGGGCTGGGGGAGAGGTTTTTCCAGGATTACTGAATCGGTGTTCTAATAGGTGTTCTTGCTGAACGGGAATCTCTACAATCAACTCTGTTCCTTGCCCTAGCGCAGAAATACAACTAATTTGACCTCGATGTTTTTCCACGATAATTTGATGACTAATCGAGAGGCCCAATCCTGTGCCACTGCCTACAGGTTTGGTTGTAAAGAATGGGTCAAACATTTTCTTATGCACGTCCTCGCTCATTCCCAGTCCGTTGTCAGAAATCCGAATGGCAACGTTCGGGGCGTTTTGAGTTTTGAGTTTTGAGTTTTGAGTTTTAGAGGGTTGTTTTAACTCAGAACTCAAAGCTAAGAACTCAGAACTTAACCCAGTACGAATAGTAATGACCCGTGGTTCAGGTTGATTTTCCAGAGCATCAATGGCATTACTCAGCAAATTCATGAACACCTGATTCAACTGGCTAGCATAACAGGTAATTTGGGGCAGTTTACCGTAGTTTTTAACAATTTCAATCGGAGGACGGTCACCTACAGCTTTGAGTCGGTGTTGCAGAATTAGTAAGGTATTTTCAATTCCTTGATGAATATCGACTGGTTTGAGTTCAGCTTCATCCAACCGAGAAAAGAGCTTTAAGGATTGAACAATTTGGTGGATGCGATCGGCTCCAATCTCCATTGAATGCATTAGTTTCGACCAATCATTCACCAAAAAATCCAAATCAATTTCATCAGCGAGATTTTGAATTTCTGGCGTGGGATTTGGATAAGTTTTCCGATAGAGTTCAACCAATCTGTTCAAATCTTGGAAGTAGTGACGGGCATGAGCAAGATTGCCCAAAATAAAGCCAACAGGGTTATTGATTTCGTGAGCAACACCCGCTACCATTCGCCCTAAACTCGACATTTTTTCAGATTGAACCAGTTGAGCTTGGGTGTGTTTCAACTCC